>JAFMJW010000104.1 GCA_017853315.1 Alphaproteobacteria bacterium
AACGCGGCGACGAAGAAACCCATCCCCAAGGTGGACGAGGAGTCGAAGGGCTTCTGGGAGGCCTGCCGGCGCCACGAGCTGCGCGTCCAGAGGTGTCTCGGCTGCGGCACGCTGCGCCACCACCCGCGCGCGGTCTGCACCGAGTGCATGTCGAGCGAGGTCGAGTGGCTCCTCTGCTCGGGCCGCGGCACGGTCTACACCTTCACCGTGACCTTCCAGAACCAGGCGCCGGGCTTCCGCGAGGAGCTGCCCTACGTGCTCGCCTACGTCGAGCTCGAGGAGGGCGTGCTCCTGTTGACGAACGTCGTCGGGTGTCCGCCCGACACGGTGCGCATCGGCCTGCCGGTCGAGGTCGTGTTCGAGGACGTGAGCGACGACGTCGCGATCCCGCGCTTCCGGCCGGTCGGGGCGTCGTCCGCGGGAGGTGCCGCGTGATCCTCGACCTCCACCTCCACTCGGAGGCCTCCGACGACAGCCGCGCCCCGGTCGAGGCCTATCTCAAGATCCTCGCCCGCAAGCGCGAGGAACGCCCGCTCGACGGCATCGTCGTCACCGAGCACCGCCGCTTCGATCCCGACGCGGACTACCGGAGGCTCGAGGACGCCTACGGCCTGCGCATCCTGCGCGGCGCCGAGGTCGAGACCGAATACGGCCACGTGCTCGTCTACGGGGTGAACCGCGACATGCTGCGTCGCTTCGACTTCGCGGACGTGCGCCTGCCCGCGCAGGAAGTGATCCGCGAGGTCGAGCGCATGGGAGGCATCGCCTGCCCGTGCCATCCCGGTCGCGTGAACGTCGGGCTCTGCGCCCACTACGAGCGGCTTCCGGCCCTCGAGGGCGTGGTCGCGGTCGAGGCGCTGAACGGCGGCAGCAAGCACGCCGAGAACGAGCGCGTGAAGGACCTCATGCGCGACCACGGCTACGCGGGCTTCGGCGGCAGCGACGCGCACCTCGTGAGCTTCGTCGGCGTCTGCGCGACCGAGTTCGAGGACGAGATCCGCGACGAGGAGGCGCTGGTCGAGGCGCTGCGGCGTGGCCGCTGCCGCGCGGTCGACTTCCGCGACCGAACCCCCCGGGCCGCCCGGGACGCGGCCGCTCCGTGAGCCCGCGAGGCGCGCGCTCGGCCGCGGATCAGGCGCGATCGAGCATCGTCGGGTCGAGCACGGACCGCGCGCCTGCGCGTTGCGCCGGGCAGCCGGCGAGGAAGAGCACCGCCATCGCCACGAGCGCGAGAAGAAGGGCGGTCGCGCGAGGCGCCGGTTCGCTCGTCTTCACGGACGTCTCCACCGGGGGGTCCTTAGCCAGCGTCCCCCGGGCGGGCAACGCAGCGGATCGCGAGCCCGGGGGTGCCCGTTGACCTCGCCCGGGGACGACGGGAAGTCCGCCGACCACGCGAGCCGCACGCCGGCGCAGCGCGGCACGGCGCCGGCGGTGGTGGGCGAGAGTGGACCGGGCGGGTCGCGTGCGCCGCGACGCCACAAGCGCGCGAAGTCGCCGACGCGCGCGCGCATCGAGTACCAGGGGCTCTCGGCGCTGCTCGCGTGGCTCCACTCGGTGCCGGTCGAGCGTGCCGCGAGACGCATGGCCGCGATCGTCGGCACGGGCTACTGGCTGTCGCCGCGGCTGCGCCGCATCGGTCTCGACAACCTGCGGCTCGCCTTTCCCGAGCGCGACGAGGAGTGGCGCCGCGAGACCCTGCGCGAGGTCTTCCGCAACCTGGGCCGCATGGCGGCCGAGGTCGCATGGTTCGACGACCTGCGACCGGGCAACGTGCGCGAGCGCGTCCACTTCCGGTCCGACGCCGAAGAGCACGCATGGCGCGAGTACGCGGCCGCCGGCCGCCCCGGCATCCTCGTGAGCGGCCACTTCGGCAACTGGGAGCTGCTCGCGCAGGCCGCGGGGCTGATCGGGACGCCGATCCACATCGTCCACCGCCCGCTGCGCAACCCGCTCCTCGACGACCTTCTGAACCGCGTGAGGTCGCGTGCCGGGACCGACGTGATCTACAAGCACGCCGCCGCGCGCGAGATCCTGCGACTGCTCCAGGCGGGCGAGACCGTCGCGATCCCGATCGACCAGCACGCGACCGGGGGGCAGGGCGTGCCGGTGCCGTTCTTCGGCCGACCCGCCAAGACCACGCTCGGACCCGCGCGCTTCGCGGCCCGACAGAAGATCCCCCTGCTTCTCGCCGTGCTGGTCCGGCGCGGGTCGAGCCTGCAGCACGACGTCCGCCTCTCGCCGCTCATCGACCCGCCCTCGGGCCGCGACGAGGCGGCGCTGGTCGAGACCATGGGCCGGGTGAACCTCGCCTTCGAGGAGGTCGTCCGCGCGCACCCCGATCAGTGGCTCTGGGTGCACCGTCGCTGGCGGGCCTGAAGCCCGCCGCTTGCAGCGCGCGGTGCGCAGGCGATAGGGTCCGCTTCGGAGAGCGGAGGGCGGATCGATCATGGGCGAGCGCGTGCGCCCGAAGAAGAGCCGCGGTCTCGCGAGCGGCAGTCGGCTCCACGAGGCCGTCGAGGCGGCCGCGAAGGCCGGGGGCGACCTGTTCCGGGCGCGCCCCGAGGTCGAGCCGGCCGTCGAGGGGCCGGTGACGGACCCCTCGCACGACGACCTGCGCGACGAGCTCTCCATCGCTCGGCGCCGCCTGCGCGAGGCCGAGGAGGGCCACGCCCGGGCGCTCGCGCGCGCCGCGCAAAGGTGGGAGAACGAGCGCTCCGTGCTGGAGACGCAGATGACGAGCCTCGTGGAGGAGATCGGCGCGGCGAAGCACATCGTCGAGCGCGTGAGCGAGCTCGAGGCCGAGCTCGGGCGCCTGCGCGACGAGGTCGCCGCCCGGGACCAGGCCGCGCGCACGGCCGAGTCCGAGCGCGCGCGCCTCGTCGCCGAGATCGAGGGCCTGCGCGTGCTGCTCGCGGCCGGTGCGAGACCCGAAGGCGTCGCACCGGCGGCCGGCAAGGTCGCGCGCGCGGCCGCCGCCGGCTCCGCGCGGGGGACGGCCTGACCATGGAAGCCCAGGACAAGGGCGCGCCGGCCGCCGGCCCGCACCCGACCAAGGAGCGCATCCTCGAGGCGGCCGAGGAGGTCTTCGCCGCGCGCGGCTTCGAGGGCGCCTCGACGCGGGAGATCGCGGCCAAGGCGCAGGTGAACATCTCGAGCCTGCACTACCACTGGGCGTCGAAGGACGCGCTCTACATCGCGATCGTCGCGCGCGTTCTCGAGTCGCTGCGCGAGCGCGTGCGCCAGAGCTTCGTCGCCGACGGCGAGGGGCTCGACGCGCACCAGCTGATCGAGCGCGCGCTGGGCGGGGTGTTCGACTTCTTCGCCGACAACCCGCACGCCGCGCGCATCCTGCTGCGCCGGATCGTCGACTTCACCGGGCCGGCGGGGGCCGAGGCGAAGGACGCGCTGGGCCCGAGCTGGCGCGTCTTCCACGACTGGGCGCGCGACTTCACCCACGGCGTGCTCTCCGACGCGGACCTGAACTTCGTCATCCTCGCCGTCCAGAGCGTGCTGCTCGTGACGACGCTCGACAGCCCCTACGTCTCCGCCCTGCGCGGCGGCGACTTCTCGAACCCGGAAGTGCGCGCCGCCCTCCGGGCACGCCTGCTCGCCGTCGTCGAGCGCATGGTCGTCCCCGGCCGCTGACCGCCGGGCGGACGAGGGCCCGCCCCGCGACGGGGGCCGCCCTCCGCCGCGGCCGCCGGCCCGGATGCGACGACGAGGTCCCGCGATGAAAGCCTTCCTGACCGCCTCCTTCGACGCTCCCTCCCGGGCGAGGCTCGAGCGCCTCATGCCGGTCCACGTCGAGGACTGGCGGGTCACGAAGCAGCTCTTCTTCGACGGCGCCGAGTTCGCGCGCCGCATCCGCGAAGAAGGTTGCGACGTGGTCGTCGTCGAGGCCGACCTCGTGCACCGGGAGGTCATCGAGGGCGTCGACCTCCGGATGATCGGCGTCTGCCGCGGCGACCCGGTGAACGTGGACGTCGCGCTCGCCACCGAGCGCGGGATCCCGGTCTTCCACACGCCCGCGCGCAACGCCGACGCGGTGGCCGACCTGACGCTCTGCTTCATGCTCATGGTCGCGCGCCACGTGCGCCAGGGCGTCGACTTCGTGCGCGGCAAGGACACGCCGTGGTCGGGCGCCGGCGACTACCTGAAGATGTACGAGGCGATGCACGGCGTGGAACTCGGCGGTCGCACCGTCGGGCTGGTCGGCTTCGGCGCGATCGGGCGGCGGGTGGCGAAGCGCGCGCAGGCCTTCGGATCGCGCGTGGTCGCCTTCGACCCGCACCTGCCCGACGCGGTGTTCGAGGAGGCGGGCGTCGCGCGCGACACCCTCGACGGCGTCGTCGAGCAGGCCGACTTCCTCTCGATCCACGTACCCGACGTCCCCGAGACGCGCGGGCTGGTCGGCGCGGCGCAGATCGCGCGGATGAAGCCCGGCGCCTACTTCGTCAACACGGCCCGCGCGGCGGCCGTGGAGGAGGAGCCGCTCTACCAGGCGCTCGCCTCGGGCCGGATCCGCGCGGCGGCCTTCGACGTCCTGTGGAACGAGCCGGCGAGCGCCGAAGACCGCTTCGTCAAGCTCGACAACGTGATCGTCACCCCGCACGTCGGCGGCGCGACCCACGACGTGATCGCGCACCAGGGCCAGATGGTCTGCGACTCGATCGAGGCCTGGCTCGCCGGGCGGCGCCCGCCGTGGATCGCGAATCCCTCGGTCTTCCGCGGCGCGGCGGGATGAGCGCGACGTCGGCCCGCGCGGCCCGCCCGCGCGCTCCGCGCGCATGATCGAGGTCTCGCACCTCGTCAAGACCTTCGGCGATCTCGCCGCGGTCGACGACGTGTCGTTCCGCGTCGGGCCCGGCGAGTGCGTCGGCTTCCTCGGCCCGAACGGCGCCGGCAAGACGACGACGATGCGCACGATCGCCGGGATCTTCCCGCCGACCTCGGGCACCGTGACCGTCGCCGGGCACGACGTCGTGCGCGATGCGGACGCGGCACGCCGCGCGCTCGGCTACTTTCCGGAGCACGCGCCGTTCTACCCGGAGCTGACCGTCGAGGAGTACCTCGCCTTCGTCGCGCGGGCGAAGCGCCTTCCGCGGAAGGCGCGCCCGGACGCGGTCGCCCGCGCCCTCGCGGCCTGCGACCTCGGCGCCGTGCGACGCCGCCTCGTCGGAACGCTCAGCAAGGGCTTCCGCCAGCGCGTCGGCCTCGCCCAGGCACTGCTCGGAGACCCCGAGGTGCTCGTGCTCGACGAGCCGACCGCGGGGCTCGACCCGGCCCAGAAGCGCGAGATCGCGGACCTCGTCCTCTCGCTGCGTGGTCGACGGACGGTGCTGTTCTCGAGCCACGTCCTGCCCGAGGTCGCGCAGGTCGCGCAGCGGGTCGTCATCGTCGACCGCGGACGCGTCGTCGCCGAGGACGAGGCCGGCGCGCTCGCGGCGCGGCTCGGCGGCTCCTCGGCGCTCCGGCTCCGGGCCGACGCCCCCGTCGGCGCCCTGCGGGACGCGGTCGCCGCCGTCCCCGGCGTCTCGGACGTCGCGGTCGAGGGCGATCGCGTGCGCGTGGAGATCGCCGGCGAGGAGGCGCGGGCCGCGGTCTCCCGCGCCGTCACGTCGCGCGGCTGGACGATCCTCGAGCTCGCGGGCGAGGCGCCGACGCTGGAGGAGGTCTTCCTGCGGCTCGTCGGGGGCGGGCGCGAGACGGCCGGCGCACCCTCGCGGGACGGCGACGCCCGCCCCGGCCGAGACCGCGCCGGGGCGGACGGCCCGCGCGGCCGCGGGGGCGTCGCGTGATCGCCGTCCTGCGCAAGGAGCTCGCGAGCTGGTTCGCCTCGCCGCTCGCCTGGGTGGTGATGGCGCTCTTCCTCGCGCTGTCGGGCTTCTACTTCTACACGAACCTCTCGTTCTTCCTGCTGAACGGCGGCTTCGACCTGACCCGCGGCCTCTGGCAGTACCAGTTCGTCGACCTGCTCCAGCGCAACTTCTTCCTGCTTCCGCTCGTGACGATGCGGCTGTTCGCCGAGGAGCGGCGGCACGGGACGCTCGAGCTCCTCTGGACCTACCCGCTGCGCGACGCGCAGATCGTGCTCGGCAAGTACCTGGCGGCGCTGGTCGTGTTCGCGCTCATGCTGGCCGGCACCGCGATCCACCCGCTGCTGCTGCTCCCCGCGGGCGCGCCGGTCGCGGCGGGCCCGCTCGTCGCGGGCTACCTCGGGCTCTTCCTCGTCGGCGCGGCCTTCCTCGCCTGCGGGACCTTCGTGTCGTCGCTCACCGACAGCCAGGTGCTCGCGGCCGCCGCGACGTACACGCTGCTCGTGCTGTTCTGGGCGCTCACCTGGAACGAGTTCGCGGTCGGTGCACCCGTGCTCTGGATCCTCTCGGGGCTCTCGCTCTTCGACCGCTTCTACACCTTCGCCCGCGGCGGCATCGACACGCGCGACGTCGTGTTCCTGCTGCTGTTCGCGGCGGTCTTCCTCGCCTGGACGCTGCTCGCGCTGGGCGCGCGGCGCTGGCGGGGGGTGCGATGAGCACGGCGGCGCGCAACCGGGCAGCGCTGGTGCTGTCCGCGCTCGCGGTGCTCTCGGCCGCGGTCGCGGTGCAGGCCTTCGCCGAGGTCTGGAACCGACGGCTCGACCTGACGCCGGAGCACCGTCTGTCGCTCTCGCCGTGGACGCTGGGCGTGCTCGGCGAGGTCGACCGTCCGCTGCGCATCGAGCTCTGGCATCGCCGCGGCGAGCGGCAGCGGTCGCTCGACCTGCTGGAACTCATGCGCGACCACTGCCCGGAGCTCTCGTGGGAGCTGGTCGACCTCGACCGCAACCCGCAGCGCGCGAAGGATCGCGGCGTCGACCACTACGACCGCGCGGTCCTGTCCTACGACGGGCGCGATCTCGTCGTGCCCGCCGGCAGCGAGGAGGTGCTGACCGGCGCGATCGCGAAGCTCGTGCGACGGACGCCCCGGGTCGTCTCCTTCGTGACCGGGCACCGCGAGCGCGGGCTCACCCACGGCAAGGACGAGGACTACGGTCGCGCGGCGGGACTGCTCCGCGACGAGGGCTTCGAGGTCCGCACGTTGCCGCTCCTCGGCGAGCCCGGCGTCCCGGCGGACGCGTCGGCGGTCGTGGTCGCGGGACCGGAGGTCGATTTCGTCCCGGGCGAGCTCGCGAAGCTCGGGTCCTACCTCGACGGAGGCGGCTCGGTGCTGCTGCTGGTCGACCCGGTCGAGCTCCCGGCGCTCGCGGACTGGCTCGCGGGACGCGGTCTCAGGCTGCGCGACGACGTGGTCGTCGACGGCTCGAATCGCGTCTACGGCAGCGACGGCACGAGCGTCGTCGTCCCGTTCTGGCGCGAGCACGAGGCGACCGCGGCCCTCGACGTGCCCGCGGTTCTCGGCCGTGCGCGCTCGGTCGCGCTCGTCTCGGGTCGCGAGGAGGAGCCGGAGACCGGCGGTTCCGTGCTCGCCCGGACCGCGCGCGAGAGCTTCGCCGCCGCGGGCGCGGCGCGCACCCGCGCGGGACAGGTGACCTACGAGGAAGGCCGCGACGAGCAGGGCCCGGTGCCGGTCATGGCGGTGGCCTTCTCGGCCGCACCGGCCGCGGCCGGCGCACGCGCGGGCCGGCTCGTCGTCGTCGGCGACGCGGACTTCCCGAGCGACGCCTTCCTCCCGCTGCTCGGCAACAAGGACCTCTTCCTCCACCTGGTCGGCTGGCTCGCCGACGACCGAGCGGGGGCGGCGCGCCCTCCCGCGCAGACGGTGTCGCTCGGGCCGCTCTCGCCGGTCTTCGTCTCCGAGCGCCACCTCCGCTGGATCCTCGCCGCGACGACCTTCGTCGAGCCGCTGCTCGTGCTCGCGGCGGGCGTCGCGGTGGTCGTCGCGCGCCGGCGGAGGAGCTGAGGCGAATGGATCCGAACCGTCGCATCGCGCTCTCGCTCGCCGTCATCGCGGTCTCCGTCGCGGCGACCGCGTTCGCGTGGCGGCTCCGCCCGCCTCCGCCCCCGCCGCCGGCCGCGTCGAACGTGCCGGTGTTCGCATTCTCGCCCGCGGAGGTGGCCTCGATTCGGGTCGCGGCCGGTGAGCGTCGGCTCGAGGCCCGGCGCGCCGGTGCGGGCTGGGAGGTGTCGCGGATCGCGGGGCCCTTCGAGGCCGGGGAGACGGTGCCGCGCCCGCCGGGCGAGGAGGTCGACGGCGTCGTGAACGCGCTCGTCCGCGACGTCGTCGCTCTCCCCGTGATCGACCGCTTTCCGCGCGGCGAGACGCCGCTCGCCGACTTCGGCCTCGCCGAGCCGCGCGCGATGATCGAGCTCGGGCTCGTCGGGGGCACGACGCGCCGCCTCGAGATCGGGTCGACGACGATCGCGGCCAACGCGACGTACGCCCGCGCGACCCCGCCGGACGACGTGATCGAGATCGGCACGCTGCTCCTGACCGCGATCGACGCGGCGACCTGGCGACTGCGCGGACTCGCCGGCGCGGCGGGCGAGCCCGCGCCTGCGCGTGGGGCCGCGGGAGGATCCCCCGGATGAAGCTGCTCGGCGACTGGCTGCGCGAGGTCGCCTCGCGCGAGGGGGAGCGCGACGCGTTCGTGTCGTTCCCGCCCGGTCTCGCACCGCGCGAGCCGCGTCGCATGACCTACGCGGAGTGGGACCGGCGCAGCGACGCGATCGCGGCGGGGCTCGCCTCGCTCGGGCTCGGGCGCGGCGACGTGCTGGCCCTGCTGCTGCCGCCGCGGCCGGAGTACGCGCTCTGCTACCTCGGCGCGGCGAAGATCGGGGTCGTGACGACCGGCGTGAACCCGCGCTTCGGCGAGGCGGAGATCGACTTCATCCTGCGCGCGTCGGGCGCGCGCGTGGTGGTCGCGATCGCCTCGCACGGCGGACGCGACCTCGCGGCGCTGGTGCGCCGCGTCGGCGCGAGGTTGCCCGCCCTCGGCCACGTCTTCGTCGTCGACGACGAGGAAGGCGCCGCGCCGTCGCGATCGGCGCCGGCACGCGACTGCCCGCGCGACCCGGCGGTCCACGTGCCCGAGAGCGCGCCCTTCTCCGCGCTCGAGGGGCGGGGCGCGGGGGCGCCGCCGCCGCGGCCGGAGCTCTCGCCCGACGACGTCGCGGCGATCGTGTGGACGAGCGGAACGACCGGGCGGCCCAAGGGCGCGACCTTCACCTTCGCCGCCCTCGACGCGATCCGGGGGCTGCGTGGCGAGATGCTCCAGGAGCACGGCGAGCGCAGCCTCGCGACCGGCACGCCGTTCTCCCACGTCGGCTTCATGTCGAAGATCGTCGCCAACGTGGCCGGCGCGCAGACCACGATCCTGCTCGACTCGTTCAAGGCCCGCACGGTGCTCGAGACGATCGAGGCCGAGCGGGCCTCCTACGTGGGCGGCGTGCCCGCGCAGTACTCGCTGCTGCTCATGGACCCCGAGATCGGACGCTTCGACCTCTCCTCGCTGCGCGTCGGCGCGATCGGCGGCGCGCCGTTCACGCCGGAGCTCGTGCGCTCGATCCGCGACCGGCTCGGGATCGCGCTCGTCACGCGCTACTCCTGCACGGAGACGGCGGTCGGCACGGGCTCGCGCCCCGACGACGACGAGGAGCGCCTCGCGACGACGGTCGGGCGCCCGAGCGGGATCGTCGAGCTCCGGATCGTCGACGACGAGCGCCGCCCGTTGCCCGCGGGAGAGGTCGGCGAGGTCGCGATCCGCTCGCCCGCCGTCATGCGCGGCTACTGGAACGACCCGGAGGCGACCGCCGCGGCCTTCGACGCGGATGGGTTCTACCACACGGGCGATCTCGGCGTGCTCGACGGAGACGGCTACCTGCGGCTCGTCGGCCGCAAGAAGGAGATGTACATCCGCGGCGGCTACAACGTGTACCCGGTCGAGGTGGAGGCGGCGCTCGGCGACCACCCGGCGATCGCGCAGGTGGCGGTGATCGGCGTCCCCGACCCGGTGCTCGGCGAGCGCGGCGTCGCCTTCGTCGTGCCGCGCGCGGGCGCGACCGCTCCCGATCTCGACGAGGTGCGGCGCTTCCTCGCCGACCGCGTCGCCGACTACAAGGCGCCCGACCGCGTCGTCGCGCGCGGAGACCTGCCGCTCACGCCCGGCCTGAAGGTCGACAAGCAGGCGCTGCTCGCGCTGTTCGAGCGCGGCGAGGTCTGAGCCGCGGGCGGAAGCCGCCGTGGCGCGCGGCTCAGCCCGAGGCCTTCGCCTGCTCCTCGACGCGAATGCGCGGGTCGAGATGGTCGACCGGCGGTCCCTGCGCGAGCCAGTCGGAGGCCGCGCGCTGGCCCGCGCGGTACATCGCCGCGAGGATCGGGCGCTGGAAGTCGAGGTAACTGCCGGCGACGAACACCGAGCGGTCCGGCGCGGGGCGCAGCGCCTGGTACAGGCGCACCTCGCGGTACGGGCTGCCCTCGATGCGGGAGAGCCGGTTGCGCTCGAGCAGCAGCAGCCGGTCGACGTTGTAGGCGTTCTCGAGGAAGGCGTCGGCGGTGTGTTCGACGGCGCGGCCGAAGCGGCGCATGACCGCGCTGCCGCGGTGCTGCTCGGTCACGAGCACGGTCACGATCTGCTCGGCGCCGAGCGCCACGGCGGGTGCCAGCGGCGTGTTCACGAGCAGCCCGCCGTCCCAGAGCAGCCGCGACCCGATCGCGACCGGGTTGAACAGGAGCGGGATGCTGCAGCTCGCCATGAGCATGTCGACCGTGATCGCGGGGACGACCACGTACTCGGAAGCCGGTACGGCCGGCACCGGGCTGTTCACGTAGCGCACGACGCGGCCGCTGTGGACGTCGACCGTGTTGATCGCGAGCCGTCGCCGCGCGGGCACGCGTTCGCTGCCGAAGAGCTTCACGAGCCGCCCGCGAAGCGCACTCGTGTCGACGAGCGACGGTGCCTCGATGCCGTCGAGCAGCGCGCTCACGAGGTCGAAGCGGCTGGTCAGCGCGTAGTCGAGCGCGAGCGCGGACAGGCTGCCGAAGCGCGGCGGCCAGTAGTGGCGGGCGCGGCGCGCGAGCCGCGCGAGTTCCGACGGCAGGCGGCCGGGGAGGGAGACCGCCTCGCGCACGGCGATCTTCGCCGCCGTGGTCCACAGGCTCCCGAAGAAGCGGGTGTTCGCGACGACCGGCGGGTCGTCGGCGATCTCGTTCCAGAAGTCCATCATCTGGGTCGGCGTGAACCCGCAGGCGATCATCGCCGCGTTGAGCGAACCGGCCGACGTCCCGCTCATGACCGCGGGGCCGTCGGCGAAGCGCGGGTCGCGCAGGAGCCGCTCGTAGACGCCGACCTGGAACGAGCCTCGGGCGCCTCCTCCGGAGAGGACGAGCCCCAGCTTTCCGCCGGACTCGCCGTTTCGTGCTACGTTGCCATGGGCCGGCATGGGCCCGGATGATGCCCGAAACGCCGGGCCGGACCAAGTGGACTTCCTCCTCGAACCCGCCCTCCTCGTCGCGATCGCGGCGGCGCTCGTCCTCGGGCTCGCCCGCCGCTCCCGCTCGCCGCGGCTGCGGCTCGACCTCGCGGCCTTCCCGGCGCCCTGGCGCGCCGCCCTGGCCGCGACGCTGCTCGTCGGGCTGACCGCGGCGATCGTCGTGCAGCCGCTCGTCGGGCTGGTCGGGACGGGCGCGACCGTGGAGGTCGAGGGCGCGTCCTACGCGTACCTCTTCCGCGCGCACGCGCTCCTGGGGGCGTTTCTCCTCGCCTGGTGGGCGCTCGCCGGGTTCCCCTCCCCGGCCGCGTTCCTCTCGCTGCCGCACCGGGAGATCGCGGGGCGCCTCGCGCTCGGGGTCGGCGCCGGGCTCGGGGCCTGGGCGGTGACGATCGGCTCGATGAGCATCGTCGGCGGCGGCCTGCTCTGGCTCGCGGGCGGGCTCGCGGCCGGACCGGACGGCGCGGCCGCGATCGCCCCGGATGCGGCGGGCGTCGTGCCGGAGGCGGTCGAGTACCTGGTCGGGCTCTCCGTGCCGAAGCGACTCCTCCTGGTCGCCTCGGCGGGCGTCTTCGAGGAGGCGTTCTTCCGCGGATTCCTGCAGCCGCGCGCCGGACTCGTCCTGTCGAGCGTGCTGTTCACCGCGAGCCACGCCGGCTACGGCTCGCCGATGCT
>JAFMJW010000378.1 GCA_017853315.1 Alphaproteobacteria bacterium
CCGGGCGACGTCGCGATCCTCAATCGCGACGACGAACGCGTCCTGCGCTTCGCCGGCGAGATCGCGGCCGAGGTGCGCACCTTCGGCTCGGCCCCGCCCGCCCGTCGCGACGGCGTCGCGGCGATGCTCGACGGCGACGCGATCGCGGTCGAGGAGCCCGCGGGGAGGCTCGTGTTCCCGCTCGCGCGGACGAAGCTCGCGGGGCAGCACAACCGCGAGAACCTCATGGCCGCGATCCTCGCGGCGCGCGCGCTCGACGTGCCGCCCGGGGTCGTGCAGCGCACGATCGACTCGTTCGAGGGGCTGCGCCACCGGCTGGAGTCGGTCGCCGAGATCGGCGGCGTGTCGTTCGTCGACGACTCGAAGGGCACCAACGTCGGCGCGCTGCTCAAGTCGCTCGAGGGCTATCGCGACGGCTCGGTCGTGCTGGTCGCGGGCGGTCTGTCGAAGGGCGGTGACTACGGCGTCGCCCGCCCGCTGCTGGCGCGCAAGGTGCGCTTCCTGTCGCTCTACGGCGCGGCCCGCGACGAACTCCGCCTGGCCTGGGACGGGGCGGCGGACACGCGCAGCCACGAGCTCTTCGCGGACGCGGTCGCGGCGGCCGCGCGCGCGGCCCGGCCGGGGGACGTGGTGCTGCTCTCCCCGGCCTGCGCCAGCATGGACCAGTTCGAGAACTACGCGGCGAGGGGAGACGCCTTCGCCGCCCAGGTGAGGGCCCTCCCGTCATGATCGCCACCCCGTCGATCGTCTCCTCCCGCGCCATCGCGACCCAGCGGCCGCGCGTGCTCCGTCACCGCGCCGTCGACCACCTCCTGCTGGGCGCGGTCCTCGTCCTGCTCGGGTTCGGGATCGTGATGGTCTACGACGCGAGTTTCTTCCTCGGCCAGGAGCGCTTCGGCAGCCCGTGGGCGCTCGTGAAGCGGCACCTGTTCTTCCTCGCGCTCGCGCTCGCGCTCGCCCGGCAGGCGATGCAGGTCGAGCCGCGGACGCTCGAGAAATACGCCTACGCGATCGCCCTCGGGGCCCTCCTGCTGGTCGTCCTGACGCTCGTCCCCCACGTGGGGCAGGTGCGCAACGGCGCGCGCCGCTGGCTTCCGCTCGGCATCGTCTCGTTCGAGCCGTCGGAGATCCTGAAACCGGCCTTCGCGCTCTACCTCGCACGCTCGCTCCACCGGAAGCAGGAGCGGATGGACAGCTTCGCGTTCGGCGTGCTGCCCCACCTCCTCGTGCTCGGCACGACCGCGGTCGTCCTGCTCCTGCAGCCGGACTTCGGCGCCGCGATGGTGCTCGTCGCGCTCACCTTCGGCATGATGTTCGCGGCCGGCGCCCGGCCGTTCCACCTGGGGCTGCTCTGCTCGGCGACGGTCCCGGCCGCGGTCGCTCTCATCTGGACGAAGCCCTACCGATGGGCGCGGCTCGTCGCCTTCCTCGACCCGTGGGGCGATCCGCAGAACGGCGGCTTCCAGCTCGTGCAGTCGCTGCTCTCCTTCGGCAGCGGGGGTGTGCTCGGCACCGGGCTCGGCAACGGCAAGCAGAAGATGTTCTACCTCCCCGAGGGCCACACCGACTTCATCTTCGCGCTGGTGGGCGAGGAACTCGGCCTCGTGGGAGGGCTGGTCGTGCTCGGCTGCTTCGCCGTGATCGCGCTGCGGGGCTTCCGCGTGGCGACGCGCTCGAGCGACGACTTCTCGCGGCTGCTCGCCTTCGGGCTCACCTTCCTGCTCGTCGTCGAGGCGGCGATGAACATCGCGGTCGTGGTCGGGCTCCTGCCGACCAAGGGGCTTCCGCTGCCGCTCGTGAGTTACGGGGGCAGCTCGATGATCGCCTCGGTCGTCACGGTCGCGGTGCTCCTCGGGCTCTCGCGCGACGCGCGCTGAGGGCGGCCGTGCCCAGGGTCCTGATCGCCGGCGGCGGTACCGGCGGGCACCTGTTCCCGGGCATCGCCGTCGCGCAGGAACTTCGCCGACGCGTCGGCGCCGAGGTGTCCTTCGTCGGCAGCGACTACGGCATCGAACGTACCGCGGTGCCGGCCGCCGGCTTCGAGGTCGATCTCCTGCCGGTGCGCGGGCTGCGCGGCCGGGGGCCGGTCGAGGTCGCCCGCGGCGTCGGCCGCGTGGCGAAGAGCCTGGTCGGCGCGCGCCGCGTCCTGCGCGCGAGGCGACCCGACCTGGTCGTCGGCGTCGGCGGATACGCCTCCTTTCCCGCGGTCGCGGCCGCCGCGCTCGCGCGCATCCCGGTCGTGCTGCTCGAGCAGAACGCTGAGCCGGGCCTCGCGACGAAGGTGCTCGCACCCTTCGCGACCCGGGTGTGCGTGACCTTCCCGGCGACGGCGCGGGGCCTCGGCGCGCGGGCGGTCGTCACCGGCAACCCGGTGCGCGACCTCGCCGCTTGCGGCGAGTCGCGCGGGGACGACCGGGATCCCGCGGGCCGCTTCCGGGTGCTCGTCTTCGGCGGGAGCGCCGGGGCCCACCGCCTGAACTCGGTCGTTCCCGAGGCGCTCGCGCGGGTCGGACGGCCGCTCGCGGTCGAGCACCAGACCGGCAAGACCGACCGCGAGGAGGTCGAAGCGGCCTACCGGCGGCTCGGCCAGGACGCCGAGGTGCGGGCCTTCATCGACGACATGGCGCGCGCCTACGCGCGCGCGGATCTCGTGGTGTGCCGCGCCGGCGCCACGACGATCGCCGAGCTCACCTCGCTCGGCAAGGCCGCGATCCTGGT
>JAFMJW010000105.1 GCA_017853315.1 Alphaproteobacteria bacterium
GGCTCGCAGGGGCGATCGCAGGTGCGGCCGAGGACGCCCGGGAAGACGTTCGACTGCCGGTTCAGCAGGTAGGCGTCGGTGAAGCGCCCCTGCGCGATCAGCCGGATGTACTCCGGCACGTTGGTGTGCGCGGGGCACGCCCACTGGCAGTCGACCACCTTGTGGAAGTAGTCCGGGTTCTTGACGTCGGTGGGCGTCACGGGCGGCACCTTGAAGTATCCGATGGATCCTTCCGGTCAAGTCGGCTCCCGTCGCGCATCTCCCCCCCCGCGCGCGCGGCGACCTCGGGACATTCCCGACTCCACGCCTCCCGGATACGCTGCCGAGGTTTCGACCACGACGCGGACGCCGGGAACGAAGAGCCCGGAGGCCCGTCGGCGGGAGGCCGCGCGCGATGGTCGGGATCGTGAAGAACGCGTTCCACGGCGGGGTGAGCGACCGGGACGGCCCCACGGCCTGGCTGCGGATCTCCGAGCGCCTCCCCGCTTCAGCATTCCAGAGGACGGTCCGACTTCCGTGACGATCGTCCACCACGCCTCGCGAGAGGGCCTGTCGCTGCTGCTCGCCGGCGTGCGCCGGGTGCTCGCGTCCGTCTTCGGCCTCGAAGCGAAGGTGTCGCGCCGGACGGGCCGCTCGAAGCTCGGGCCTTGCCACGAGCTCCGCGTGCGCTCGCGGGAACGGAAAGCCGCCCGCACTGCGCACGCGCTGCGGCCGGCCGTGGCCCCTCGCCTCGCGTTCGCCCGGAGCGCCGCCGGTTCAGGGCGCCCCGGGCTCGACTTGCACCGCCGCCTCGCGTGGCACCCGCCCGCGGGCGAGGCCGAGGAGGAGGAGCGGCAGCTCGAGCCCGAAGGTGAGCGTCGCGAGGAAGGCGATCGCGCCGCGCGCCACGCGCGTCGCGAGCAGCCCGTCGGGAAGCGCGCCCCACGCGAGCGCGATCGCCGCCGCGGTCACCGCGAAGCCCCCGAGCGACATGACGACGAACTGCGCGAGAGAGTTCGCGTCGGGGTCGAAGCGGAAGGCGAACGGCGACTTCGTGTTCGCGTTCATCCCGAACGCGCCGCCGACCGCGAGCCCGGCGAGCAGGTGGCCCCACTCGTGCAGCACGTAGGCGGCGGCGCCGACGAGCAGTCCCGCGACGACGCCGAAGAGGTCCGCGACGGGGCCGTCGCCGGCCGAACGGGCCGCGAGCAGCGTCCAGCCGATCCCGGCCAGCGCGACGATGGCGGCGTCGCGACGCGCGAACCTGAGCACGGGTGCGATCCTAGCAGGCCCGGGAGCGGGGGCGCGAACGGCGGGCGGCGCGGCCGGCCGGTTTGCAACCGTCCCTCCCAACCCCGAAAGTCGAGCGTCTTCGGCGGCACGCGGCCCGGCTCGGGCCGCGACCGGAGGCGTTGGGGCGGGCCGAGCATGTGCGCGATCGTCGGGCTGGTCCGAGGCCGAGGGCGGGTGGATCCCGCACTCCTCGACCGGATGCGCGACACGATGGCCCACCGCGGCCCCGACGACGCCGCCTCCTGGGTGTCGCCCGACGGCACGGCCGGTCTCGGCCACCGCCGCCTCTCGATCATCGATCTCTCGGCCGCCGGCCGTCAGCCGATGACCAACGAGGACGGCACGCTGCAACTGGTCTTCAACGGCGAGATCTACAACTTCGCCGAACTCCGGCGCGAGCTCGAGCGCGCCGGGCACCGCATGCGCTCCTCGACCGACAGCGAGGTCATCCTCCACGGCTACGAGGAGTGGGGGACCGACGTCGTCCGGCGCCTGCGCGGCATGTTCGCCTTCGCCCTCTGGGACGGGCCGCACCGGCGGCTGCTGCTCGCACGCGACCGCCTCGGCATCAAGCCGCTGTTCTACCGGCACGACGGCGACGACCTGACCTTCGCCTCGGAGCTGAAGGGCGTCGTCGCCGACCCCGGCGTGCCGCGCCGGCTCGACGAGAGCGCGCTCTGGGACTTCTTCACCTACCGCTACGTGCCGACGCCGAAGACCATCTGGCGCGACGTGAAGAAGCTGCCGCCCGGCCACTGGGCGGTGTTCGAGAACGGTTCGCTCACCCTGTCGGAGTACTGGGCGCCGCGCTTCGGCGGCGCGGGCGCGACCTCGGAGGCGGACGCCGTCGAGCGGCTGCGGGCGAAACTCGAGGAGTGCGTCGCGATGCACATGGTCGCCGACGTCCCGGTCGGAGTGCTCCTGAGCGGCGGCCTCGACTCGAGCACGGTCTGCGCGCTCGCCTCCCGCTCGGTGCAGGGGCCGCTCCACACCTTCTCGATCGGCTTCGACGTCGAGCGACACGACGAGCGCCCCTTCGCGCGGATGGTCGCCGATCGCTACGGCACCGACCACCACGAGTTGTCGGTCGACCGGGAGCTCGCGCGCTCGATCGAGGGCGACGTCGTCGAGATGTACGACGAGCCGTTCGCCGACAGCTCGGCGACGCCGACGTTCTTCGTCTCGCAGCTCGCGCGCCGCACGGTGCCGGTCGCGCTCTCCGGCGAGGGCGGCGACGAGCTCTTCGGCGGCTACTCCTGGTACGGGCTCTTCCTCGGCCTGCGCGGCCTCGAGCGCCTGCCGCGCGCCGCGCGCCGCCTGGTCGGCAGCCTCGTGCGCCCGCTGCCCGTCGGCTTCAAGGGCAAGTGGACGATCGAGGCCTCGGCGCTCGACCCGGTCGAGCGCTACGCGCTGCTCATGGGCGGGCTCACGAGCGCCCGCAAGGAGGAGCTGCTCTCGCCGGGCTTCCGCCGGCGCTTCGAGGGCTACGACGACCTCTGGCACTTCCGCAGGTTCTGGCGCGAGGATCTCGACCCGCTCTCGCGCATGCAGTACCTCGACCTGCGCACCTACCTGAACGACGACATCCTGACGAAGGTCGACCGCGCGAGCATGGCCGTGTCGCTCGAGGCCCGCGTGCCGCTGCTCGACCACGAGCTCGTCGAGTCGGTGCTCGCGCTGCCCGTCGAGCTGCGCAACCCGGGAGCCGCACAGAAGCACCTGTTCCGCCGCGCGATCGCGCCGTGGCTCCCGCAGGCGATCCTCGAGAAGAAGAAGCAGGGCTTCAGCGTCCCGCTCTACGCCTGGTTCGAGGCCCCGGGAGAGAAGGACCTCGCGCCGGTCACCGACAACGGTTTCGTCTCCGGCGACGCCGTCCGCCGCACCGGGGTCTCCGGCACCGACCTCTGGCCCTTCATCGTCGCGGGCCGCTGGCTGGCACGGCATGCCTGAGGCGCCGGCCCGGGCGGGCGGCGGAGCGGAGACGACCAGGGTCCTCGTCGTCGTCGACCAGTTCCCGGCCACCGGCGGCAGCCGGGTCGACAAGTTCGTCCGCTTCCTGCCGGAGTTCGGCATCGAGCCGATCGTGCTCGCGCCGCAGGAGACCGAGACCGCCGCGGGCAGGCGCATCGCGAGCGAGCTCTACCCGCCGTCCCTGCGGGTCCACCGCGTGCCGTCGCTCGGCTGGTCCTACTTCACGATGCGCTACCTCTCGCGCGGACCCGGCTCGCGCCACTACGAGCTGCTGCGGGCCCTCTCCTACCCCGAGCGCCTGCTGCTGCTGCCCGACCACATGGTGCGCTGGATCCCGCTCGCCGTGCGACGCGCGCGCCGGATCGTGCAGCAGGAGGGCATCCGCGTCGTCTTCTCCTCCTCGCCGCCCGAGAGCACGCATCTCGTCGGGCTGCGCCTGCACGACGCACTCGGGCTGCGCTGGGTCGCCGACTTCCGCGACCTGTGGACCGAGAAGACGATGCTGTTCCGGCCGGCCAGCCGCTGGCACGGCCGCGCCGTGCGGGCCCTCGAGCGGCGGGTCTTCGGCTCCGCCGACCACGTGATCGCGAACACGCCGCAGAACCTCGCCCGCTACCGGAGGCGCTTCGCGCTGCCCGACGACCGCGTGACGATGATCCCGAACGGCTTCGACCCGCGCGACGCCGCCTCGATCGCCCCTCCCCCGCCGCAGCCGCGCGAGGCCATGCGGCTCGGCTACGCAGGCAACATGGACAAGCACGGGCTGCCGTGGCGCGAGTTCCTCGACGCGCTGCGACGGCTCGCCGACGAGGTCGGCCACGGGCGCGTCGCGCTCGACTCCTGCGGCTACCTCTCGCAGGAGGTGGCCGACTTCGTGCGCGACCGCGGACTCGACGACGTCGTCGTCCACCACGGCGAGCTCCCCCACGCCGAGGCGATGCGGATCATGGGAGGCACCGACATGCTCGTGGCCTTGCTCTACGAGGACACCGACTACTCGGACTCGATCGTCCCGATCAAGCTCTACCAGTACCTGATGATGCGGCGGCCGATCCTGTTCGTCGGGCCGGCGGAGGGAGCCGCCGCGGCCGTCGTCCGCGAGACGCGGACCGGGACGATCATCCCGCCGAACCGTGGCCCCGACGGCATCCTCGCGTTCCTTCGCGACTCGTTCGCGCGGTGGTCCCGAGGCGAGCTCGCCGTGGTCCCCGACGAGGACGCGGTCGCCGGCTACGACAGCCGCGCGCAGACCCGACGGCTCGCCGAGATCCTGTGCGGGGCCTAGGCGCCCGCGTCGGCCGGCCCGGCGGCTGCGAGCCGCTCGCGGTCGACGTCCGTGCTCGCTCGAGGCAGAGGATCCGGATGCCCTCGACCTCGACGCCACCGCAAGAGAGCCAGCTTGCGAGGACGGACGCGCGGAGCGCCCCGTGCGGATCCGAGAGCCAGTCGCGGCCGAAGACGAAGAACACGCGGTCGCCCCCGGGAAACGGCAGCGACTCGGCGAGGGCGCGCGCGTTCCCGGCGTCGGCCACGACCCCGAGCGGCGGATGCGAGACGAGCGCCCGGTGGGGCCAGTGGAAGCGCGCGAGCGTCGCCATCTCCCCGGAGGTGACGACGACCGGCGTATCGCTCGTCGCGTGGGCGTCGAGCCAGGCACCCGCCTCGTCGACGGCTTCGCGCCCGTGCCCCGGCCGGGCGAGGTGCAGCGCGGTGCCGAGCGTCGCGCAAGCGAGCAGGACCGCCGTCGCCACGAGGCGCGCCGGCCGCTCGCGGGAGAGCGACGCACCGATTCCGAGCAGGGCCGCGAGCGCCGGCAGGCCGGGCGAGGCGTAGCGCGGGCTCGTCCCGCCGCCGACGAGGAACGAGGCCGCGACCGGCGTCGCGAGCGCCGCCCCCGAAAGGACTGCGAGCGTGCCCCAGGCCCACGGCCGGGCGACCCGCCGCGCCGCGACGACGGCGAAGCCCGCGGCCGCGAGCCCCGGCACCGCGAGCGGGAGCCAGGGGAGCGCCGCGCGCGCGCCGAGCGCGTGGGCCTCGGCCGGCTGCGGCACGAGCGTGCAGCCGCCGACCATCGCCCAGGCGATCCCGGGCAGCACCGACGCCCCGAGCTCGTAGCGCGCGCCCGCCTCGCCGGGCTTGCCGAGACGCCAGGCGAGCGCGGCCGCCACCGCGACCGAGAGGACGAGCACCGCGATCGCGACGCGGTCGCGGGCCCGGCCGCGGGCGCGCGACGACCCGAGCAGGATCGCCGCCGTCAGCGCGACGAACACCGCTCCGTAGTAGTGCGTCGCGGCGAGCGCTGCGCCCGACACGGCGAGCAGGACCGGCGCGCCGGCTCCCTCCGGCGCGATCGAGCGCAGGACGGCGAGCGTCGTCGCCGCGGCCAGCAGCGCGACGGGCGCGTACATCCGAGCCTCCTGCGCATGGTGGATCGCGAACGGCAGCATCGCGAACAGCCACGCGGCGCGGCGGGCGGCGGAGCGGTCCGCCGCGAGGCGCGCGATCGCGGCGACGACCGGCACCGTCGCCGCCGAGGCGAGGACGCCGGGGAGACGCAGCAGCCAGGGCGAGTCGCCGAGCGCGCGCGTCCACGCGCCGAGAAGGAGAAACCAGGGCGGGAGGTGATTCGCGTCGAGCACCTCGCTCACCGATGCGCCCCACGGCAGCGCGACCCAGGAGGCGGTGTAGGTCTCGTCGAACCAGAGGGGCGCGCGGCCGAGCCGCACGAGCCGCAGCGCGAGGGCGGCGAGGGTGGCCGCGACGACCACCGGGTCCGGGCGGACCGCCCACCCCTTCCCGCTTCGCGGCGGCCCCACTCCCATCGAGCCCGTGGTCAGCGCGCGGCGGCCCCATCGAGGCCGACGGTGGAGCGGACCATGCGTCGCGGGCCCGGACGGGAGAGGATCACGCCCGTCTCCAGCGCGGCACCGGGAGATCCGAGCGCGCGACGCCGCCGGAGGCGAGTTCGCCGAGCAGGCGATCGCAGGTGCGCTGCCAGTCGAGCCGCATCTCGCGATCGGCCTCCCGCATCTCGGCCGCGAGCTCGCCGCCCCGCGCGGCGACCTCGCGCAGCGCGGCCTCGATCTCCGCGGTCGAGTTGCCGGTCCAGACCACGCCCCTGCGGAAGTGGTGGCGCATGGCGTCGGACTCCGAGGTGACGAGCGGCTTGTGGGCGGCGACCGCCTCGTAGGCGCCGCAGAGCAGCGTGTGCGGGCGGGTGCACAGCACGACGACCGCGTCGCAGCGCGACAGCAGCGAGTCGTAGGCCGCGCGGGAGAGGAAGCCGGTGAGCGTCACCTGCGGCGAAAGCGCGGCGCGCTGGCGCTCGGGCACCCGGCTGCTGTCGCCGGTCACCCAGACGTGCATGTCGGGGGGCAGGTTCGAGATCGCGAGCATCTCGTCGACCGGCTCGTCCTCGTAGAAGGAGAACACGGCGGCGACGTTGGTCTTCGACGCATCGAGCGGGAAGCGCTCCCGCTCCGGCGGGACGTCGGGCAGCGGGTCGGGCAGGACGAAGCCGCGCGCGCCCCACGACTCGACGGTCTCGCGGAGCGCGTCGTTGGTCACGATCGTCGTGACCGCGCCGCGCGAGAGCCAGCGCGACAGCGGCAGGAAGGGCCGCCACTTCGGCTCGAGGAAGATGCCGGTGTGCGCGTCGATCGCGTAGCGGGCGCCCGAGAGCGCGCACCAGGCGCGCACGACCACGGCGGCGAACGGAGGCGGGCTCGTCACCACGACGAGCGCGGGCCCGCGACGGACGAGCCACGCGAGCGTCGCGACCGCCTGCAGCAGGTACTTGAGCGGCGCGATCCACGGGCGCCGGTAGAACAGGTAGTGGATCGTCGTCAGCGGGACCCCGGTCTCGGCCGAGATCGAGTCGCTGCGCTGGCAGACCGGGTCCCAGCCGAGCAGCACGGTCCCGCGGCGACGCGGTCCGTGGACTGGCAGGCCGGCCTCGGGACCCGGGGACGGCACGGCGGCGCTCGGGCCCGACGTCGCGAGGGATTCCATCGCGGCAGGGGGCCTAGCAGAGGGCGGCGTAGGCCGCCTCGAAGTCCCGGGCGAGGCGCGCCCCGGTGTGGCGCTCCACGAGGCGAGCCCGGGCGCGGCTCGCGAGTCCGGCGCGCAGCGCGGCGTCCGACAGCACGCGACCGATCGCGTCGGCGAGTGCCGCCGGGTCGCGGACCGGCACGAGCAGCCCGCCGTCGCCGTCTTCGACCAGGTCCCGGATGCCCGGGATGTCGGTGCCGACGATCGCGACCCCGGCCGCGGCGGCCTCCATCAGGACCCGCGGCATCCCCTCGCTGTGCGAAGGCAGCACGATCGCGTCCGCGTCGCGCAGCAGCGCCGGCACGTCCTCGACGTAGCCCGCGAACTCGACCCGGTCGCCGATCCCGAGCGTGTCGACGCGCGCGCGGAGAGCCTCTTCCGCCGCACCGCGGCCGGCGATCACGAGGCGGAAGCCGGGCCGATCGCGCAGGCGGGCGGCCGCGTCGGCGAGCTCGAGGACTCCCTTGGGCTCGAGCACGCGCCCGACGAACACGACGCGACCCGACGCGGGGAAGCCCGCCGCCTCGCGCGCCCGCCAGCACTCCTCGAAGGGTTCGTCGTCGACCGCGTTCTCCACCAGCGTCACGCGCTCGCGCGGGTAGCCGCGCGCCAGCAGGTCCGCCTCGAGCGAGCGGCTCAGCGGGTAGAGGCCGTCGAAGCCGCGCAGGAAGGCGCGGTCGATCACCTCGTAGGCGGCGATGCGGATCCCCTCGCTCGACGACCAGCCGTGCGGCGTGCTCACGACCTTCACGGGCTGCCCGCGGGTCGCGATCCAGCCGAACACGTCGGACTTGAACTCGTGGGTGTGGAGCACGTCCACGCCGTGCTCGCGCACGAGGCGGCGAAGGCCCGTGATCGCGCCGGGGCTGAGCTTCGCGTCGTAGGGCAGGCGGACCGAGGGGACGCCGGTCGCCGCGAAGCGGCGATGCACGTCGCGCGCGCCCTCGGAGTCGCCGATCGTGACGAGCACGAGCGGGACGCCGCGCCGGGAGAGGTGACGCCCCAGCATGAGGATCCACCGCTCCGCCCCGTACATCCCGTCGGGGCAGACGACGTGGGCGACCTTCATGGAGCGACGGCGGGCACGGTGCTCCGACGGCGATTCCCGGGAAAGAGCGCCGCGGCCTCCATCAGGCCGAGAAAGAGCCAGAACAGCGCATTGTACTCGAAGCCGCGCCACGGCACCCAGAGCATCTGCCAGGAGAGGTAGAACAGTCCCGAGCCCCAGCCGAGCGCGGTGGTCTTCGTGGCGAACCCCGGCGCGGCCGTGAGCCGCCACGCCTGGCGCAGCCCGAGCAGGATCAGCAGGATCAGCGCGAGCCCGCCGACGATCCCGGTCTCCGCGGCCCGCAGCACGTACTCGTTGTGGACCGTGAACATCCACTGGTCCGGCAGCCAGTAGGGCACGTACTGCTTGTACACCTGTCCGTAGGCGCCGGGGCCGACGCCGACGACCGGGTGCGCCGCGATCACGCGGAACGCGATCAGGATGAGTCCCCAGCGGGTCTGGCCCGCCGTGTCGAAACTCTGCTCCTCGACGTGCCTCCGGTACATGCCCGGGCCGAAGGCCGCGCCCGCGATCACGACGGCGGCGGCCACGGCGGCGACGCTGCTCCGGCTCACCATCCCGCGCTTCGATCCGACCGCGAAGAAGATCGTGAGCGCCATCGCGAGCCCGCCCCAGGCCGCGCGCGTGAAGGTGAGGCCCACCGCGATCGTGCCCATCGCCGCGACGACGCCGAGCCAGAGCCGCCTACCCGGCTTCGCCAGCGAGAACCGCGAGAGCGCGATGATGATGAGCGGGATCACGAAGCTCGCGAACCCGGCCGGGTTCGTCGCGACCGTGCCGCCCGGCCGCGGAATCGTCGGGGACAGCGGGATGATGTCGCCCTCGGGCGTGAAGGTCCGCGCGAGCGCGCTCTCGAGGTAGTAGACGACCGACTGCGTGGCGAGCGTGACGAAGAGCAGGCGGACGACGCGGTCGAGATCCTCGTCGGAGCGCACGAGGTTGATCGCGATCCAGAACATCGCGTAGAGCTCGACGTCGTTCGCCATCATCGCGATTCCCGCGAAGCGCTCGGTGGTGAACAGCAGCGACAGGACGCTCATCGAGAACATGACGACGATCGGGACGCCGAGCGTCCCGAACCAGCGCACGCCGCCCTTGCGCGACAGCTCCCCGGTCGCGGCCCACCAGGCGATGAGCAGCATCGCCGTGACGAAGCAGACCGGGATCGCGATGCCGTCGGTCCCCGCCTTCCCGTACCCGATGCGGTAGGCCGCTCCGACCTGCAGGCTCAGCAGGAAGAGGGCCGAGAGGAAGCGCTCCCGGTCGGTCGTCAGCACGACGGCCGCGCCGAGCACCGCGGCCGCGACGAAGTAGACCAGCCAGCGGGTCGTGAGCCCTCCGGCGGCGACCGCGGCCCAGGCCGCGAGCACGCCCGCGAGCAGCCCCAGCAGCAGGTCCGATCCGGCCCCGCGAGCGGGGGTGCCGAGCGCCTCCGCGACCGCCGGCCGGCTGGAGCGGGTCACCACGGGCAGCGTGTAGCGCCCTGCGTCGCCGACTGCACGCGGGAAGGCCGTCCGAAGCCGGTCGACGGGGCCGGTTCGATCGATCGCCCGGCCGTGCGCTTCGCGCCTTGCCCCCGGTCGCGATGGCGGGAAGAATGGGAATCCGTCCGGTGGGGGGAAGGTCGATGCAAGGCAACGTCGTCGCAGTCGCTTCCGCTCGTGGCCGCCGTCTCCGGCGCGCGGGCCTGGTCGCAGGCCTGCTCCTCGCGACGCTCGGCGCGCGGGTGGGTCGCGCCCATGCCGCGACGTGGTGGGTCGCGCTCGACGGCGACGACGACAACCCCGGCTCCCAGGCCGCGCCCTGGCGGAGTTTCGACAAGGCCGCCTCGACCGCCGCACCCGGCGACGTCGTGAACGTCGGCGACGGGACGTGGGCGGAGCGACTTCGGATCTGGCAGGGCGGCTCGACGAGCGCGCCGATCACCTGGCGCGCGGCACCCGGTGCGACGCCGGTGATCGACGGCAGCACGCTCGGCGGCGGACGCTACGGCTCGGTCGTCCAGATCTCGGGGGCGTCGAACCTCGTGATCGACGGCCTCGCGGTGCGCAACTCGGAGGGCTTCGGCGTCTCCGCGATCGGCGACTGCCAGAACCTGAAGCTCGTGAACCTCGAGGTCGACCACTGCGCCGGGGCGGGGGCGGTCTGGATCGAGGGCTCGATCAGCCCCTCCTACAGCGAGATCCGCCGCTGCCGCATCCACGACAACCCGGGTGGAGGCATCACGCTCTGGCAGGGCTCCGGCTACTACGTGATCGAGGACAACCAGGTCTGGAACAACGCCGGTGCGAACAACTTCGACGGCATCCAGGTCGGCAGCCAGGCCGGCGGGTTCCACCACGTCGTCGTGCGGCGCAACCTGGTCCACGACAACGCCACGGGCGATCCCGGCGCCGACAACATCGACATGGGCGGCCACGGACCGGTGAGCCACCTGCTGATGGAGGCGAACGTCGCGCGCAACGGCGAGGTGCAGATGCACGGCACCGACCCGAAGGGCACGGCGCCGGTCGCCCTGGTGATGCGCTTCAACACGATCACCGGCTCGGTCGGCGGCAAGGGCGGCATCGTCGAGTACGACCACCCGAACCCGTCGATCATCTACTCGAACACCGTCGTCGATGCGTTCAACGCGCTCCTCCTCTACTCCGACGACGTGATCGGCGGCACCGGCACCGACTTCGGCGGGCTCGAGTCGCGCAACAACCTGTTCGTCGACGCGACGAACTACACGCTCATCCTGGCCGGGGCGGCGGGCTTCAAGATCGACACGCGCTACGGTTCGATCCGCTACGACGGGAACCTCTACCGCTTCGGCGGCACGGGCGGCATCCTGTGGTCCTCCGGCGTCTACCCCGCGCAGCTGCCCGACCCGAACGGCGCGCAGGCGTTCGCCGACTACCAGGCCGCGAACCCGCCCGACCTCCAGGACGTCCGCAGCCGGCGAACGACCGTGCCCGCGACGTCGATCTTCGTCGATCCGGCGGCGGGCAACTACCAGCTCGCGCCCGGCAGCCCCGCGATCGACGGCGGCATCGAGCTCACGACCACGCGGACCGCTTCGGCCACGGCATCGACCCGGGTGCCGGTCGTGCGGGCCGCGTTCTTCCACGACTCGTGGGACGGGCTGATCGCTCCCGACTGGATCGTCGTCGGCTCGAATCCCGCCGTGCAGGTGGTGTCGATCGACGACGCGTCGAACGTGATCACCGTGGCGACGCCCATCACCTGGGCCGCGGGCGATCCGGTGAACCTGCCGTTCCAGGGGAGTGCCCCCGACAACGGCGCGTTCGAGACCAGCACGCCCGCCCCTGCCGCGCCGAAGCTCCTCGGGGTCGAGCCGCTGCCCTCCTGAACCGCGCGGCGGTCCGGCCGATTTCCGCTCGGGTCGCGGCCCCCCGGCGGCGACCGCAGCGGCGGCGCGTCAGGCGCGGCCCGCGGGCGCGACGGGCTCGGCGGAGGCGATCGGCCGAGCCGGGTTCCCGGCGACCGTCGCTCCCGCCGGGACCGGCGTCACCACCACGCTGCCCGCGCCGACGACCGCGTCGTCGCCGACGTCGGCCATGACGATCGCGCCCTCGCCGATCCAGACGCGTCGACCGATCGCGACGTAGTCGAAGACGGGATCCGCACCCGCGCCGCGAGCGTGCTGGTGACGGCCGCTCGTGATCGAGACGCGGCTCGCGAC
>JAFMJW010000379.1 GCA_017853315.1 Alphaproteobacteria bacterium
TCCCTCGGCGGCGACTGGTCCACGTCGCATGCGTATCCCGATCCCGCGCGAGTCCGCCACTTCGCCCCCGGCGCTTCTCGCCCCGGATCGTGTCCCCGGCGGCGACTTCGGGGATGCGCTCCGACCACGCTTCGCTCGGTTGGGCGGCATCGCGGCAAGGTGCGCTCGCGTCGCTTCCTCGCCGTGCCGGTCGCTCGTCCATGGCCCGTTCCCGGCCCGGCTGCTACCGATCCGAGTCCGGTCCCGTGCCCTCCTCCCGCGCCGCCCTGCCACGACGTCTCCTCGGCACGATCCGTCTCGTGCGAGATCTGCCGGGCCAGGCCGGCTTCCTTCACCGCCGCGCGGCGCTGGTTCGGCGCGACCAGGAGCGTCGGCTGCGCCGGATGGTGGCGCACGCCTTCCGGCATGTCCCGTACTACGGCGAGACGATGCGCCGGCTCGGGATCGACCCCGACGGCATCCGCACCGTCTCCGATCTCGCACGGCTGCCGATCCTCGAGCGCAGCCAGCTCCAGCGGGACCCCGACTTCTTCCGATCGCGTGCCCGGCCGCTCGCCGATCTTCTCGAGCTTCGCAGCGGCGGCAGCAGCGGTGCTCCGCTGTCGGTGTTCCACGACCCCGACGCGCTCCTCCAGAACACGGCCCACGGCGAACGCGAGGTTGCGGTGCTGCGATCGCTCGTCGGGCGCCGCCGTTTCCGCATGCTGTGCGTGGCTTCGACTCACGGTACCGAGACCGACGTGCGAGCCACCGTCCGGGCGCACGCATGGATCCCGGGAGCGGCCGAGGGCGAGCGCACGAACGTCGACATCGGCGATTCCCCGGAATTCGCGGCACGCCGCCTCGACGCGACCAGGGCCGACGTCGTCGCGGGCTACGGATCCTATCTCGACGCCCTCGCGCAGGTGCTCGAGCGCGAGCCCGGGCTCCATCGGCCCCGGGTCGTCGCCTACGGTGGCGACGCACTGCCGGAACCGGCACGCCGCCGCATGGTCGAACGGCTCGGCCTTCGGGTCTGGAGCAGCTACCAGGCGATCGAGAGCTTCAAGATCGGCTTCGAGTGCGGGCACGGCACGGGACTGCACCTGCACGCCGACCTCGCCCCGTTGCGGATCGTCGACGATGCCGGCGCCGAGGTTCCGGTGGGAACTCCCGGATCGGTGATCCTCTCGAACCTCGTGAACACCGGCAGCGTGATCCTCAACTACCGCCTCGGCGACGTCGCAGCGCTCCTTCCCGGGACGTGCCCGTGCGGCAGCACGCTGCCCCTCCTGTCGTTTCCCCTCGGGAGAGTGGAGGACTGGCTCGCGCTGCCGGGGGGCCGTCGCCTGCACTCGCAGCGCCTGCGGTCGATCCTCGGGCCGGAGACGCTGTTGTGGGAGTTCCAGGTCGTCCAGGAGGCCGCCGACCATGTCCGCGTGCTCCTGGTGAAAGCCGCCGAAGCCGACGCGCACGTCGTCGCCGAGCGCGTCGGACCGGAGATCCGCGACGCTCTCGGGCACGACGTACGCGTCGATCTCGTCTTCGTCGACGCCGTCGAGCGGACCGCCGGAGGCAAGGTGCGCACGATCGTCCGGCGCGGAGACACCTGAGCGGAGTTCCGCCGGTCGGCGCGTTCAGTCGACCCGTCCCGTCGCGTAGACGAGGGCCCACGGGAGGTGCGCCCCCGTCGCGTCGACCGAGAGAGCGAAGTGGTCGCGCAGCGCGGTCTCGACGGTCGTGGCATCCGCTCGGACCATGCCGAAGAGCTCGTGGCAGAAGGCGACGAGCGCGGCGAGATCCGGAAAGTCCCAGGTGTAGTGGCAGAGCGACTCCGACACGTCGCGGCACCCTGCGGCCCGAAGCATCCCGCCCAGGTCGCCGGTCGCGAAGAAGTGGCCGTCGTGGCCGGTCTCGGTCCAGCGGTCGACGGCTCCGTTCAGGAACGCCGCGGGGGCCGTGCCGCGACCCACGTCCGCGAGTGCGACGACGGCGCCGGGAGCCGCCACGCGTACGCACTCCCGAACGAATCCGGCGGGGTCGTCCAGGTGGTGCATGCCCGAGAGCGACCCGACGCGGTCGAAACTCCGGGCGGCAAAAGGCATCGCCTCCAGGCTGCCGTGAACGCGCACGTGGCGGGTGTCGATCGCGGCCGCGAACGTCGCCGACGGCTCGAGGCAGACCACCCGCAGCGTCGGCTCCGCCTGCCGGAGCCCGTCGGCCAGGTAGCCTCCTCCGGCCGGTGCGTCGAGGACACGGAGTCCCGGCGCGAGCGAGAGCCGCTCGACCAGCAGCCGTCGCTCCGTCTCGCGCGCGAGGGGAGCGAGCCCGGTGGCGCGGTTGTAGAGTCCGCCGCGCGAGTCGAAGATCCGCGTGTAGCGGTTCATGCCGATGCGCGCCGGACGATCAGCCCGGAAGGATCGCGCGGCCGGGGCGAGCGGGGGCGAAGGGTGCGGTGACCATGAGAGGCAGAGTCTCACCGCGGGGGGAGGGGCGCCAGCGGGGAGAAGTCTCCGCCGGGGGCCGAACGCGCGGGCTCAGTCGATCTCGATCACGTGGTACGAGAGGCCCCAGGTGTCGAGGAAGGCGCTCGACAGGTAGCCGAAGCCGCAGTCTCCCCAGGCGTACGCCCAGGAGTTCTTCGCGACGAAGTAGCCGCCGAGCGGTCCGGTGTCGGCTGCCACTCCCGCGGGAAGGTCCGCGTTGGCGACGAAGCCGGCGAGGAG
>JAFMJW010000106.1 GCA_017853315.1 Alphaproteobacteria bacterium
CGCTCCTCGAGCCCGAACTGCTCCTTGAACCACGACACCATCCAGAGCCCGCGCAGGACGCCGATCTCGGTGTAGAAGTGCCCGGGCACCGCGGACGGGTAGGGCGGCATGAGACGCTGGACCTCGACGTAGCGCGGGCCGTGGGTGTTCACCGTCGCGATGGTGCCGAAGCTCAGGCAGGCGAGGTCCGGATCGAGGCATCCGGCGCCGAGGATCTCGCAGGCCTTGTCGTTGGCGGCTGCGACGAGCGGCAGCCCCGCGGGGAGCCCGGTCTCCGCGGCCGCGGCGGCCGTGATCCGCCCGAGGACCTCGCCGGGCGCGACGAGCTCGGGAAGCTTCTCGCGTTCGACCCGGAAGAGGTGGGACTTCACGTCCCAGCGCGAGGCCCATCGCCCGCGCTTCACGTCGATCGGCATCGTGCCGACGATGTTCGCCGACGAGTCCCGGAACTCTCCGGTCAGCCGGTGGGTGAGGTAGCCCGAGAGGCACAGGAACTTGTGGGTGCGCCGCCAGGTCTCCGGCTCGTTCTGCCGGATCCAGTTCGACCGGCAGTAGCGCGTCACGTACTCGACGAAGGGCCAGACGCGGGCGGCGCGGAGGAGCGGCACCGCGGCGGACGGGATGAGTCCCCCGGTGCTCGCCTTGCGCTGGTCGAGCCAGACGATCGCGGGCCGGAGCGGGCGGCCCTCGCGGTCGAGGTTGACGTAGGTCCCGCGCTGGCTCCCGAGCGCCGCGGCCGCGATGCGGCCGCGGGCGGGCCCGCAACGGTCGAGCAGTTCGCGGATGCTGCGCGTCGCGGCATCCCACCAGACCTCGGGATGCTGCTCGGCCCAGCCCGGGTGCTCGGAGAAGTAGGGCTCGATCGGCGTCTTCACGATCGCGACGACCTCGCCGCGGAGGTCGACCAGCGCCGCGCGGACCGATTGCGTCCCGACGTCGAGGGCGAGCAGGAGCTCGTCGCCGGGTGCCGCCGCTCCCCCGCCCGAACGCCCCGAGTCCGACATCGACCCCCCGGTGCCTCAGGCGCGAGGCGCGGCCTGCGCCGTGCCGGCGACGTCGTCGAGCCCGAGCGTGCCGCCCGGGTTCAGGATGCCGTGTGGGTCGAAGTGGCGCTTCAGCGCGCGCAGGACGTCCACCTGGGTGCGGCCGAGGTGCGCCTCCATCCAGGGAGCGAACATCCGGCCGACGCCGTGGTGATGGCTGATCGAGCCGCCGCACTCGACGATGCGCTCGACGATCTTCGAGCGGAAGTCGAAGAACTCCCGATCGGTCTCCGGCCGCAGCAGCAGGATGAAGTAGAGGTTCGTTCCCTGCGGGTAGAAGTGCGAGCAGTGGCTCATGCAGATCGTCCGCGTCCGGCTCTTCACGAGGTCGCGCACGCCGCGGTGGACCTGGTGGACCTTCGACCAGGCGACGCCGGTCTCGAGCGTGTCGATGAAGATCCCGTGGTCGAGCAGGTCGTCGCGCATGTGGACGTCGGAGTAGCGGCCGTGCTCCCACTGCCGGGTCGCGTACCCGGTGAGCGACATGGCGCCGTGGAGGCGCGAGATCTCGAGAATCCGCCGCTTCACGTGGCGAGCAAACCCGAGATCGCCCTCGGCGGTCCCGACGCACAGGCAGCGACGGCCGGCATGGAGCCCCCGCGCGGCGAGCAGGCGGTCGAGCAGCGGCTTGTCGAACCCCTTCAGCGCGAGCCCGACCTCGGTCTCCTCCGGGTCGGAGATGCGGTACACGGCGGGCCGTCCGAACTCTCCCTGCAGGATCTCTCGGCTCGCGTCGACCGCGTCCTCCCAGGAGGGAAACATGACCGCGAAGCGCTGCCGGTTGTCCGGCAGGTGCCGGAAGATCCGCATCGTCGCCTCGACGAGGATCCCGAACGAGCCCTCGCTGCCCTTCAGCACGTCGTTCACCCGCGGGCCGGTCGCCGTGCCCGGGATGGCGTGGGTGCGGACGATCCCGCGCGGGGTGACCCACTCGGAGGCGACGAGCAGGTCGCAGGCGTCGCCGTAGTAGGTCGAGGCCTGCCCGGAGCCTGCCGCGAGCACCCAGCCGCCGACCGAGGCGAGCTCGAAGGACTGCGGGAAGTGCCCGCCGGTGAAGGCCCGCGACGTCCCGAAGCGGGCGCGCGCGTCGTTCAGCGCGGCCTCGTAGTCCGGCCCCATCATCCCGGGCTGCACGATCGCGACCTGGTCGGTCTCGCCCACCTCGAGAAGCCGGTTCATGTGGGTCCGCAGGACCAGGGCCACGCCACCCCGTTCCGCGCGGTTGCCGAGCACGACACCCGAGCCGGCTCCGAAGGGCACGATCGGGATCCGCTGCTCGTCGCAGAGGGCGACGATGCGCACCACGTCGTGCTTGTCGCGCGGGTGCACCACCAGGTCCGGCACCGGGCCGACCTCGCCGCGTCGCAGCGCGAGATTCTCGTCGAGCGACTTGCCGTGGCCGAACCGCACCCGGTCCCAGGCCGTCGTCGAGACGTTGTCCCGGCCGACGATCCCGGCGAAGGCGTCGACCTGGGCGTCGGAGAGGGCGCAGCGGCGGTCGAGCTCGACCCGCGCATCGCCGCCCGGGCGGCGCACGCGGAAGTCCTCGTCGGTCGAGCCGAGTTCGCGGCGGAACATCTCGACCCAGGCGGCGCTCGGGTGCTTGAACTTCGCCGGGTCGTACTTCACCAGCGCTCGGTAGGTGCCCTCGGGCGGCACGTCCTCGCGCCAGGCCGGCTCGACTCGGTTCTTTCGGCTCATCGCGCGGTCTCCGTCGCGTCGTCGGGAGGATGCGCCGCGTCCCGGTCGGTCACGTGTGCGCCGGGGCCCGCCGCGGCGACACCCTCGTGCACGCACGTCGCCGGGGCGTCCGGCGCAGGCGGTCGGGTCGGGTCGTGCGGCACGTGTCTCCCTTCCCGGTCCTGCGCCGGGGTTCGTTCAGGCGGGCTTCGCGGGAAGGATGCCGACGAGGAGCTCCTCCGAGGCGCGTCGCAGCCGCGCCCTCAGCTCGGCCGGGTCGACCTCGACGACGCGCTCGTCGGGCGTGACCTTGAAGAGCGGCTGGCCCTTGCGGACCACGACGCCGTCCTCGTGGACGAGGACCTCGTCGATCGTGCCCGCGAACGGGGCGGCGATCTTGTTGAACATCTTCATCACTTCGATGATGTAGATCGGCTGGTTCTTCTCGAAGTGGGCGCCCTTCACGACGAAGGGCGGCAGCCCGGGGGCCTCGCGCGCGTAGAAGGTTCCGCCCATCGCGGCCACGATCTCGTCGGCCTTCGTCGCCGGTGGCGGCACCAGCACGCGGCGCATCGCCTCCTGGTGGGCCGGGTCGAGCAGCCGCTCGGGGATGACGACGCCCAGGTCGTCGTCGAGGCGCAGCTCCTCGAACCCGGCGCGCGCGCCGAGGATCGCGGGCACGCAGAGCAGTTCGAGCCCGGCCTGGTGGCCGGCGTGGGCCGCCCGCACCCGCTCCCAGGTGGAAGCGTCGATCCCGAAGGAGGGCGTCGCCGCCCGGAGCCGGCGGTCGATCTCCGGCCAGTCGAGCGGCTTGCCGGCTCGCTCGGCGACCCGGCGGTAGAAGGCGAGCCCGGTGTCGATGACCTCGCGGTCGTGGTCCCAGATGCGATGGGCCGCGGCCGCCTCCGGGTCGTCGAGCGAGAGCAGGCGATAGGTCTCGGCGAGCACCTCGAGCGGGTTGCGTCGCCAGGCGACCCGCCCCTCGCGGACCTCGTGGTCGCCGCGGTGCCTCGACAGCCAGGCCGAGAGGTGGTGCGGCTCCTCGAGGAGCATCCGCAGCGGGCGCGCGACCAGCGTCTCCTTGCGGGCGAGTGCGGCCCGGGTCGCGGCCGCGCCGTCTCCGGCCGCGGCGACGAGGCGGCGCGGCACCTCCCCGCAGATCCAGTCGAGGTCGAGCGCGCCGGCCTCGCGCGCGAGTTCGCCGACCAGCGTCAGGTAGGGCACGACGAACTTCGTGGTCGGCTTCGCCCACGGATCTCGGCTGCCGAACCAGACCATCATGCCGTAGAGGAACTCGCGGTTGGTCGCGAGGTCGATGCCGCGGATCGAGGTGCGGCGCAGGACCTCGGTCAGCTGGTCCCAGCTCTCGGCGCGGTCGTGCCCGGTCGCGAGCAGCAGCGCCACGTTCGAGTCGTAGGCGCCGGCCAGCCGGTAGCGCATGAAGAGCCCGGTGTCGGGATTCTTGATCGAGATGCCCTGGTCGTCGCGGATCTCGCCCGGCGACGGGTCCGACCACGACACGATGACGCCGCCGGCGGCGGGCGAGAGCGCGCGGTCGGTCGCGTTCACCCGGACCTCGATCGCGGCCCCCTCGCGGCGCATGCGCTCGGGCCGAGGCAGCCGGCCCTTGTGGCGGGCCACCAGCGCCATCGCCTCGACCAGCGAGTGGACGACGAAGGCGTCGGCCCGGTTCTCGGGGTTCGCGAAGCGCAGCGAGTAGCAGAGCTCGGACACGCGGTGCTCGACCTGGATCCGGGTGTTGACCTCCATGAAGAAGTGGCGGTCGCCCTCGACGATGCACTCGAAGGTGGACGCCGAGTCGAGGCCGACGGCGAGCCCGAAGCGCTCCGCCTCGGCTTCCATCCGTCGCAGCACGCCGAGGTCGGTTTCGAGCACCTTCGCCTTCGGCTTCTCGCCGGCGTCGCGCGCGCGCGCGATCTCGCCGTGGAGGCCTTCCTGGGTGATCGAGACCTCGACCAGCTTCTGCTCGTGCATCTGCAGCGAGCAGTCGCGGCCGCCGAGCGCGATGCACCACTTTCCGTTGCCCAGCAGCTGGATCTCGTTGTGGCGCGTGCTCTCGACGTTCAGCTCGAGCAGCATGTTGCGGTTGTCGCCCGGGCCGGTCGCCTTGACCTCGGCCAGGACCTCGCGGACGAGCCCCGGCACCACCTCGGCGTCGGAGAAGATGCGCTGGCCCTTGCCGCCGCCGCCGCCGATCGCCTTCAGGCGGAAGCGGCGGCCGGGGTTCTCCGTCAGGAGCCGGACGGCTTCCTCGCGCAGCTGCGCGGCGAGGTCGTCGATCGTGAAGAGGTCGAGCTGCTTCGCGTAGGAAGCCTCGAGCAGCGCCGCCGCCGCGTCCGGGAGATCCGCCTTCGGGTCGTCGAGCGCGGGCACGGCGAGTCCGTGCTTGGCGGCCAGCGCGCGCAGCGCGGCGAGATCGGGGTGGCGCGCGAGCAGGGTGCGGACGGTCGCGTCGTTGATGCCCGGGGTGACGGAGACCTGGTTCGCGATCGCGGTGCGCTTCGCCTGGTCCTTGGCGCCCGCCGCCGTCTGGGTCGAGGAGCACGGGCCGACGAACGACAGCCCGGCCTCCTCGATCGCGCGGACGAAGCTCGCGTCCTCGGCCATGAAGCCGTAGCCGGCGAAGACGTAGCCGTAGTCGTTCTCCCGGCAGATCCGGATGATGTCGGCGATCCGAGCGACCCGCTCCTCCTTGGTCGCGCCGGAGTAGTCGGGCACCGCGTGGACCCGGGCCGGGTCCATGATGCGGAGCTCCGGGGCGAGCGCGCGGGAGAAGACGATGCTGTCCTTCTCCGAGAGCAGCATGCCGATCCGCGGGATCCCCATCTCGCGGAAGACGTCGATCGCCTCCTTCCGGATGGGGCCGCGGCAGACGATCAGGATGCCCATGTCCTCGCAGGAGAACGACCGCACCCACGACGACTCCGACCGTCCGAGGCGGCGGTCGCGGTGGACGAGCGAACTCTCCCCGGCCGTCTCGCGGGACGGGGTGGTCTCCGGCGCCGACATCAGTGGAACTCCCTCTGGACCGACTCCATCGGGCCGGGCACGTAGTGGCGGATCAGGAAGTCGAGGTGGCGCGCCAGCACCGAGCGCAGGTCGCCCGGGTCGACGATCTCGGAGATCGAGCCGAGGCTCAGCGCCTCGCGCGGGTTCATGAGCTCGCCCTCGTAGCGGGCGTTGAACTCCGCCTCGCGCGCCCGGAGCCAGTCGGCGGCTTCCTTCTCGGCATCGCGTTTCGCGTCCTCGCGGGAGGCGCCGGCGGCGACCCGCTGGGCGACCCCGTCGCGCACGCGGCGGGCCGCGTCGTCGCGCACCTGCTTCAACTCCGTCTTGTAGACGAACTCCTTGCCGGCCGTGCCCATGACCGCGAGGCGGGTGGTCGGCAGGGCGAGCACGATGCTCGCGCCGGTCGCGTAGCTGTTGAACGCGGCGTAGGCGCCGCCGAAGGCGTTGCGCAGGATGAGCAGGATGCGCGGCGTCCGCAGGTCGATGATCGCGTCGAGCATCGCACGCCCGGCCTGCACGATGCCTCGGCTCTCCTGGTCGCGCCCGGGCAGGAAGCCCGTCGTGTCCTCCATGAAGATCGTCGGGATGTTGTAGATCCCGCAGAACCGCACGAAGCGGGCGATCTTGTAGGCGGCGTCGACGTCGATCTGGCCGCTCGCGACCGCGCTGTTGTTCGCGATGAACCCGACCACGTTGCCGCCGACGCGCCCGAAGGCGGTGACCGCGTTGCGCGCCCGGTCGGGCTGCAGCTCGAAGTAGTCGCCGTGGTCGCAGATGCGCTCGATGAGCAGCGTCACGTCGATCGGCGTGTTCATGCCGCTCGGCGAGTTGAAGGCCTTGCGCAGCAGCACGTCGATCTCGCGCGTCGGGCGGTCGACCGGGTCGGACGTCGGCTCGAACGGTGCCATGACCTTGTTCGAGCCGGGCAGGTAGGAGAGCAGCCGCGAGGCGGTGCGCAGCGCCGCGACCTCGTCGGTCACGGTGACGTCGGCGACGCCGCTCGCGCCGTGGACCTTGGGCCCGCCGAGGTCGTCGGGCGTCACGTCCTCGCCGAGCACGCTCTTGATGACGCCGGGTCCGGTCAGCCCGAAGAACGTGTCGGCGGGCTGGATCACGAAGCTGCCCTGGCGCGGCAGGTAGGACCCGCCGCCCGCGTTGAAGCCGAACATGCACATGATCGACGGGGCGACGCCCGAGATCCGGCGCAGCGCGGTGAACGCCTCGGCGTAGCCGTCGAGCCCGCCGACGCCGGCCGGCACGTAGGCGCCCGCGCTGTCGTTCATGCCGACGAGCGGCATGCCGCGCTCGCCGGCCAGGTAGATCAGGTTCGCGAGCTTGCGCCCGTTGGTCGCGTCCATCGACCCGGCGCGCACCGTGAAGTCGTGCCCGTAGAGCGCGACTTCGCGGCCCCGGATCGAGACGACCGTCGTCACGAGCGAGGCGCCGTCGAGGTTCTTGCCCCAGTTCTGCCAGAGCACCGTCGGGGTCGTGCCGGGGTCCTTCAGCACGTCGATCCGCTCCCAGACCGTCATGCGGTCCTTCGCGTGCTGGCGCAGCCGCGCGAGCGTGCCCGAGGCGGAGTAGGGACGCTCGCGGAGATCGCGGCCGGCCTCCATCGCGAGATCGTAGGGGCCCGGCGCCGGGGCGTCGGCGGCCCGGCCGGCGGCGGCGGGGGCGAGCGGGTCGTCGAGCGTCGGGGCGATCGTGGGCGCCGACGCGGCCGGGGCGGCCGGCTCGGGGGCTTCTTTGGCTCTCGTGGACTTCACCGCGCTTCGGACCTCGTCGCCCGGAGACCGGGGCTGGGTGTGGGGCGCACCGCGGCTTCGCGGGCGCGAAACCTTATAACAGGCGATCCGCCTTTGCCTACGCCGCGGACCCCCGGGCGGGATCCCGGGAGGGCCGCCGCGGCAGCGCGTCCGCCGGCGGGCCGTGACCGCGGCCCCGGGCCGGGGCGGCGGGGGCAAGACCGCGTGGGCGCGGGCCGTGCCTCAGATCGCGGGCCAGCGCGGCGGACGCTTCTCGACGAAGGCGCGGAACCCCTCGCGGCATTCCTCGCCGACGAGCGAGTCCTGGAACATCCCGAAGTCGATCGCCGGCAGGTGGCGGTTGATGTCGCGCTTGAGCGCGCGCCGCGCCGCGGGCCCGGTCGCGCGGATCTGGGTCACCGCGTCGTCGACCGCGGCGTCGAGCGCCTCGTGCGGCACCACCCGCGAGACGAGGCCCATGTCCCAGGCTTCGCGGGCCGAGAAGTACTGCGCCGTGAAGAGCAGGTACTTCGCGCGGGCGACGCCGATCCGCGCCGCGAGCCGCGCCCCCAGGTAGCAGTCGGCGACGCCGCGAAGCAGCTCGGGCACCCGGAAGCGCGCGCGGTCGGAGACGATCGAGACGTCGCTCATGAGCGTCATGACGAGACCGCCGCCCTGGCACATGCCGTTGATCGCCATGACGACCGTCTTCGGGCAGCGCTCGAGCTGGACGAAGGGCGTCAGGTCGATGCCGTCGGTGAAGCGGTCGAGCTTCTCGCCGCCCTCGTGCTGGCCGCCCATCTCGCCGCCGACGCAGAACCACTCGCCGGTTCCGGTCACGACGACCACGTCGATCTCCGGGTCGCGCTCCGCCACCACGCAGGCCTTCTTGATGCCGTGGTACATCTCGATCGTGAGCGCGTTGCGGCGGTCCGGCCGGTCGATGCGCACGGTGAGCACGCCCTCGCGCTTTCGCGCGTGCAGGTGCTTCGAGTCGAGGTCGATCGCTTCTCCCATGCGGCGCGGCTACCCGGTGCCGGGTGCGGGGTCAAACCGCGGCGGCCAGTGCCCCGCGCCGGCGTCTTGCGGCGAGGCCGCCCGGCGGTCTACGACAAGTTGCGCGCCGCGACGGGGCGTCGCGACTCGCTCCCGGGGACTTCCATGGACTTCGACCTCACCGACGACGAGCGCCGCTTCCGAGACGAGCTCCGTGGCTGGCTCGACCGCAACCTCCCCGAGGCGTGGCGGAGCCGCCATCCGAAGGAGCCCTGGACCGACGAGCGCCGGGAGCTGGCCCGCCGCTGGCAGGCGAAGCTCGCCGAGGGCCGCTACGTGGCGCTCGACTGGCCGGTCGCGTGGGGCGGGCGGGACGCGACGGTCGCCGAGCGCATCCTCGTCAACACCGAACTGCTGCGCGCGCGCGCGCCGCGCCTGATCGGGCACGTCGGGCTCGACCTCGTCGGCCCGGCGATCATCGAGCACGGCACCGACGAGCAGAAGCGGCGGCACCTCGAGCCGATCCGCACGGCGTCGGAGCTCTGGTGCCAGGGCTTCTCCGAGCCCGGTGCGGGATCGGACCTGGGCGGGCTCCGCACGCGCGCCGTCCTCGACGGCGACCACTGGGTCGTGAGCGGCCAGAAGGTCTGGACGAGCGTCGCCGAGGTCGCCGACTGGTGCTTCCTGCTCGCCCGCACGGACGTCGACGCGAAGAAGCACGCGGGCATCTCGGCGCTGCTCGTCGACATGAAGCAGCCGGGCATCGAGGTGCGCCCGCTGCGCCAGATGACCGGCGAGGCCGAGTTCAACGAGGTCTTCTTCGACCAGGTCCGCGTGCCGCGCGAGAACGTCGTCGGCAAGCCCGGCGACGGCTGGAAGATCGCGATGGGCATCCTCGCCCACGAGCGCGGGCCCATGTGGGCCTTCATGTTCCACGGCTACATCAGCGAGGACCTCTCGAACCTGGTCGCGCTCGCGAAGCGCCGCGGGCTCGACGCCGACCCCCGGCTGCGCGAGCGGCTCGCGCGCGCCTGGACCGACGTCGAGGTGATGCGCCTGCTGGGTTCGCGGAGCCTCACGGCCGAGACGCGCGGCGAGCCGATCGGACCCAAGACCTCGCTCGAGAAGCTCTTCGGCAGCGAGCTCTCCCAGCGGCTGCGCGAGCTCACGATGGACGTGCTGGGCGCCGAGGGGCTGCTCGGCATGGACGACCCGCGCGCCGACTGGGAGGGGCGCTGGCAGCGCTTCTGGCTCTTCTCCCGCGCCGACACGATCATGGGCGGCACCTCCGAGATCCAGCGCCAGGTGATCGCCCACCAGCTGCTCGGGCTCCCGCGCTGACCGGGAGGCCTTCCGCGTCGCGGGGATGGCGCGAGGGGCCGGCCGGGAGATAGGCTCCCGGGCGATGGGCACGGCGTCGCGGGTGATCGTGCACGCCGACATGGACGCCTTCTTCGCGTCCATCGAGCAGCGTGATCGCCCGGAGCTGCGCGGGCGCCCGGTGATCGTCGGCGGACAGCCGCCGCGCGGGGTCGTCGCGGCGGCCTCCTACGAGGCGAGGCCCTTCGGCGTGCACTCGGCGCAGCCGACGGTCGAGGCGTTGCGCCGCTGCCCCGACGCCGTGCTCGTGCCCGGCGACATGAAGCGCTATGCGCGCGAGTCCGCGAAGATCCGCGCGATCTTCGAGCGCTTCTCGCCCGAGGTCGAGCCGCTCTCGCTCGACGAGGCGTTCATCGACCTGACCCGGGGACTCCGCGCGCTCGGCGGGACGCCGCTCGAGATCGGGCGGCGGCTGAAGGATGCCGTGCGGGCGGAGACCGGGCTCGCCGTCTCGGTCGGGATCGCGCCGGTGAAGATGGCCGCGAAGATCGCGGGCGACCTCTCCAAGCCCGACGGGTTGATCGAGGTCCGGCCCGGCGAGGTCGCGGCGTTTCTCGCGCCGCTTCCGATCTCGCGGCTCTGGGGCGTCGGCGAGGTGACCGAGGCGAGCCTGCGCGGGATCGGCCTCCAGACGATCGGCGACCTCGCGGGGATCGACCTCGCGCGGCCCGACCCGCGCGGTCCGCGGGGCGTCGTGCCGCGCGCGCTCCTGTCGCTGCTCTCCCGCCTGCAGCCGCTCTCCCGGGGCGAAGACGATCGCGAGGTCGAGCCCGAGCGCGAGGCGCTCTCCTACGGAGAGGAGAACACCTTTCCCGACGACGTCTCGGACATGGACCGGCTGCGCGACGCGCTGATCGGACATGCCGACGCGGTCGCCCGCCGGCTGCGCCACGACGGCGTCGCGGGAGACGTCGTCCGGGTGAAGCTCAAGACCTCGGAGCGGCTCGCCCGGCCGGGTCGCTACCGGCTGCACACGCGGCAGGAGACCCTCGAGGCCCCGACCCAGGACGGCCGGGAGATCGGGCGCGTGGCCTGCGCCCTCCTCGAGCGCGGCCGGCTTCCGCTCCCGTTGCGGCTCGTCGGGGTCGCCGTCGCAGGGATCCGGCCCGCGTCGGCGTCGATTGGCGGGCAGATGTCGCTCTTCGAGAAGCCGAAGCCCGTTGCCGAACTCGACCGCGCGCTCGACTCGATCGCGAGCCGCTTCGGGGCGGGCGCCGTCCGCCGCGGCGGCGGCGGCGGCGAGAAGGCCTCGCCGACCCTCGGCGTGAAGCGAGGCGAGGGATGACGGCCGACGATCCGGTGGTCGACGGGCTCACGCTGGTCGTGCCGGCGCGCGACGAGGAGGCGAGGCTGCCCCTCACGCTGGCCGCAGCGAGCCGCGCGTTGCCGGGGCTCGCGCGGCGCGCGGAGATCGTCGTCGTCGACGACGGCAGCGGCGACGCCACGGCCCGGGTGGCCGCGGAGTTCGACGCGTCGGTCCCGGTCCGGGTCGTGAGGTTGCCGGAGAACCGCGGCAAGGGGGCGGCGGTGCACGCGGGCATCGAGGCCGCGACGCAGCCGTTCGTCGCCTTCACCGACGCCGACTGTCCCTACGACCTCGAGGCGCTGCGACCCATGCTGGCTTCGCTCGCGGCGCGCCGCGCCGACGTCGCGATCGGCGCGCGCGACCTCGTCGAGTCCGGCGTGAGCCGCGGCTACGGGGCGCTGCGCCGCGTCTCGGGGCAGGCGTTGTCGCTGCTCACGGCGGCCGTGCTGGGGCTGCCGTTCCGCGACTCGCAGTGCGGGCTCAAGTGCTTTCGCGCGGAGACCGCGCGCGCTCTCTTCTCGGTCCGCACGATCGACCGCTTCGGATTCGACTTCGAGATCCTCGTGGCGGCGCTCGACAACGGGCTCGTCGTCGAGCGCTTTCCGGTCGAGCTGTCGCACCACGACGAGTCCCGGGTCGACGTCCTGCGCGACGGCAGCCAGATGTTCCGCCAGCTCTGGCAGGTCCGGCGAAGGCTGCGTCGCGGCGGCTACCGCCTGCCCGACGGCGGCGGTCCGCGCCCGGCCTGACCCGGTCGCCGCCGGGGCCGCTCCCCGGCCGGACGTGCACGGGTGCGGGGTCGTGTGCGAGCATG
>JAFMJW010000380.1 GCA_017853315.1 Alphaproteobacteria bacterium
GGCCCCATCGGCAGGCTCACCGCGACCCGGTAGGGGACGGGCTCCGCGTCGCCCTCGTCCACGGCGATCTCGATCTCGACCGCGCGCGGCAGGTCGTCGGGCTTGCCCGTGTCGCCGCCGGACCAGACGGGGAGCCAGTCGGGCGCCTGCGAGGGCAGCACGCGGACCTGGAAGCTCGTCACGCCGTCGAGCATCACGGCCTCGGTCGGAGCTTCGGCGTCGGGTGCCACCGACGCGACCTGGTCCTTCACGAGCCGGCCCGCGCGGCTCCCCGCCGCGCCGGGCGCCAGTCGGTAGCGGACGACCTCCACCGGGTCCCGGGGGCCCGACCCGAGTCGGTGAGCGGCCGTCGTGGCGAACGCGAGCTCGCTCGAGGGCCGGTCGAGCGTGCGGTCGGCGACGGTGAAGCGGCGGCCCTTCTGCGCGGTCGCTCCGGTCAGCTCCTCGGCCATGCGGTCGAGCGCGATGCGCGCCGACGTGGTCTGCTCGAGGGCCTCCTCGGCGCGGTCGCGGGCGGCGATCGCGCGACGGAAGGGGGCGGCCTGCGCGATCGCGATGATCGCCGCGATGGACAAGGCGACCAGGACCTCGAGGAGGGTCAGGCCGGACTCGTCGGCGGGCGCCGCCCCGCGCGCGACTCTCACGACGCGCCCCCGCGCTTGAAGAACACCAGCTGTGCGACCGCGCCCGGCTGCTCGCGCGGGATCACGCGGATCCGGATCTCGCGGGTGTCGGGGATCGGCGTGCCGACGACCTCGCGCTCCCAGCGGAAGCCGGACCAGCGGCCGGGGTCCCGCTCCTCGAAGTCGCCGCCGGAACTGCCGATCTCGGGAAGGCCGCCGAGCTCGGTCTCGGTCACGAGGGTGCGCGCGAGCAGCAGCGCGCGGGTGAAGGCGCGCTCGCGCGAGACCAGGTTCAGGCTCCGCACGTGGAGGCCGAGCATCGCGGTGAAGGCGATCGCGATCACCGCCATCGCGACCACCACCTCCAGCAGCGTGAATCCGCCCGTCCCGCGGGGGCCGCGTGCGCGCCCGCTCACCGCCCCACCAGGTCCCGGGAGTCGAGGCGGCCCTCGAGGACGCGGGGTCGCGAGGTCGCAGGCTCGATCGCGACGGTCCACGTGCGGCCGCGGCCGTCGTCGACGTGGAGCACGGCCGGGTCGGCCCAGCCGTCGGGGGAGAACAGGGTCGAGGGAAGGCCGTCGGCGCTCGCGACGACGCCGGGCCCGGCCAGGTCGATCGAGAGCGAGTCGGGCAGGCGGGTGGCCCGGTAGAGCGCCGAGTCGTCGTCGACGAACCGGGCGCCGCCCGAGCCCTCGACCAGCACGGTCCCGCGGTAGGTGCCCGACACGGGGTCGACGACGAAGCGGACCCATCGACCTCGCAGCGCGGCGTCCTCGCGCAGGTAGCGGATCCGCTGCACGAGGCGCCGCGTGCTCGCGTCGAGCGAGGCGCCGCCGATCGTCGAGAGCCGCGGCACGACGAGGGCGGAGAGAAGCCCGACCAGCGCGAGCGTCACGAGGATCTCGATCAGCGTGAAGCCCGTCGCGCCGGCCGGCGGATCGGGTCGTTCGCTCACAGCTTGCGAGAGTCGATGTCCGCGTTCTTGCCTTCGCCGCCCTCGACCCCGTCGGCGCCGAAGGAGTAGATGACGAACCCGTTGCCGTCGCTGCGGAAGACGTACGGCGCTCCCCACGGGTCGACGGGCACCTTCTCGAGGTAGCCGTCGGGGTTCCAGCGCCGAGCCGGGGGGCCCGACGTCGGCGGCGAGACGAGCGCCTGGAGGCCCTGCTCGGTGGTCGGGAAGCCCCCGTTGTCGAGCTTGTAGAGCGAGAGTGCCTGCTCGATCGACTTGATGTCGGCGGCGGCCTTGGTCTGCCGGGCCTCGTCGGTGCGGCCGAGGATGCGCGGCGCGACCAGCGTGATGAGCAGCCCGAGGATGAAGACGACCACCATGATCTCGATCAGGGTGAAGCCGGCCTCGGGGGCGAGCGCGGGGCGCGCGCGGCGCGCGGGGGCGGGATCGGCGTGGTTGCGCATGACGGTTCCTCCTAGCGGACGAGTGCGTTGATCTCGAAGATCGGCAGCAGGATGGCGAGCACGACGAACAGGACGACGCCTCCCATGACGACGATGAGCAGCGGCTCGAGTACCGCGGTCGCGGTCGCCAGCGTTCCCTCGATCTCCTGCTCGTAGGCGACCGCGGCCTTGTCCAGCATCGACTCGAGCTCGCCCGAGCGCTCGCCGACCGCGACCATGTGGACGAGCAGCGGCGGGAAGAGCCCGGACTCCTTGAGCGGGCCGGCGAGTCCCTGGCCCTCGCGGATCGCCGTGCGCGCGTGCCCGACCGCCTCGGTGAGCGCCGCGTTCCCGGTGACCTCGCCCGCGACGTCGAGGGCGGGGAGCAGCGGGATGCCGTTGCCGATCAGCGTCGACAGCGTCCGTGCGAAGCGGGCGACCGCGATCCGCGTGAGCACCGGGCCGACCAGCGGCATCGTGAGCAGGCGGCGGTCGAGCCGCAGTCGCCCCTCGGGGCGTCGCAGGGAGAGCGCGAGCGCCCCGGCGCCGGCGGCGAGCGCCAGCGCGAGCACCCACCACCAGTCCGCGACCGCGTTCGAGAGACCGAGCAGGACGCGGGTGAGGAGCGGGAGCGTCTGCTTCTGCTCGGCGAAGATGCGGGTGAC
>JAFMJW010000381.1 GCA_017853315.1 Alphaproteobacteria bacterium
CCGATGCGCACGCTGGACTACCGGATCTACGACGCCGACGAGCACTACTACGAGCCCGACGACTGTTTCACCCGTCACCTCGAGAGACGGCTACGGCCGCGCTCGGTCCGGGTGGATCGCAGCCCGGGCGGCAACGGCCGCATGTACGTCGGCGACGAGCGCTGCCACTTCTTCAGCGTCGGCGCGGCCGACAGCATCGGCGGTCCCGGCCTGATGAAGGACTTCCTGCGGGGTGCGACCGAGGACGGCGGCAGCCCGAGCCTGAACCCGATCGACGGACTCGCCGTGCCGGAGTTCACCGATCGCAAGGCGCGGCTCGCGAAGATGGACGAGCAGGGGGTCGAGGCCTGCCTCCTCCTGCCGACGGCCGGCGTCGGCGTCGAGCCGCAGCTCCGCCAGCCGCGTCACCGCGAGGCGCTCTACCCGTCGCTGCGAGCGTTCAACCGCTGGCTCGAGGAGGATTGGGGCCTGGGGGCCGACGGCCGCCTCTTCGGTGCACCGCTTCTCTCGCTGGTCGACCTCGACGAGGGGATCGCCGAGCTCGAGCGCGTGCTCGCGCTCGGTGCGCGCTTCGCGATCCTCACCGCGGGCCCGTTCGAGGGCCGCTCGCCCGGCGACCCGTTCTTCGACCCGTTCTGGGCGCGGTGCGAGGAAGCGCGGCTGAACGTCGTCTACCACATCGGGCGGACGCCCCTGCCCGAGCTCTACAACCCCGGCTGGGGCCTGCGGCCGCACCCGCCGTCGCACCGGCACTCGCTCATGGAGTACGCGCTCTCGTTCACCGAGCGGCCCGTCGTCGACAGCATGACCGCGCTCGTCGCCGACAACGTCTTCGGCCGCTTCCCCGAGCTCCGCATCCTGAGCGTCGAGTACGGCTCGTCGTGGGTCGCCCCGCTCATGCGCAAGCTCGACCAGCTCTCGCGCCTCTACAGCAAGGACATGTGGCGCTTCGGCACCCCGCCGCTCAAGCCCAGCGACACGATGCGCCGCAACCTCTGGGTGTCGCCGTTCTACGAGGACGACGTCGTGCGCCTGGTCGAGGATCTCGGCGCGGGGCACGTCCTGAACGGGTCGGACTACCCGCACCCCGAGGGACTGCTGTGGCCGGCCGAATTCGTCGACGAGCTGCCCGGCGTCGACGAGGGCGTCGTGCGGCAGGTGATGCGCGAGAACCTGGTCGGGCTGATCGGCTGACGACGGCGCCGGCTCAGCGCATCACGGCGCCGGCGATCGCGAGCGCGAGCGCGCCGAGCGTCGTCGTGTTCAGCATCGCCGCCGCGAAGTGCCAGCGTTCGAAGGCCGGGTCCTCGCCGTCGAGCTCCTGGAGGCGCGGCAGCACGACGAAGGCGCCGGCGAGCGTGGTGAGGAGCGCCACCGCGACCGGGCCGGCGAGTCGCACCATCATCTCCTGGGGCAGCCCGTGGCGGCCGAGAAGCACGGCGCCGATCGCGACGAACGCGCAGACGATTCCCAGCCGGTAGTAGCGCGGGAACACGGGACGCAGGAACCTGCGCGCCTCGTCCGACTCGAAGGTCCAGTGCGCGGCGGGCGTGACGACGAACGACACGCAGACGATGCTGCCGAGCCAGACGGCGACCGCGAGGGCGAACACGAGCCTGAGCATGAGCCGAAGGATCGCATTCCCCCGCTCGCCCGCCAAGCGACGGGATCGTCCCGCACGCTCGCCGGCCGGCCGCGGCCCGCCCTCAGCGCACCCGGTCCGCCTCGACCTCGGCCGATCCGGGAGCCCCGACGAGGCCGCGGAAGCGCAGCACCTCGTGCGGTGCCTCGGCCGCGATCCACCAGGTCGACTCGCCCGCGAACCAGACCTCGCTGCCCGCCTCGGCCGCGTCGCGCCACGGCTCGGGCACGTCGATCGAGCGGCCGGACTCGCGCACGTCGAGACCCGTCTTCACGCGGAGCGCGCGCTCGGGCCGCCCGCGGACGTCGAGCGTCTCCTCGCCGTCGAGGTAGGCGTAGAGCGGCACCGGCATCTTGTTGTCGCCCCAGGTCGAGAAGCGGACGACGCGCGCCTTGCCGACCGGAAAGCCCGAGATCGCCGGCAGCAGGCACGACGACGCGATCACGTTCGGCGGGAACGAGCGCTCGCGTGCCGACCAGCGGTCGTGGAAGCGGTCGTCCTCGAAGTCGACCCAGTCCTTCGTCGCCTCGCCGCCGGGGGGCGTCCGCAGCGTGCCGACCGCGATGCTGCGCAGCGTTCCGTCGACGATCCTGAACTGGCAGCGCACGGCGGTCTCGCTGCCGTCGCCGCCGCGCGACGAGCCGCGGTACTCGAGGAAACGGCCGCCGTGGTCGTCGTCGACGTAGGCGAGCGCGGTCGCGCCGGGCACGACCGGGTCGCCGGGGCGCCCGGGCCGCAGGACGCGCATGCGGTAGAGCGGCTTCTCGCTCTCCCACGGCACCAGCTTCGGATCGTCGAAGAAGGTCGCGCCCGCGAGCTCGACCAGCACGTCGTCGGGTCGCACCACCGACGGCGGGCCCGGAGTCTTCACGAGTACGTCGGGCGCGACCGAGATCGCGGCGCGTCCGTCGGGCAGCGTGACGCGCGCGTCGAGCCGCGCGATCACCTCCCAGTCGCGGTCCTTCGCGATCCGCTCGGGTCGATCGAGCGGGCCGGGAAGTCGCAGCAGGACCCGCGCGCTGCCGCCGTCGCCGAA
>JAFMJW010000382.1 GCA_017853315.1 Alphaproteobacteria bacterium
CGGTACCTGCCACCGCTGCGGCACCTGCAACCCGAACGATCCAGTCGTCGAGAACCGCGACTCCGCTGTCGAAGTTCTCGACCAGGTGGCGGCCCGGGGCGAACAGCGCGACCGGCCGCAGCGGGGAGTCGGTCACGCCGGTGGGATGCGGCTCGGTCGCTTGAACAGTCGTACCAGGGCGGGAACTCTCTCGGCGGGTTCGTCGAGCGCGGCCACGAAGTCGCGAAACGCCCGGTCGGTCACGGCGATCGTGTTCGCCCGCTGCATCACCTCGTGTGCGTGCTCGACGGCGATCGAGAGAACGAAACCCGAAACGCTCTGGCCGGTGATCGCAGCGGCCTGGCGCAGCGCGCGCTCTTGTTCGGGCGCGAGCCGAAAGTTCAGTCGACCCGTGAGACTCTCGGCTATGTACGTACCGTATGCGTACGTTAGGCTCGTGGGGAACCCTTGCCGGGCCCCTTCTGGTCGGGCGCCCTCGGGGGCTTCCCGGCGGCTCGATGGCTGGTCAGCCCGTCGAGGTTCCGCGGAGCTCGGCGGCGCCCCCGCAGGGATGGCCCGGCGGCGCGAAGCGCCCCGGGAGGAGCAGCCCGAGCGATCGTCGCGGGGACGCGATCTCGCGCAGCACGCAGGCGTTGAAGCGCAGGAAGAAACCGCCCCGGTCGAAGCGTCGGCGGGCCTCACGCACCACCTCCGGCAGGCGGCGGCCGCGTAGGCCGGTCACGTCCATCCAGGCGGCCACCTGCAACAGCCCCGCCGTCGCGCCGAGGTCCCAGCGGGGCCGGAACTGCATGTGGAAGTCGATCGCCTGCATCGCCGGCTCGATGCGGTCGGCCTCCCAGCCTCGCTCCTGCAGGAAGTTCCGGAGCGCCCGCGACCCGGCGAAGGTGAAGGCGTGGGCGGGGTCGCGCCGGGGCGGAACCATGCCGAGGTCGTGGAAGAGGCAGGCGAGGGCGAGCTGTTCGCGGTCGAACCGGTGGTCGAACCGCTCCGCCCACCCCACCGCGAGCAGGTGGGTGCGCAGCGTGTGGTTCCAGAGCGAGTCGTCGAAGGCCGAGCGCACGAGCGACGCGGCTTCCGACACGGTCGCGGAGTCGGGCATACGCGCCTCGCGCGCACGGCTCGCGGGCGTCGATTCGTTCTTCGTCGGCTCGCGGGTCGCCATCGTCCCGTCGAATCGGCTACCGGAGCCTTTGACATAGGTCAAACCTATGTCGTAAGAGGGGCCATGCCGCACGATCCCGGCCACGAGAAGAGACTCGCCGAGTCCTCGGTGGTGCTTCCGCCCGCCCTGCCGCCCTTCGGCCAATACGTCCCCTCGGTCCTGCACGACTCCCGGCTGTGGGTCGGCGGGCACTTCGGCACCCGGCCCGACGGTTCCATCCACGTCGGGCGCTGCGGGCAGGACGTGTCGGTCTCCGTTGCCCGCGAGGCGGCGCGGTCGGCGGCGATCAACCTGCTCGCGACCGTCCGCGAGGCGCTCGGCTCCCTCGACCGGGTCGTGCAGGTCGCGCAGGTCTACGGGGTCGTGAACGCGACGCCCGACTTCACCGAGCACACGTTGGTGATCGACGCGGCGTCGGACGTCCTCGTCGAGGTGTTCGGCGAGGCCGGGCGTCACGCGCGCCTCGCCGTGGGCGTCTCGTCGCTTCCCGCGAACCTCGTGCTCGAGATCCAGGCGACGCTGGTCGTCGCACCCTGAGTCCGCGCGCGACCGGGAAGTGCCGACGATGACCGAGCGTCCCGTCCTCGACTTCGAGTTCGGCGGGCGCCTCTGCCTCGACTTCACCTGGACGCTCCGCTTCCGGGCCGTTCATCCGACGGAGATGCTGGTCGGGCCCCGCGATCTCTCCGCGTGGCTGCGACGGGCCGGCCTGCCTGCGTCGGCCGCCACGGCCGAGCGCGACCTCGAGCGGGCCCGGAGCTTGCGAGAGGCCGTCTACCGCGCGGCAAGCGCCATGACGGAGGGGCACCGCATCGATGCGAATGATCGCGAGATCCTGAACCGCATCGCGGCGGCGGCTCCGCCTGCGCCCTCGCTCGGACCCGACGGCCGCCTGCGTCTCGTCGTGCCCGAGGGGCGCGAGATCACGGCCGCGCTCGCGGCGATCGCGCGCGACGCGATCGAACTCCTGGCGGCGGGCGACGGGCGACTGCGGCGCTGCGAGGGGCCGCGGTGCAGCCTCCTGTTCCAAGACGGATCGCGTCCGGGCACGCGGCGCTGGTGCTCGACGAATCGCTGCGGCAACCGGGTCAACACCCGGAGCTACCGGGCCCGGCGCAAGGAGGGCCCCGACGATGCCTGACGATCGTCGGAAGACTCCACCGCCCCGGGGCGTCGCGCCCGAGGGTCGCCCCGACGCCGCGACGCCGCCTCTCGGCTCGCGGTCCGCCGGTCGCTCGGATCGCCGCTTCGTCGTGATCGGCACGCTCCTGAACGCGCTGTTCGCGCTCGCACTCGCCCGGTGGGCCGGCACGGGACGCGAGGGCACGCAGCTCGCGCTCCGCATGACGGCCCGGGTCTCGTTCGCCTGGTTCATGCTCGCGTTCCTCGCTTCCCCTTTGCACGCGCTGCGGCCGAGAGACGCGACCCGTCGGCTCCTGCGCCGGCGCCGTGCCCTCGGCATCACCTTCGGCCTCAGCATGGCGATCCACGTCGGCTTCATCCTGCGGCTCTT
>JAFMJW010000383.1 GCA_017853315.1 Alphaproteobacteria bacterium
TCGGTGCGCGCGAGGTCGAGGTCGCGCACCGAGATCGACTCGCCGAGGAGTCCGCCGGGGCCGCAGTCGACCTCCCAGGAGCGCGTCACGCCTTCGGACGTGGTGCCCGTCATGGGACTCCCCACCGTCCTGCACCGCTCGGGCAGGACCGGGTCGAGGTGTGCTCCGCGCGGGAGCGACGGCGCGGTCTTCCAGAGGACCGACGCGGTGCCGTCCGCACGTGCGACGATCTCGAGGAGCACGGGCGCGAGCCCGTGGGCGCGCGCGACCGGCGCGGCCGATGCGACGAGCGCCAGGGCGAGCATCGGCGCGAGGGCGAGGAGGAGCCGGCGGCGGGGCATCGCAGGCATCCTTGGCACCGACGGCCGCCAGGGTGAAGCCGCTTTCGCAGGTCGCGTGCCGCGCGCCTCGAGCCGCGCGTCGGGCGCCGAGCGTCGGGTGCCGGGTGCCGCGCGTCCGCCGGGCAGGCCGTTGCGCGACATCATGTCGCATCGTGGGCCCGGGAAGGCTGGGCTAAGCGACGATCGGGAATTTCTCCCTTGCGCGCCGCTCGGGAGCGGGAGGACGAACGACGGGCGGCCCCGGGGGCCGCGACGAACCGACGGGAGGCAGGAATCATGATCGGCAGGAACACTCTCGCGATCGCCGCGATCGCGCTCTTGGCGCTGGCGAGCGAGGCGCGCGCGCAGCGCCAGTCGGGCTCGCAGATGACCCCGGACTCGCGCGGCTACCTCATCAACAAGGACGTGGGCAACGAGCGCTGGGCGATCTCCTACAACCTCGCCGACCGCACCGTGAACGGCAACGTCTTCAAGTCCGACGGCAGCGACCCGTCGTTCATCTGGTGCAGGATCACCAGCGAGACGCCCGCCGCGAACCCGGCCGACAACCAGTACCTGCTCGACTGCTGGGGCGCGGATCGCTGTGCGTCGGCGCCGTGCTCCGACGTGGCCTGGACGCCGATCGGCACGAACATCCCGATCTCGGGTGCCTTCCTGCTGCCGCCGGCGACGCAGGCGACGTTCAAGGGCAGCATCGAGCCGGTCTTCGACTCGACCTGCTCGAGCGCGGGCTGCCACGGCGGGGCGAACCCGGCCGAGGAACTCGACCTGTCCCACGGCGCCGCCTACGACGCGATCTTCCGAGTCACCTCCCACCACAACCCGGCGCACCTGCTCGTCGAGCCCTTCGACCCCGAGACGAGCCACCTCTTCCACATGGTGAACGGCGAGGACCAGCCGCGCATGCCGCTCGGAGCGCCGCCGCTCTCGGACGCGACCATCGAGGCGATCCGGCGCTGGATCCTCGAGGGCGCGGCCCGCAACTGAGCGACGCCTCCATCCCCTCTCGATCGACGGCGCGACCCCGTCCCCGGCGGTCGGGGCCGCGCTCCCGTCACCTGGGCGGGTCGTCGACCAGCGCCTTCGCGATCGCGTCGACGTTCGCCTGCATGTCGCGCTCGAACTTCTCGGCGGAGTACTCCCCGGACGCGACGTGGCCGATCACGTAGACCCGCGCGTGCCCCTCGTCGCGCAGCACGACGAGCATGGCTTCGGGAAACGTCTCCTCGGCGAACACGACCGGGACCTTCTCCCGGTTCAGCAGATCGACCATCTCGCCGAGTTCCTTCGCCGACGGCTGGAGCCCGTGGGCCGGTTGCACGACGCCCGCGACCTCCACGCCGAGCTCCTGCATCAGGTAGGCGTAGCCGTCGTGCACGGTGACGACGCGGTGCACGCGGGCGTCGGCGAGTCGTGCGACGGCCGCGTTCCTGATCGTCCGCAGGCGCTTCGCGTACGTTGTCGCGTTCTCGCGAAACCGGGAGGCGAGCGCCGGGCGCATCTCGCCGAGCGCCTCCGCGATCGCGCGGCTCTGGGCGATCGCGTTCGAGAAGGAGAGGAAGGCGTGGGAGTTCGCCTTCTCGCCGTGCGCCCCGGGCAGCACCGGAGTGGCCTCGTTCGGCCGGATCACGCGCAGGCGCTCGTTGCCCGAGGCCCGGATCATGCCGTCGACGAAGTCGTCGTGCCCGAGCCCGTTCACGACGATCGCGTCGAGGCCGGCGATCTTCTCGATGTCCTGCGGCCGCGGCTGGTAGTCGCCGGCGTCGACCTCGCCGGGCAGGACGGGGACGACCTCGACGTCGGTGCCGCGGACGACGTTGCGGGTCCAGGAGTCGTACGGGTGGAGCGTCACCCCGACGCGCAGGGGCCGGTCGCCGCCGGGGGAGGGGGACGGCGCGGCGGCCGCGGCCCCCGGCCACGCCGCGGTCGCGAGGACCGCGGCGACGAGCGCTGCGAGGAGGCCTGCGCGCGTTCCGGCCCGGCGTCTTCCGTCCTCTCCCGCGGGCTTCGCTCCGTCGGCGAGCGGGGGTCTCCCGTCGCTCTTCGTCATGGCGTCGGCTCAGCGAGCCGGGGGATGCTCCTCCCGGGGGGCAGTCCGCTCCTTCTCGCGGGGCTCGTCGACCCGGTCGAGCATCGAGGGCACCTCTTCCGCGGTGGTCCGGGCGTCCCGGGCGGGCTCGATCGCGGCGAGCGGGCGAGGGGCCGAGCTCCCGTGGGCGTGAGGTCCGGCCCCGTCGTGGGCTCGCGCCCCGGTCGAAGTCGCGATCGCCATCGCCATCGCGAACAGGATCGTGCGAGCGGTCTTCACGGTCACCTCCATTCTTCGCCGGGGCG
>JAFMJW010000384.1 GCA_017853315.1 Alphaproteobacteria bacterium
CCGGCGACGAGAAGCGCGTCGCGCTCGCGTCGTGGAAGCCCTTCCAGTCGAGGCGGCCGAGCGAGGACGAGATCCGCTTGTGGTTCGCCGCAGATGGAGGCGCCATGTGCCTCGTCTGCGGCGCGGTCTCGGGGAACCTCGAGATGATCGACTTCGACCTCGGCGGCGAGGCGTTCGACGCGTGGCGCCATGCCGTCGAGGCCGCGGCGCCCGGGCTCGTCGCGAAGCTCGTCGTCGAGAGCACGCCCTCGGGCGGCAGGCACGTGGTCTACCGCTCCATGTCGGCGGTGTCGGGCAACCTGAAGCTCGCGCAGCGGCGGATCGAGGCCGACGGCCCGGAACCGATCGTGGTCGGCGCCAAGTCCTATGTGCCGCGCCAGGACGCATCGGGCGCATGGGCGATCACGGTGACGATGATCGAGACGCGCGGCGAGGGCGGGCTCTTCCTCTGCGCACCGAGCGAGGGCTACGTCGTGCTGCAGGGCGACCTGAGGAACCCGCCGGTGGTGACGGCCGACGAGCGCGACCTGCTGCTCGGGTCGGCGTGGGCGCTCAACGAGGTGCCGGAGCCCGTCGTCGGCCGCTCGGAGCCGACGCACTCCACGGGCGCGGCCGGCCGGCCGGGCGACGACTTCAACCGCCGGGGCGATGTGGGTGAACTGCTCGGCCGCCATGGGTGGTGCCGTGTGCGTGGGGGCGAGAACGAGCACTGGTGCAGGCCGGGCAAGTCCTCGGGGACGAGTGCAACGCTGAAGGACCGGGTCTTCTACGTCTTCAGCTCGAACGCGGCGCCGTTCGAGCCACAGAAGGGCTACTCGCCGTTCGCCGTCTACGCGCTGCTCGAGCACGGCGGCGACTTCTCGGCCGCGGCATCCAGGCTTGCCGCCGAGGGCTACGGCACCCCGGCCGAGCGCCGCACCGTGTCGCATGGCGCGTCCCCCACATCGCCTGCGCTGCGGCTCGTTGGCCACGAGCGGGACCAGCCGATGATCCTCACGGTCCGTCACCTCCGGGATCGCTACCCGAAGATGCGCAATCCCGTCATCCACGGGCTGCTGCGGGAGGGGGAGACCATGAACGTGATCGCGAGCCCGAAGACGGGCAAGAGCTGGCTGACGATCGACCTCGCCATCGCGGTGGCCACCGGGGAGCTCTGGCTCGGCACCTTCGAGACCGTCGCGGGCGACGTGCTCATCATCGACAACGAGTTGCACTGCGAGACGAGCGCGGACCGCATCCCGAGGGTTGCCGAGGCACGCGGGATCCCGCTCGAGCGATTCCAGGACCGGATCGGCATCGACAACCTCCGCGGACGGCTCAAGTCGATCGACGATCTTGTGGAGTACTTCGCCTCGATCGAGCCGGGTCGGTATCGCCTGATCATCCTCGACGCCTTCTACCGCTTCATGCCCGCCGGGGGCGACGAGAACGACAACGGCACCATGGCCCGCATCTACAACACGATCGACGCCATCGCCAAGCGGTTGAGGGCGAGCTTCGTCCTGATCCACCATTCGACGAAGGGGAGCCAGTCGGGGAAGTCTGTGACTGACATGGGCGCGGGCGCAGGCGCACAGAGCCGTGCGACGGACACGCACCTGGTCCTCCGGCCCCACGAGGAGAACGGGGTGGTGGTGCTCGAGGCCGCGGTGCGGAGCTTCCCGCCGCCGGAACCCGTCTGCCTGCGGTGGAAGTTCCCCGTATGGAACGTCGACCGCATGCTCGACCCCGGCCTCCTCAAGAGCGACCGGCGCGGCCAGCGGCGCCTGGCGGCCCCGCGCGAGCGCGAGCCGCGGGAGGTGGAGCCGCCCGAGCCGTGGGACGCCGAACGCTTCGTCGAGGCGTTCATCGGCGACGAGCCGCTCGCACTCCCCGAGCTGCAGGAGATGACGACGGGCGTCTCGGGGCTCTCCTGGCGCCGGGCGAAGGGGTTCATCTGCACTGCGGAGCGGCTGGGTCTGGTCGAGCGCGTCAAGATGCGCGGTCGGGGCGGGCCCGTGGGCTTCCGCCGCACGTCCGAGCCGCAGGCAGGCGCGGCGACGGAACCGGACCCCATGGGCACCGAGGCCGACGACGCGACGTCCGGGGATGCCGAGGAAGGCACGCAGGTGGAGGACGCCGCGTGAGCGCACCCCGGGCATCACGACCATCGGGCGGCCAACCAACTGCGCGCACCTGCTCGCGGTTCGTCGGTGACGTCGGTTCGTGCCGCGCGGGCCTCGGCCTCAACCTTGATCGCCAACCAACTGCGCGCGCACTCCCCCCACACCCCCCATGCAGGTGTGCCGCCAGTTGGCGGCACCCTGCTGAACTAACTGCGCGCGCGCTCGAGGTTCGTTCGAGTGATCGAGGTTCGCGGCACAGGAGTGTGGGCCAGGAGGAGGGACGCCGCGGAGATCCTTCAGATCTTTCATTCCTTCAACGGCCTCGTGTGCGTGTACACGCGTGCGTACGGGGTGGAGAGGGAGAGAAAGAAGAATTGAAGTATCTCTCTCTTTTCTCAGAAACCCCTACAAACCAAGCCCTTCGCGCGCCCGAGATCCTTCAAGCAGCCGCCTGCAAGATCTCGGAAGTTTCTCGCCGCATGGGTCCTCCCGGGCGCCTGAAAGCCTCGCTTGGCCCGACGGAGGAGCAGGCGATCGCGACTGAGTTTGTTTCGCGTGGGTCGC
>JAFMJW010000385.1 GCA_017853315.1 Alphaproteobacteria bacterium
GCGAGAAACGCGCGCGCGATCCGCATGGCTGCGACCTTAGAAGGGCCGCGTCTCGATCCGCAAGGCTCGCCGCCGCAACGAACCGGTGGCCGGCGGATGCACGCGGGCACGCTTGCGCACCCGCCCCCGGGCGTCGTAAGCGTCGCGCCGCACGGACCCGGGCCGCGCATGGAACGGACACGCTGGCGACCGACCGCGCCGCGCGCGTGCACGGCGGCGATCCTGCTGCTGTTCGCCGCGGCCTTCTCGACCGGGCTCGACGTCCCCTTCGAGCGCGACGAGGGCGAGTACGCCCACGCGGCCGAGGTCCTCGCCTCGGGCGGCGTTCCCTACCGCGACGCGTTCCTGCAGAAGCCGCCCGGGATCGTGCTGGTCCACGCAGCCGTGCAGTCGATCGTCGGCCCCTCGGACGCGGCGACCCACGCGGCGACCCTGGTCTCCTATCTCGCGACGCTGGCCCTGCTCGCCTCCGTCGCGCGCCGGCTCGGCGGCGCGGCCGCGGGGCCGCTCGCGGCCCTGCTCGCCGCCTTGGCCTTCCTCTCGCCGCTCTTCGAGCCCTGGCCGGCCAACACCGAGGCGTTCCTCGTGCTGCCGGCGACGGTTTCCTACCTCCTTCTGGTCCGGGGCTGGGACTCCGGTCGCGGCGTCTCCGGCTCCGGTTCCGGGGCGCGCGCGTCCGTCGCCGTCGCCGCCGCGAGCGGGCTCGCGATCGGCGTGGCGTCGCTCTTCAAGCAGACGGCGCTCGCCCACCTTCCGCACCTGCTCGCGGGCTGGGCGCTGCTCGGCCACGACCGCCGCGAGCGGCTTCTGCTCGCCGCTGCGTTCCTCGCCGCCTCCGCCGCGCCCTGGCTCGCTTCGCTCGTCGCGTGGGCCTCCTGGGGTGCGCTGGGCGCGTTCCTCGACGGCGTCCTGCTGCACAACCTGCGCTACGTCGGCTTCAATCCCGAGGGACGCTTCGGCGAGATGCTCGCCCGGCGCGTCGCGGCGGCCTCGCTCTTCGACCGGCTGCTGTGGGCCGCGGGCGTGATCGGTGCGCTCGCACTCGTGGCCCGGGGCCGTCGCCGCGCGGCCTTCGTCGCGGGCGGCTGGCTCGCGACCGCGATCGTCGCGGTGTCGGCGGGCGGCTACTTCCGCGGGCACTACCTGCTGCAGGCCGTCCCGCCGCTCGCCCTGTGCGCCGCGCTCGCGTCGTCGGAGCTGCCGGCGATCGCGCGGGTGCCCGCGCTCGCGGCGCTCGTCGCGGCCTGGGTCGCGGCCTGGCCGGTGCCGCTCGGCGTCGACGCGGCGGCCCGGTCGTTCGCGCGCTACGGCGGGATGCGCTTCGCGAACGGGCCCTCGATCGGCCGCATCCTCGCGCGCGACGCGGCCGACCGCGGGCTCTCGACGCTGTTCGTCCTGGGAAGCGAGCCGCAGCTCCACCACTACTCGGGGCTGCGGTCGGTCACGCCGTGGGTGATCCTCTCGCCGCTCACGGGCGGGTACGCGGACTCGCCCGCGCGGCAGGAAGCCGCCTGGCGCGACGTCGAGGCGGCGCGTCCGGACTACGTCGTCGTGTCGGTGCCGGCCGCCGTACCGACCTTCCGCCACAGCGACTTCTTCCTCTGGGAGCGCGTGGTCGACCTCGTACGGCGCGACTACGAGCCGCTCGGCAAGACCTCGGCGCTCCACCGCGGCGTCATGCGACCGGGCCCGGACGTGCCGGCCGACTTCGTGCCGGACCTGTGGATCTTCCGCCGCCGCGACGCGGGGCGAGCCTCGTCCGAGGCCGCCCCCGCTTCCGCCGAGCCCTCTGCGCTCGACTGGCCGCCGACGCGGCCCTCGCCGGAAGAGCTGCTCGAGGGCAACCCGCCGCCCGCATCCTGAGATGCGCAGGCGCGCGGGCGACGCCCGCGCGCGACGTCAGGCGAGGTTGTGGAACACGCGCTGGACGTCGTCGTCCTGCTCGATCGCGTCGACGAGCTTCAGCACCTCGGTCGCCTTGTCCTCGGGAAGCGTGGTCGGAGTCTGCGCGACGTACTCCGACTCCGCCGAGATCGTGACCAGGCCGCGGTCCTCGATCGCCTTCTGAAGGCGGCCGAAGTCGGTGAAGGCGCAGCGGATGACGAGCTGCGGCTCGCCCTTCTCGCCGGTGCTCTCGCCCATCTCCTCGAGGCCGTGGTCGATCAGGTCGAGTTCGAGCTCCTCCTGGTCGATGCCGTCGGGCTTCAGCCGGAAGACGCCCATGCGCTTGAAGAGGAAGCCGACCGAGCCCGAGTTGCCGAGGTTGCCGCCGTGCTTGTTGAAGTGTCCGCGCACGTTCGCGACCGTGCGGGTCGGGTTGTCGGTCGCGGTCTCGACCAGGACGGCGATGCCGTTGGGGCCGTAGCCCTCGTAGAGCACCTCCTGGTAGTCGGCGGCGGACTGGCCCGAGGCGCGCTTGATCGCCGCCTCGATGCGGTCCTTCGGCATGTTGACCGCTCGCGCGTTCTGGATCGCGCGGCGCAGTGCCGGGTTTCCGTCGGGGCTCGTGCCGCCGGCCTTGACCGCGATCGCGATGTCCTTGCCGATCCGGGTGAATGCCTTCGACATCCGGTCCCAGCGGGCGAACATCGTGGCCTTGCGCGTCTCGAAGATGCGTCCCATCGAACCTCTTCCTCGTGCTCGTGTGCCGGGCAGGGG
>JAFMJW010000107.1 GCA_017853315.1 Alphaproteobacteria bacterium
TCGGGTCGTCCTTCAGGAAGTCGAGCACGTGCGGCAGGACGACCGCGTTCGCGAGCCCGTGGGGCACGCCGTACATGCCACCCAGCTTGTGCGAGAACGCGTGCACGTAGCCGACGTAGGCCTTCGTGAAGGCGAGCCCCGCGTAGTACGCGGCGAGCGCCATCGCCTCGCGCACCTCGACGTCCTCGCCGTGCTCGCAGGCACGCTCGAGGTTCGCGAAGATCATGCGGGTCGCGGCGATCGAGTTGCGCTTCGTGTCCGGGTGCGGCCAGCGGTTGAGATACGCCTCGACCGCGTGCGTGAGCGCGTCCATCCCGGTCGCGGCCGTGATGCCCTTCGGCATCCCGGTCATGAGCAGCGGGTCGAGCGCGGTCGCGACCGGGACCAGCTTCGGGTCGATGACGGCCGCCTTCGCGTGCTTCACCGGGTCGGTGACGACGGCCGCGACCGTGACCTCCGATCCCGTGCCCGACGTCGTCGGGATCGCGAACAGCGGCAGCATCGGCTTCCAGATCTTGAGCACGCCGAGCAGCTTCTCCGGGCGCTTGCCGGTCACCGCCATCGCGTCGATCACCTTCGCCGCGTCGATCACCGAGCCGCCGCCGACGGCGAGGATCGCGTCGCTGCCGTGCGCGCGAACCGCGGCGAGTCCGGCCTCGAGCACCGGGTAGGTCGGGTCGGGCGTGATGCCGTCGTGGACGGCGACGTTCACGCCGTGCTTCTCCAGCGTCTCGCGGATCGGGTCGATCAGGCCCAGCCGCACCAGCACCGCGTCGGTCACCACGATCACGCGTCGGAGCCCGAACTCCGCGATCATCGTGCACAGGCGCTTCGAGGAGCCGGGCCCGACCAGCGCCGTCGGCGGCGAGATCGGGATCGCCCGCGAGGTCGGCCACTGGAGGGGCTTCAGCAGGCGGTAGCCGCGCAGGCGGAGGTCGAGGTCCATGTCGGGTCTCCCGGGTCGGGCGCCGCGGCGCGACGTGCGACGGGGCCCCCTGCTTTCGCTCCGGCCCGGGGTTCCTTCAAGTGCCGTCGGCGAGTCGCGCGTGGCCTCGGGTCCCCGGTCCTGCGGCTCCGTCGCCCCTCGCTCGGCACGCGGACCGGGACGTTCCGCGAGGTCGCGGCCGCCGTCAGCGTCGCGCGTCCCGGCCCGGGAGCATCGCGAAGCCCTCCTGCCCGAAGTGGGCGTCGAAGGTGAAGGCCCGGTTCGTCCCGAGAAGGCGCATCAGGACGAAGCTCGTCGCATCGACGAACGAGTAGCCCCTCTCGACCCGTGACTCGATCAGCGCCCAGGCGTCGCCCACGACCGCGGGAGGCGCGTCGACGGATCGCAGCCAACGGCTTCGGCCGACCGCGGCACGGAAGCGAAGCAGGCCGGCCGAGCCCGTCCGCGCGTGAACGAGGGCGTAGGACTCGAAGAGCACGAGGTCGCTCGTGACGAGCGAGGCTCGCATCTCGCGCAACTCGCCGAGGACCGCGCGCGCCGCCGCGTGGTTGCGGTCGCGCGCCGCGAACAGCGCATAGAGCGCCGAGGTGTCGACGAAGACGTCTTCCACCCCGTCATCGCTTTCGCGAGCGCGGCCGGCCTCGCGACGCCCGCTCCCCATGGGCCGCGTCGGCGAGCCGCTCGTGGTGATGAGCGGAGACGTCGGACTCGAGTTCGAGACCGCCGTCGGCGCCCACGAGGTCGAAGAGCGCGTCGTGCTCCTGCGGCCCGGCCGACTCCGCCGCGAGGTACTGCTCGACCGCCTCCCGGACGAGTTGGGCGACGGGCTGCGATCGCCGGCGGGCAAGCGCGTCGAGCCGGACCCGCTGGCCTCGGGCGAGGTAGATCTGCATCCGCTCCACGATGACTACCGTATACATCAGCCATCTCCCTCGGCGACCAGGGCCGCCCCCGGAAGCACCGGCCTCCTCGGCCTCCCCCGCTTCCACCCGGGCTCCAGCCTTGGCCCGCCCCGGCCCCGAAGGCTAGGGTCGGGGCGTCATGTTCGACGCACTTTCCGACAGGCTCGAAGGGGTCTTCCGCAAGATCCGCGGCACCGGCCGGATCACCGAGGCCAACGTCGAGGAGGCGCTGCGCGACGTGCGCATGGCGCTGCTCGAAGCCGACGTCAACTTCCAGGTCGCCAAGGACTTCGTCGACCGGGTGAAGGCGAAGGCGATGGGGCAGGAGGTGCTCCGCGCCCTCTCGCCCGACCAGCAGCTGGTCAAGATCGTCCACGAGGAACTGACCGCCACGATGGGCGGCGCCGCGGGCAAGCTCGACCTCTCGGGCGAGCCGCCGGCCGTCCTCATGCTGGTCGGACTCCAGGGCTCCGGAAAGACGACCACCGCGGGCAAGCTCGCGACGCTCCTGCTCGGCGAGCAGCGGCGCAGGCGACCGTTCCTCGTCCCGCTCGACCTCGCGCGCCCCGCCGCGATCCAGCAGTTGAAGACGCTCGCCGCGCAGGTCGGCGACGGCTGCGGCGTCTACGACACGCCGACCTCGGGCGGCGACCCGGTCGCGATCGCGAAGGCCGCGATCGAGCAGGCGCGCGTCGGCGGCTACGAGGCCGTGATCCTCGACACCGCGGGACGCCTCGCGATCGACGAGGACCTCATGGCCGAGCTCCGCCGCGTGCGCGACGCGGCGAAGCCCCGCCAGACGATCTTCGTCGCCGACGCGATGACCGGACAGGACGCGGTCGCGGTCGCGACCGGATTCCGGGACGGCATCGGCATCGACGGCATCGTGCTCACCAAGATGGAGGGCGACGCCCGCGGCGGCGCCGCGCTCTCGATCCACGCCGTCACCGGCAAGCCGATCCTCTTCACCGGCGTCGGCGAGAAGCTCTCGGCGCTCGAGGTCTTCCACCCCGAGCGGGTGTCCTCGCGCATCCTCGGCATGGGCGACGTGATGTCGCTCATCGAGAAGGCCGAGGCGGCCTACGACGCGAAGCAGGCCGAGGCGCTGCAGAAGAAGCTGCGCAAGGACGAGTTCACGCTCGAGGACTTCCGCGACCAGCTGCGCGCCGTGAAGAAGATGGGCTCGGTCGCCGACCTGATGGGCATGATCCCGGGCATGAAGAAGCTCGCCCGGGGACAGGACATGGCCGGGGCCGACCAGGAGCTCGCCCGGATCGAGGCGATCATCAACTCGATGACCCGGCAGGAGCGGCGGGATCACCTGATCCTGAACGCGAGCCGCCGCAAGCGGATCGCGACCGGCAGCGGCACGAGCGTCGCCGAGGTGAACCGCTTCCTGAAGCAGTACGGGCAGGCCCGGAAGGTCATGAAGTCCCTCACCAGGGGGGGGCCCCGCGGCCTGCTTGCCCAACTGGGGATGGGGCGTTAACCAGCCGGTTCGTACGTTTCCGCCCTGTCGTGCCCGGGTCACACTCCCGGTTCGGCCGGCGGCACCCGACGAAGCGCAGCGCGAAGGAGCATCGATGGCCACTCGGATCCGCATGACCCGCCACGGCAGCAAGAAGCGCCCGTTCTACCGCATCGTGGCGGCTTCGACCGGTGCACCGCGCGACGGACGCTTCATCGAGCAGCTCGGTCACTACGACCCGACCAAGACCCCGGCCGACGTGAAGCTCGACCTCGCACGCCTGTCGGACTGGATCGCCAAGGGAGCCCAGCCCTCGGACACGGTGCTTCGCCTGCTCAAGAAGGCGGGCTGGAAGCGCGGCCAGGTCGCCGCAGGAGCCGCTGCCGGCCAGGGCTGAGCCCATGAAGGAGCTCGTCGAAATCCTCGCGAAGAACCTGGTGAGCCGGCCCGACGAGGTCCGGGTCCAGGAGACCGAGGGCGACACGGCGTCCATCATCGAGCTCAGGGTCGCGGCGGAGGATCTCGGCCGCATCATCGGCAAGCAGGGCCGCACGGCCAAGTCGATCCGAACGGTGGTCAACGCGGCGGCCTCGCGCGTGAACCGCCGCGTCGTCCTCGAGATCGTCGAGGACAAGTGAGCCGGGCGACGGCCCCGGGCCGTCCGCTTCGCGCGTGACCGCCGACGGAGAGATCGTCCCGCTCGGCAAGGTCGTCGCCGGGCACGGCGTGCGCGGACTTGCCCGCGTGAAGCCGTTCAACCCGCGTTCGTCCGCGCTCGCGTCGGCCGACCGCGTGTTCCTGGTCGACGCATCCGGCCGCCGCGCGCGCTTCGCGATCGTCGAGTGCAGGCCGCACAAGGGCATGTACCTCGTGGGATTCGAAGGTCTCGACAGCCTCGACGCGCTCCTCCCGTGGATCGGGAGTTCGCTGGAGATCCCGGTCGCGGAACTCCCGCCGCCGGGCGAGGGCGAGATCTACCACCACGAGGCGATCGGCCTCGAGGTCCGCACCCCGGACGGGCATCGCGTGGGCACGGTCGCGGCCGTCGAGACGATGCCGGGCAACGACTGCTGGGTGGTGCGCACCGATCCCGACGCCGAGGGCCGGGTGCGCGATTGCCTCGTCCCCGCGGTCGCGCCGATCCTCTCGCGCGTCGACCTGCGCGAGCGCGTCGCCGTGATCGACCCGCCGGAAGGGCTGCTCGACCCGTGACCCGCATCGACGTCATCACGATCTTCCCGGAGTTCTTCTCCGGCATGCTCGGCGCGAGCCTGCTCGGGAAGGCGATCGCGCGCGGCGACCTCGAGGTCGGACTCCACCAGCTGCGCGACTGGACGGTCGACAAGCACCGCACGGTCGACGACACGCCCTACGGCGGCGGGCGCGGCATGGTGATGAAGATCGAGCCGCTGGTCGCCGCCCTCGAGGCCGTGAGTCGGCCGGGCGCGATCCGCATCCTGATGTCGGCGCGCGGCAAGCGCTTCACGCAGGCGCGCGCCTGGGAGCTCGCGAACGCGGGCCGCCCGATCGTGCTCGTGTGCGGGCGCTACGAGGGCGTCGACGAGCGCATCGTCGAACACGTCGACGAGCAGCTCTGCATCGGCGACTACGTGCTCTCGGGTGGCGAGGTCGCGGCCGCGGTCGTGATCGACGCGGTCGCGCGGCTCGTGCCGGGCGTCGTCGGCAACCGCGAGTCGCTGGTCGAGGAGTCGTTCTCGGAAGGGCTGCTCGAGTACCCGCAGTACACGCGTCCCGAGGTCTTCCGCGGCTCCCGCGTGCCCGACGTGCTCCTCTCGGGGCACCACGGCGACGTGGCGCGCTGGCGCCACGAGCAGTCGCTCGCGGCGACCCGGGCCGTTCGGCCCGACCTGCTCGCGGGGCGGCCCGAGGCCGAGGAGGCCCCCGGCGGGGGCGGGGCATCTCCGGGCAAGGGGGCGCGTCGCCGGAAGGGCCGGGAGCGGATGCCCGAAGGCCAGGGGACGGCCGCGAGCAGCGGGGCCCGGGAGGCTGCCGGCACGGCCGACGGCGAACCCGCGGGCGGGCCCGGGGAGCCCGGGGGCGACGGCTCCAAGGGGCCCGGAGGCCCCGGGACGGCCCCGTGACCGGCCCGGCCCCCCTCTACGTCGTCCTCGTCCACCACCCCGTCCTCGACCGCGACGGGGCCATCGTCACGACCTCGATCACGAATCTCGACGTCCACGACATCGCCCGGTCGGCCCGGACCTACGGGGTCCGGCGGTACTTCGTGGCCCACCCGATCCCGGGGCTCCGGGCGCTGGTGGAGCGGATCGTCGCGCATTGGCGAAGTGGGTGGGGGAGTCGTTATAACCCCTCCCGCTTCGCGGCCATGTCCCTGGTCGAGGTCGTCCACGACCTGGACCAGGCGATCGCGGCGGTGGAGCAGGACTCCGGACGCATGCCTCATCTCATCGCGACATCGGCGAAGTCGGTGGCGGGGTCTCTCCCCTTCCCGGCGCTCGCACACAGGCTCGAGACCACCGACGAGCCGTACCTGCTCGTCTTCGGTACGGGCTACGGGCTCTCGGACGACGTGTTGTCGCGCTGCGAGGCGCAACTCGAGCCGATCCGGGGAACGGGCGACTACAACCATCTCTCGGTCCGGGCGGCGGCCGCCATCGCGCTGGACCGGCTGCGCGCAAACCAGCAGGGGAAGCCATGAGCACGACCAACGTCATCCAGGCCATCGAGGCGGAGCAGCTCCGCACGGACATCCCGCCGTTCCGCCCGGGCGACACCGTGAAGGTGCACGTGAAGGTCGTCGAGGGCGAGAAGGAGCGCATCCAGGTCTTCGAGGGCGTCGTGCTGCGCCGCGCGAACGGCGCGAACCGCGAGACCTTCACCGTGCGCAAGATCTCCTACGGCATGGGCGTGGAGCGCACGTTCCCGGTGCACTCGCCGCGCATCGACAAGGTCGAGGTCGCCACCCGCGGCCGCGTCCGCCGCGCGAAGCTGTATTACCTGCGCGAGCTCTCGGGCAAGGCCGCACGCATCCAGGAAGAAGGCCAGCGGCGGTGACCCAGGACGGCCGCACGCATGCGCGGCCGTCCACGACCGGCGCCGCGACGGGCGCGGCGCCGGCGACCGGCGAGTCGGGCGCGAGCGACGCGACTCCGACGGCCCCCCCGCCGACGGGCGAGGAAATCTCGGCGCTGCTCGCCGGGCTCGCCGACGACCCGAAGGCCTTCAAGCACCGCATCTCGGCCGATGCCTCGATCTCGGGACGCATCCACTTCCCGGGCAACGCGCGCGTCGACGGGAAGCTGAAGGGCGAGATCAGCGCCGACGCGCTGCTGGTGGTCGGCGAGGGGGCGGTGCTCGAGGCCGACGTCCGGGCCGAGCGCCTGCTGCTGCGCGGCACGGTCCGCGGCAGCCTCTGCTGCCCCGGGTTCGCGGAACTCGCGCCGGGGTCGATCGTGGTGGGAGACGTCGTCGCGGCGACGCTGATCGTGCGACCCGGGGCGAGGATCGAGGGAACGTGCCGGGTGGGATTGCCGGTCGCCGTGGTCCCCGCGGCGGGGCCGCCCCCGGGACTCGCGGCGCGGACGCCGGCCGGTTCCCAGGGTCCCGCGACCACCTCCGGCCGGTCGCGGCTGGCCGGCCGGTAAGGGCCGCGCGCCCCCGCGCGCGGATCGATCTGCGGTTCCCCCGCTCGCAGGGCCCGTGATAGGCCCGCGGCCATGTCGACCTCGTTGCCTCGCCCCGCCCTCCGATCCGCTCGCAGCGCCATCCTTCTCTCTCTCGTCGCGATGCTCGCCGCCTGCGGCAACGGCGGGAGCAACTCGGTCGCACCGCTCTCCGCCGTTCCGACGCCCACGCCGGACCCGTGCGCGAACACGACGTTCGCGTCCACCTGGGAGGCGATCCAGACGCAGGTCTTCGAGCGCCACTCCTGCACGACCGACGCCTGCCACGGCTCGGGCCGCGCCGGGAATCTCGACCTCCGCGCCGACGTCGCGCACGCGAACCTCTTCGACGTGCCTTCGGCCGAGCGTCCCTCGATCCAGCGCATCCGCCCGGGCGAGCCCAAGGCGAGCTACCTCTACACGAAGCTCGCGGCCTCGACGCTCGCGGACTCGGGCGGCGCGCCCGGCGCCGAGCCGATCGTCGGCAGCCCGATGCCGAGCGGACTTCCCGCGATCACGAAGGACGAGCTCGAGGCGCTGCGCATCTGGATCGAGGCCGGCGCGCCGCCGACCGGCTCGATCGGCGACTCGATCCGCGGCGACGCCGACTACGTCGGCAAGCTGCTCGGCGCGTGCCTGCCGCCCTCGGAGCTGGTCTCGATCGAGCCGCTCACCCCTCCCGCCGCGGGCGACGGCGTGCAGTTCCGGATGCCGACTTTCGTCCTTCCCGCGAGCACCGAGCGCGAGGTCTGCTTCGCGCAGTACTACGACTTCAGCGACCAGGTTCCCGAGGAACTGCAGGACCGCGCACGCGGCGTGTTCTACGCGAACGGCAGCCACCTGCGGCAGGACCCCGGAAGCCACCACCTCGTCCTGCAGCACTCCGGGCTCGGGGCCGACCGCGTGCACGACCCGTCGTTCGGCGCCTGGACCTGCAAGGGCGGGGACAGGGAGGGACAGGCCTGCGAGCCGACCGAGCGCGGCGCCTGCGGCGCGGGCGGCGAGTGCGGCAGCGAGGTGAAGGACGTCGTCGCGTGCATCGGCTTCGGCCCCGCCGACGGAACCGTGAACCCGACCGGCGACTCGATCGGCGGTGCGCAGACCGCGCAGCAGATCCAGCCGCCGAGCCCCGACGGCTTCTACACCGAGGTGCCGATCCGCGGAATCCTCTACTGGAACTCCCACGCCTTCAACCTGACGACGAAGGACCACGAGCTCGCCGTGCGGCTCAACATGAGCTTCGCCCGCGACCGCACCTGGCCGATCCGGAGCGTGACCGACGTGCACGCGATCTACGACCAGCGCGGACAACTGCCGTTCACGACCAGGCGCTACTGCGCGACCCACACCTTCCCGGAGGGGGCCGAGGTGCTGTCGCTCAACTCGCACACCCACAAGCGCGGGCGGAACTTCACGATCGACATGCCCTCGGGCGAGCGGATTTACGAGAGCTTCGACTACTCCGACCCGGTGAACCGGTTCTACACGCCGGCGATCGTTCTCGACTCGCCCGACCCGGCGCAGCGCACGCTGCGCTACTGCGCGGACTTCAACAACGGCCTGCTCGAGGACGGCAGCCCGGACCTGCGGCTCGTCACCCGCCTCTCGACGATGCCCGACCGCACGACCTGCAAGCCGGTCGCGTGCGTCGCGGGTCGCATCGGCGAGCCGTGTGCGGGCGCCGACGACGACGCGGCGTGCGACTCCTCGCCCGGCTCGGGCGACGGATGGTGCGACGCCTGTCCGCTCACGCCCGGTGCCACGACCGAGAACGAGATGTTCGTGATGACCGGGACGTACGTGCTGCGCAGGCCCTGAGGACGATCGGCCCCCCGTCGGGCCGCGGCGGCCGGGTCGCGCCGTTCAACCCCGTCGATCGTCGATCCGGCGGGCGATGGCGGCACCCGCGTCGAGCATCGGCCGCTCGACGGCGAGGAACATTCCCGCCGCGAGCGTCCAGGTGACCGCGAACGCCAATGCCACCAGCAGCAGGAACCCTGCGGGCCCGGCCGTCCGGAGCACGAGTGGGCGGACCGTGAAGATCACGAACGGGTGGAGCAGGTACATGCCGTAGGAGACGCGCGCGACCGGGTACCAGGCCGCGCCCGAGAGAAAGCGCGTGACGGCGTTCGGCAGGTGCAGCGCGTTGACCAGGACGAGAGCGACCCCGACCGCCATCACCGTGAACTGCCACACGACGGGGAACGCGCCGCCTTCGAAGAATCCGTCGCAGGTCCACGCGAGCGCGACGAGTGCCAGGCCGGTCGGCCACAGCACGTGGCGAAGCCGCTTCGCCGAACGCGCGAGAAGCCCGGGGCGCACGACTTCGAGGTAGGCGACCACGACGCCCACGAAGAGCTGATCGACCCGATCATGCGACCGGAAGTAGAGGCCGTCGACCGGGCGGACCTCCGGGTCCGTGGCGTACTGGATCGCTCGCAGGGCGACCGGCAGGAGCGTGCAGGCGACCAGCAGCGGCAATCTCCATCGCGGCCCTGCTCGGAAGATCACCCAGAGGAGCGGCGGAAGCAGAAGGTAGAAGTGCTCCTCCACGCAGAGCGACCACGCCCAGCTCATGACCGTCGCGCCGCTCGACGGCTGCAGGTAGTTGTTCAGGTAAAGGAAGTTCTGCCAGGCCATCGACCGCAGGAGCGCCGGATCCGTGGTCCCGAAGAGGGGAAGCCACCCGTCCACGATGCCGCCGGCGGAGATCAGCAGCAGTCCCGACAGCACGAGCCAGTAGGCCGGGACGATCCGGAAACTGCGGCGGACGAAGAACCGTCCCCAGTGCAGACGCCCCTCGTGCGCCAGACCGTCGACGAGCGTCCGCCCGATCAGGAAGCCGGACAAGACGAAGAAGACGTCCACGCCCATCCGGCAGCCGTCGAGGAGCCTGCGGATCGGTCCCGGGGGCGCGAAGACCAGCGCGCCGCTCCAGAGGCCGCAGTGGTACACGAGCACCAGCAGGACCGCGATCGCGCGAAGGCCGTCGAGGGCGGCGACGTTTTCGGGCGGCCGGACGAAGAGCGTCGACCCGACGCCGCCACGACGACCCCGCATCGCGTCCGTACCGGAACCGTCGGCGTTCACCGCGACACCCGAGAGTCGACCTGCCGGTGCGCGAACGCGGCAGGAGCGATCATCGGCGCCATCGTGACCTCGGCCGCAACCGCTCAGCCCGCGGTGCGCCTCTCGTCGAGTCGGCGCGCGACGCGCACGCCCGCGTCGAGCATCGGCCGCTCGACCAGGACGAAGAGGAGCGAGGCGAACAGGGTCGCGACCACCAGGACCACGGCGCAGAAGAGCACGAATCCCGGGACGCCGGGCGGGAAGATCCCGAAGCGGGCCCCCAGCGTCACCAGCCCGAAGATCACGAAGGGATGGAGCAGGTAGGACCCGTAGGAGACGCGCGAGAGGGGGTACCAGGCCGGGTGCGCGAAGAAGCGTTCCACCCGGTTGTGCAGGTAGAGGTTGTTCAGGAGGACGAACCCCGTCCCGACCGCCATCACGAGGAACTGCCACACGACCGTGAAGGCGCTCCCCGAGCCGTGCAGCCCGCCGCCGATCCAGACGGCGGCGGCGAGCGCGAACCCGACCGGCCACAGCAGGTGGCGCAGGCGATCGACGGCCACGGCGAGCGCCGAACCGTGCACGACGTGGAGGTACGCGATCACGACGCCGACGAAGATCTCGTCGAACCGGTTGTGCGACCGGTAGTAGAAGCCGCCGAGCAGCTCGATGGCGGGATCGGCTCGGAACTGCAGCATCCGCCCCGCGAGCGGCAGGAGGACGCAACCGACGAGCAACGGGAGACGAAATCGCGCCGGAGCGAGCCGGAAGATCGCGAGGAGCAGGGGCGGGAGCAGCAGGTAGAAGTGTTCCTCCACGCAGAGCGACCAGGTCCAGCTCATGACGGACGCCCCGTCCGAGGGCTGCAGGTAGTTGTTCAGGTAGGCGAAATTCTCCCACGCGAGCCGTCGCAGGACCGACGGGTCGCTCGTCCCGAACAGGTAGTACCAGGCGCCGCCGATGCCGCCGGCCGAGAGCAGCAGCAGCCCGGCCAGCACGAGCCAGTAGCCAGGCAGGATCCGGAAGCTCCGGCGAGCCCAGAATTTCGCCCAGTGGATCCGGCGGTCGCGCAGCAGCTCGCCGATCAGGATCCGACCGATCAGGAAGCCCGAGAGGACGAAGAAGATGTCGATGCCCGTCCAGAAGCCGTTCAGCGCGCGTCGGACCGGGTTGTCGTCGTGGAACTGCCCCGACCAGAGCCCGCAGTGGTAGACGTGGACGATCACCGAGGCGAAGCCGCGCATCCCGTCGAGCGCGGCGAAGTTCCCGGCCGGTCGCTCGAAGAGGTCCCGCACCACGCGGGCCCGGAAGCCCCTCGGGGCGGCAGGCACGCTGGCGTCGGCGACCGGGCTCACCGTGGCACCGGGAACACGTGGCACGCGACCGCGCGATCGCCCGCTCCCGCGACCAGTTCCGGTCGCTCCGTGCGGCAGCGCGCCTCCGCGAACGGGCACCGCGGGTGGAAGGCGCATCCGGGCGGAGGCGCGACCGGGCTCGGCGGGTCTCCCTGCACGCTCGGCGCGGCGGGCCGCGGGTCGACCGACGCCTCCGGCACCGCCGCGAGCAGCGCGCGCGCATACGGGTGGAGAGGCCCCGCCAGCAGTGCGTCGCGCGGCGCGATCTCGACCACGCGCCCCAGGTAGAGCACGGCGATGCGGTGGCTCAGGTGCGCCACCACCCGCAGGTCGTGCGACACGAAGAAGTAGGTGAGGCCGTGGCGGGCCTGCAGGTCGGCGAGCAGGTTCACGACCTGCGCCTGCACCGAGACGTC
>JAFMJW010000386.1 GCA_017853315.1 Alphaproteobacteria bacterium
GTCGCGCGCGACCCACTTCGTCGGCGTCTCGAGGAACGGCGTCTTGTGGAAGTTCGCCATCACGACGGTCTGGTTGCCGGTCGCCTGCGCCGCGGACAGGATCCACGCGGGCTTGTGCCGCGTGTCGCGCGCGCGGTCGGCGCTCGCGACGATCGCGCACAGCGCCCCGTCGGTCTCGAGGCAGCAGTCGAGCAGGCGCAGGGGCTCGGAGACCGGGCGGGAGGCCTGGTGGTCCTCGATCGTCATCGGCTCGCGCATGAGCGCGTGCGGGTTGTTGCGGGCGTGCGCGCGGCACGCGACCGCCACCTCGGCGAAGTCCCGGCTCGTGATGCCGCTCTCGTGCATGAGCCGGCGCGCGATCATCGCCACCTGGTCCACCGGTCGCACGCAGCCGAACGGCGAGTAGAACTGCTGGTCGCCCCCGACGCGCCAGCCGGTCTTCGCCCACGGGCGACCGCCCGAGCCGCGGTTGCGGGCGCGCCAGCAGACCACGACGTCGGCCTGGCCGGAGGCGACGGCCGCCGCGGCGACCGCGATCGCCCCCGATCCCTGCCCGCCGCCGTAGCCCATCTCGCAGAAGAAGCGCAGGTTCTCGATGCCGAGCCCGCGGCACATCTCCATCTCGGAGGTCGCCTCGAGTCCCGACTTCACCATCCCGTCGACGTCCTCGGGGCGGAGCCCGGCGTCGTCGAGCGCCTGCATCGTCACCCGCATCGCGTTCGTGCGCTCGGGCGTGCCGATGTTCTTCGAGAACGGCAGGTGGGCGATGCCGACGATCGCGGCCTTGCGCTTGAGCGTGGTCATGGGGCGTTCGGCGGGCGGGTCGCCGTCGGTATGCCGGCTCGCGCCGCCCGGGTCAACGCGGCGGAGGATTCACCGTGCCGGAGGACGTCCGCTTCGCTTCGCGATCGAGCAGCACGAAGGCCGCGAGCCAGGTCGCGACCGTCGCCGTGTTCACGACGAGGGACGTCACCGGGTAGCCGCGGGTGTGGAGTCGGGCGGGCACGAGGCCGGCCGCGATGCTGGCGATCGCGACCAGGATCGCCGGCGCTCGTCGCAGGTCGTCCTCGCCGTGGGCCCGGCGCGTGCCGATGCGCAGGAGCGCGATCACCGGGAGCAGGATCAGGAGGTCGTCGTACATGCGGTGATACCAGCCGGTGCGCGCGACGATCGCGACCACGCCGATCAGGTTCCACGGATCGGTCGCGCGCCTCTTCCACACCCAGAGCCCGGTCGCGAGCAGGACCGCCGCCGGGAGCACGACCATGAGCGGGCTCGCCTCGAGCCCGCGGTGCACGAGCCACGCCTGGAGGTTGCCGTAGGAGGCCCCGATGATCCGGCGAGCGGACCCGGCGGGGTCGGAGCCGCCGATCGATCCCGTGTCGATCGGCTGGAAGGCGAGCGCGAACGCCGTCAGGAGGAGGTAGGCGGCTCCCGTCAGCACCGCCGGGCGCAGCCTCCCCGGGCAGAACAGGATGATCCATGCGAACGGGGCGCTCGCGCTCGGCTTCGCCATCGCGATGGAGAACAGCGCCGCGATCGAGAGGTCGGTCCGCAGGTCTTCGCGTCCGCCCGCTCCACCGCGAGCGGCGAGCAGGCACGAGGCGACGAGCGGCGGGAGCACGAGCAGCAGCAGCTGGCCGTTGCCGATCGTCGCCCCGGTCGCGTTCATGGCGAGCGGGACGAAAGCCGCCGCGACGCGGCCCGCGCGGGAGCGGACGCCGCTCTCGCGCAGCGTGATCGCCACGAGCCACGCGAGGAAGACGACGTAGACCACCGCCCACAGCCGGCGTGCCCCCTCGAAGTCGATCCAGCCGAGGATCGGCCAGAGGACCGGGTAGGTGGCGGGAGGATAGATCGCGTCGTCGAGCGCGTAGACCGGCTCGCCCGCGAACCACGCGCGCGTCTCGTTCCAGCGCCGGACGAGGTCGACGGCGCCGAGATTCTCGGGAAGGCCCCACACCAGGCGATGGAACTCGTCGCCCAGTTTCGCGGCGGCGAGCAGGGCGAGGATCGCGATGCCGGCCCGCATCGCGGTCGACACGACGTCCGCGGTCGTCCCGATCTTCTCCCGTTCGACGGTCTTCATTCAGGCGATTCCCGTGGCTGCGAGGCGGCCGGCGATCGAAGAGTCCGCCCCTTCGGGGCAGGCGGGCCCGAGCGAGGACGCGACGTTCGCGAGGAAGAGCAGGTCGGCAAACCAGACCCACGCGGCGGCCGTGTCCATCCAGGGCCCGATCCTGCCGTGGACGACGCCCGGGGCGAGAAGGTGGGCGAGGGTCGCGGCGAGCAGGATCGCCGCGATCCTCGCGGTCCGGTCGACGGCGCCGCCGGGCGTGCCGCGCGAGCCGAGGATGCGGATCAGCGCGATCACCGGCAGGACGAGCAGCATGTCGTCGTAGAAGCGGTGGTACCAGCCCATGCGCGCGGCGATCGCGCAGACGCCGAGCAGGATCCACGGGTCGGTGCGCCGGCGGCGAAAGAGCCATGCGCCGCAGGCGAGGACCGAGGCGATCGGCAGGACGAAGTTCTGAAGGCCCACCATTCCCGCGTCCTGCGACATGTTCTGCAGGTTGCCGTAGCCGCCGCCGAACCGCGTCCTGTAGTCCGAGCTGGGTGCCGGTCTCCCACCGACCTTCGGGCGTGCGGCG
>JAFMJW010000387.1 GCA_017853315.1 Alphaproteobacteria bacterium
CTCCTCCACGACGAGGGACCGCGCGAGATGCTCCGCCGCATGCCCTACGCCGAGTGGTACATGAACACGATGGCGATCCCGGGGTCGCCGACCCGGGCGCACCACGTCGCGACCCGGGGGGCGGACTTCGCCTACGACGACTTCCGGCCCGCCTTCGACGAGGCGAGCGCGGCCGCCGACCTCGACGCGATCGCGGGTCTCGCGGCCGAAGCGGGTGCGGGGTACGTCGTCCTGACCTCGAAGCACTCCGACGGCTTCGCGCTCTGGCCGACGGCCCTAACGCATCCGCGCAAGGGCGACTGGCACGCCCGGCGCGACCTGGTCGGCGGTCTCGCCGACGCCGTGCGCGCAAGCGGGCTCCGCATGGGGCTCTACTACTGTGCCGGCTACGACTGGTCCTACGTCGGACACCCGGTGCGACGGGGCGCCGACCTGCTGCTCGCGATCCCCACCTCGCGCGAGTACGAGAAGTTCGCCGCGGCGCAGGTACGCGAGCTCGTCGATCGCTACGCCCCGGACGTGCTCTGGGGCGACGTCGCCTGGCCGGTGGGCGAGGAGATCGACGCGCTCGTCGCGCACTACCGCGCCAGGGTCCCCGACGGTCTCGTGAACGACCGCTTCGCGGTGATCCCGGGGCTCGACGGCCGCGCCCGCCGGGCGCTGCTGCGCGTCGCCGGGCGCGCGGTGGAGGCACTCTGGTCGCGCCTCCCGTCGGAGCGAAGACGGCTCGTGTTCCCGCCGTCGCCGCTCGCGGACTTCACCACGCCCGAGTACCGCGTGCCGGACACCCTGCCGGCCGGGAAGTGGGAGCTCGCCCGCGGCATCGGGCACTCGTTCGGCGCCAACCTCGCGGAGGGGCCCGGGGAGATCCTCGGCGGCGACGCCCTCGTGCGCCTGTTCTGCGAGGTCGTGGCGGGGGGTGGAAACCTCCTCGTCGGCGTCGGTCCGGACGCGCACGGACGGGTGTCCGAGCCGCAGGCGGCGCCGCTCCGGGAACTCGGGGCCTGGCTTCGCCGCAACGCCGCGGCGATCCGCGGCAGCCGGCCGTGGACGGTCTCCGGCGGGCGCACGGCCGAAGGCGGACGGTGGGCCGCGACGGTCACCGCGGGAGTCGTGCATCTCCTGCTGCTCGACCCGCCCGCTCGCGGGGACGTCGTCGTGCGCGGGCTCTCGTCGGAGCGCGTCGTCGCGGCGCATCACGTGGGCCTCGACCGAAGCCTCGCGGTGCGGGCGTCCGGGGGCGACCTCGTCGTGTCGCTGCCGTCGGGCAGGCCCGCGGAAGCCGTCGAGGTCGTGCGGCTGGAGGGGGATCCTCGCCCCCGCTGATCGCGGTCGCAGCGCGCCCGCCGCTCGCACCCCTCACCAGGTGTCGACGCAGGGGCGCTTTCGTCCGGGCCGAGGCGGGGGCGGCGGGGCCGCCCGGAGCGCCGAGGCGACCCTCCGCCGCGAATCGGCCGGGTCGATCACGTCGTCGATCTCGAAATGGCTCGCGGTGTTGAGCGCCTTGCCGCGCTCGTAGGCCTTCGCGACCATGAAGTCGAACGCGCGGCGGCGCTCGTCGGGGTCGGCGATCGCCTCGAGTTCCTTGCGGAAGCCGAGTTTCACCGCTCCCTCGAGTCCCATCCCGCCGAACTCGCCGGTCGGCCAGGACACGGTGAAGATCGGCGCCTTGTGGCTGCCGCCGGCCATTGCCTGCGCGCCGAGCCCGTAGGACTTGCGCAGGACGATCGTCATCGTCGGCACGGTGAGGCTCGCGCCGACGACGAACAGCCGCGCGCAGTGGCGGACGAGCGCCGTCTTCTCCGCCTCGGGCCCGACCATGATCCCGGGCGTGTCGCAGAGGAACAGCACCGGCAGGTCGAAGGCGTCGCAGAGCTGCAGGAAGCGGGCGGCCTTGTCGGCGGCCGGCGCGTCGATCGCGCCCGCGAGGTGTTTCGGGTCGTTCGCCACCACGCCGACCGGCCGGCCTTCGATGCGTGCGAGCGCGGTCACCATGCCCGTCCCGAAGCCGCGTCGCAGCTCGAGGACCGACCCCGCGTCGGCCATCGTCTCGATCACCGAGCGGACCTCGTAGACCCGCAGCCGGTTCTCGGGGATGGCATGTCGCAGGGCGCGCTGGTCGTGCTCCTGCCACTTCGGCACGGGGCCCTGGAAGTACGAGAGGTAGCGCTTCGCGACCGCGACGGCCTCCCGCTCGTCCTCGACGGCGACGTCGACGACGCCGTTGGGTACCTGCACCGAGATCGGGCCGACCTCCTCGGGGCGGAACACGCCGAGCCCGCCGCCCTCGATCATCGCGGGCCCGCCCATCCCGACGTTCGCGTTGCGGGTGGCGATCACGACGTCGCAGCAGCCCAGCAGCGCCGCGTTGCCGGCGAAGCACCGGCCCGAGGCGATGCCGACCAGCGGCACGAGCCCCGACAGCTTCGCGAAGAGGTGGAACGCCATGCAGTCGAGGCCCGCGACGCCCGACACGTCGGTGTCGCCGGGTCGTCCCCCGCCTCCCTCGGCGAGCAGCACGACCGGCAGGCGGAGGCGCTCGGCGAGCTCGAACAGCCGGTCCTTCTTGCGGTGGTTCAGCGCGCCCTGCGTGCCGGCGAGCACCGTGTAGTCGTAGGAGGCGACCGCGCAGCGGCTGCG
>JAFMJW010000388.1 GCA_017853315.1 Alphaproteobacteria bacterium
CCCTGGGTCGCGCCGTACCCGCCGTCGCAGCAGAACCGCGACCGTCCCAACTCGCCGCCGATGCGGCTTCACCTGAATCCGCCCTCGCTCTGGGCGTCGGAGGGCCTGCTCTACGCGCACCCCCAGCGGCTCGTCGACAGCCTGCGCCGCCGCTACGAGCTCGACGAGTCGGCACGGATCCCCATGCGCTTCGGGGCACGGGGCCACCTGCTGGCACCCGCGGATCCCGACGCGCGCGTCTTCCTCCTCGGCAGCGACGCGCTCGGCCGCGACCTGCTGTCGCGGCTCGTCCACGGCGGGCGGGTGAGCCTCTCGGTCGGCCTGATCGGCGTCGCGATCAGCTCGCTGGTCGGCATGACGGTCGGCACGATCGCCGGCTACGTCGGTGGTCGAACCGACGCGGTCCTCATGCGACTGTGCGAGGTCATGATGGCGCTGCCGGCGTTCTACTTCCTGCTCGCCCTCGCGGCGGTCATCCCGCCGGGGCTCTCGCCCGCGCAGACCTTCCTCCTGATCGTCGCGCTCATGAGTTTCATCCGCTGGGCGGGCTTCGCGCGCGTCGTGCGCGGCATCGTCGCCGGGGTGCGCGACCGGGAGCACGTGCAGGCCGCCCGCGCCCTCGGTGCGAGCACGCCGCGGATCCTGCTGCGCCACGTGGCGCCGGCGGCGGCCGGCTACGCGATCGTCGCCTCGACGCTCGCGATCCCGGGTTTCATCCTCGGCGAGAGCGCGCTGTCGCTGCTCGGGCTCGGCATCCAGGAACCCAGCACGAGCTGGGGATCGCTGCTGTCCGACGCACAGAACCTGACCAACCTCGACCGCTACCCGTGGATCCTCGCGCCGGGCGTGCTGATCGCCGTCACGACGATGGCCTTCAACTTCGTCGGCGATCACCTGCGCGACCGTCTCGACCCGCGCTCGCCGGGGGGCGCGTGAGCGCGGTTTCGCCGCGCACGTCCGGCGTCGTCGCCGCGTCCTCCGCCGCGGGGGAAGCAGCACTCCTCGAGGTGCGCGACCTCGTCGTGGAGTTCGCGACGCCCCGGGGAACCGTGCGCGCACTCGACGGGATCTCGATCGAGCTCGAGCGCGGCCGCACGCTCGGGCTGGTCGGCGAGTCGGGCTCCGGGAAGAGCGTGACCGCGCTCTCGATCCTCCGCCTGCTCGACGGCAACGCCCGGATCGTGCGCGGCTCGGTACGGGTCGACGGCGAGGACGTGGCCGCGATGCCGGACGACCGCCTGCGCGAGCTGCGGGGCGGTCGCGTCGCGATGATCTTCCAGGAGCCGTCGACCTCCCTGAACCCGGTCTTCACCGTGGGCTTCCAGGTCGCGGAGGCGATCCGGCTCCACCGCGGCGTCTCGAAACGGGAGGCGTGGGCGCAGGCTGTCGACATGCTGCGGCTGGTCGAGATCCCCGACGCCGAGCGCCGCGCGAAGAGCTACCCGCACGAGCTGTCGGGCGGCATGAAGCAGCGCGTGATGATCGCGATCGCGCTGTCGTGCGGTCCCGAGCTGCTGGTCGCCGACGAGCCGACGACCGCGCTCGACGTGACGATCCAGGCGCAGGTGCTGGCTCTCCTGCGCGATCTGAAGCAGCGCCTCGGCATGAGCATGCTGCTCATCACCCACGACCTGGGCGTGGTCGCCAACGAAGCCGACGAGGTCGCGATCTTCTACGCCGGGCGCGTGGTGGAGAAGGCCCCGACGCGCGAGCTGTTCGCCCGACCCGCGCACCCGTACACCGCGGCGCTGCTCGCCTCGCTGCCCCGGCTCCGCGAGCGGGCGGCGCGCCTGGTCGCGATCCCGGGGGTCGTGCCCGACCTGCGACGGCTTCCGTCGGGCTGTCGCTTCCGCGACCGCTGCGCGTTCGCGCAGGCCCGTTGTGCGACGGAGGACCCGGCCCTGCGACCCGCGCGCGACGGCAGCGGGCTCGTCGCGTGCCACTTCCCGCTCGCGGGCACCGAAGCGGGGGTGAACGCATGAGCGAACCGGCGAGCCGCGGCGAGAGACCCGACGAGCCCGGCCCCGGCACGCCCGCGCTCGTCGAGGCCCGCGGGCTCTCGAAGTCGTTCCCGCTGCGCCGCGGCCTGTTCGGCCGCAGGACCGAGGTCGTGCACGCGGTGAGCGACGTGACGCTGTCGGTGCGCCGGGGCGAGACGCTCGGCGTGGTCGGCGAGTCGGGTTGCGGCAAGTCGACGCTCGGCCGCCTGCTGATCCGCCTGATCGAGCCGACGGCCGGCGAGGTGGTCTTCGACGGCCGGCGTCTGGGCGACCTCTCGGCGCGCGAGATGCGCGCGTTGCGGCGCGAGATGCAGATCGTCTTCCAGGACCCCTACGGCTCGCTCGAGGCGCGCATGCGCGTCGGCGACATCGTGGCCGAGGGCATCGAGATCCACCGCATCGCGCGAGGGGCGGAGAAGCGCGAGCGGGTGGAGCGACTGCTCGAGGAGGTCGGGCTCCGGCCCGAGCACGCCGACCGGTATCCGCACGAGTTCAGCGGCGGGCAGCGCCAGCGGATCGGCATCGCGCGGGCCCTCGCGGTCGGGCCGCGCTTCCTCGTGCTCGACGAACCCGTGTCGGCACTCGACGTCTCGGTGCAGGCGCAGGTCGTGAACCTGCTCGCCGACCTGCAGGCCCGCC
>JAFMJW010000009.1 GCA_017853315.1 Alphaproteobacteria bacterium
ACTTCGTCGAGGTCGACGCGCCGGACGCGCCGCCGCCGTCTTCGACCTCCGTCCCCCCGGTGATCGGGACGGAAGATGCATGGGATCGTCGAGTCGAGTCCGCCCTCGCGGAGATCCGGCGCGGATCTCTCGACAAGGTGGTCCTGTCGCGCCGCAAGCGGCTCGCGCGCCCCGGGGTGCCGCTGCGAAGCGTGCTCCGCCGACTGCGCGAGACGCGCCCCGGGTGCGTGACCTTCGCGATCCGCAACGGCGGCAACGTGTTCTTCGGTTCGACGCCGGAGTGGATGGTGCGGCTCGACGCCGCAGGACTGCACGCGCCCGCGCTGGCCGGGACCTACCCGCGCGGCGACTCCCCGGACCAGGACGGGATCCGCGGCGCGGCCCTGCTCGCCTGCCTGAAGAACCGCCGCGAGCACCGGGCCGTGGTCGACGGGATCGTCGCCTCGCTCGTAACCCTCGGCATCCGCCCCGAGGTCGGCGATGCGCGCATCCTGCTGCTCCCGGAAGCGATGCACCTGCGCACCGACGTCACCGGCCGCGTCCCGCCCGGGCTCGACGTGCTTCGCGTCGCCTCGGTCCTGCACCCGACGCCCGCCGTCTGCGGCACTCCCCGCGCGGCCGCCGCGTCGTTCCTGCAGCGACACGAGGCCGACCGCGGCTGGTACACCGGCGGCATCGGCTGGATGGACGGGCTCGGGCGCGGCGAGGTCGTCGTCGGGCTGCGGAGCGCCCTCCTGGACGCCCATGGAATCACCGTGCACGGCGGGGCCGGCATCGTGACCGGATCCGCCGCCGCCTCCGAGTTCGCCGAGACCGAGCTCAAGATGAACGCGATGCTCGATCCCCTTCGGGCGCTCGATGCCGAGGTCTCGCGCTGATGGACCTCGGACGGCTGAACCAGGATGCCGCGGCGCTGCTCCTCGACGAGTTCGCGCGCTGCGGCGTGCGCCACGTGTGCATCTCGCCCGGTGGCCGATCGACGCCGCTCGCCGCCGCACTCGCCCGGTCGCCGCTGCGGGCCTGGGTCGTCACCGACGAGCGCGCATCCGCCTTCTTCGCCCTCGGTCTCGCCCAGGCGAGCGGCACCGCGGTCGCGCTCGTGTGCACGTCGGGCACCGCGGTCGCCAACTACGCACCGGCGGTCGCCGAGGCGGCCCACGCGGAGATTCCGCTTCTCGTCCTGACCGCCGACCGGCCCGCGGAGTTCCGCGACTGCGGCGCGGCGCAGGCCATCCGGCAGGACGGCATCTTCGGCCGTCACTGCAAGTGGACCCACGAGGCGGCCACGCCGGCCGAGGGCGTCGACCTCCACGACTACTGGCGAAGCCTCGCGTGTCGGGCGCACGCGCGTGCCGTCGAAGGGCCCGCGGGTCCGGTCCACCTGAACCTCCCGCTGCGCGAGCCCCTGGTCGCGGACGATCCTTCTGCGGCCGTCCCCGGCGGTCGCGCCGACGGACGTCCCTGGGTGAGAGTCGCACGGGCGAAGCAGCAGCTCCCCGACGAGGACGCGGAACGGCTCGCCCGCGCCTTCGACGGCCGCCGCGGCTGCATCGTCGCCGGACCGCGGACGCAGGCGACGGGCGCCGACGCGATCGCGCAGCTTGCGCTCCACCTCGGGTGGCCGATCCTCGCCGATCCCCTCTCGGGGCTCCGCCACGGCACGCACCCGGCCTTCGACCTCGTGGTCGACGGCTACGACGTCTTCCTGCGGGACGCGAGGCTCGCCCGGGACCTCGAGCCCGAGGTGGTGCTGCGCTTCGGTGCGCTGCCGACGTCCAAGCCGTTGCAGCGCTGGCTGGCGGCGACGGGCGCGTGGCAGGTGCTCGCGGGCGCCGGTTCCGCGTGGGGCGACCCTTCGTTCCGCGTGGCCGAGGTGATCCAGGGCGACACGGAAGCCTTCTGCGACGCGCTGCGGACGCGGGGGCCGTCGCGGTCGACGGACTCCGCCTGGGCCGCCGGGTGGATCGACCTGGCACGCCGGACGCGCCAGGCGCTCGACGAGCTCGTGCCCCGGGGCGAGCCGCTGTTCGAAGGCGCCGTCGCGGCCCGGCTGTCGGCCGTGCTGCCGGACGGCGCGGCCCTCGTCGTCGGCAGCAGCATGCCGGTGCGCGACCTCGACACGTTCGCGGGCGCGACCCGGCGGGACCTGCGCGTGTTCGCGAATCGCGGCGCCAACGGCATCGACGGCGTCGTCGCCACCGCGCTCGGAGTCGCCGCGGCGAGCGAGCGGCCCACCTGGCTCCTGGTCGGCGACCTGAGCTTCCTGCACGACCTGGGCGCGTTGCAGATCGCCGCGCGACATCGGCTCGACCTGTGCGTCGTCGTTCCCAACAACGACGGCGGAGGCATCTTCTCCTTTCTTCCGCAGGCGCGACTGGAAGACGCCTTCGAGCCCTTCTTCGGCACGCCGCACGGACTGGGGCTCGAGCCGGCGGTACGCATGTGCGGCGGAACCCACGTCCTGGTCGACTCGCTGGCCGGGCTCGAGTCCTCGCTCGCGTCGTTCGGTCGCGGTTCGGGTCTCCGGGTGATCGAGGTGCCGACCGACCGCGCCCACAACGTGCGCCGGCACCGGGCGATCGTGGACGAAGTCCTCGCGTCCCTGCAGCCGCGGCGGGAGGTCGCGTGAGCCGGGCCTGGATCGAGCACGAGGTCGCGGACGACGGCGGGACGCTCGTCGTCCACGAGAGACCCGGGGCCGCCCCGGGTGCTCCCGTGATCGTCCTGCTGCACGGATTCACGGGCTGCCACCTCGGCTGGACGCGCGTCGCCGGGCATCTCCCTCGCTTCCGCATCCTCGCACCCGACCTGCCGGGACACGGCCGTTCCCGCTTCGTCGACGAGGGAGACGCCTGCCGGATGGAGAGCGCCACGCGTCGCCTCGGCCGAGCCCTCGACCGGCTGGGCGTCTCGTCGTTCACGCTCGCCGGCTACTCGATGGGCGGACGACTCGCCCTGCACTTCGCGCTCGCCGAGGTGTGGCGCATCGAGGCCCTCGTGCTCGAGAGCGCGAGCCCGGGACTCGAGGCCGACGACGAGCGCGCGGCGCGGCGCGCGGCCGACGACGCGCTCGCGGCCTCCATCGAGCGCGACGGCGTCGAGGCATTCCTCGCGCGCTGGCAGGAGACGCCCGTGCTCGCCTCCCAGCGCGAGCTCCGCGCATCGCTTCGGCGGGAGGCGGCCGAGGAGCGGCGAGGCAATCGCGTCGCCGGGCTCGCGGCCAGCCTGCGCGGCATGGGCACCGGGGCCCAGCTCTGGCTCGGCGACCGGCTCGCCGACCTGCAGGTCCCCGTCACGTGCGTCGCCGGCAGCGGGGACGCGAAGTTCGCCGCCATCGCTTCGAACATGACCGGGCGGATTCCGGGCGCGAGCCTCGAGATCCTGCCCGCCGGGCACAACGTGCATCTCGAACACCCCGAGGCCTTCGCGCGACTCCTGGGCCTCGCCACGGATCGCGCGCGACGGAAGCCGGGATTCGAGACGACAAGACCGCACCAGGAAACCGACCCGGACCTCGGCCCCCTCGGCCGAGACGCCCGGGCCTGACGAGGTGAGCATGACCATCGATTGGCAGACGGTGAAGGAATACGAAGACGTCACCTACCGGAAGGCCGACGGCATCGCGCGCATCGCGATCAACCGGCCCTCGGTCCACAACGCGTTTCGTCCCAAGACGGTGATGGAACTGATCGACGCCTTCGCGCACGTGCGCGAGGAGCGCGACGTCGGGGTCGTCATCCTGACCGGCGAGGGCGGTCGTGCCTTCTGCAGCGGCGGCGACCAGACCGTGCGCGGCGACCAGGGCTACGTCGGCGGCGACGGCGTGCCGCGTCTCAACGTCCTCGACCTCCAGAAGATGATCCGCAGCCTGCCCAAGCCCGTGGTCGCCATGGTCGCCGGCTGGGCGATCGGAGGCGGCCACGTGCTGCACGTGGTGTGCGACCTCACGATCGCGGCCGACAATGCCCGATTCGGCCAGACGGGCCCCAAGGTCGGAAGCTTCGACGCGGGCTTCGGCGCGAGCTACCTCGCGCGACTCGTCGGCCAGAAGCGGGCTCGCGAGATCTGGTACCTGTGTCGTCAGTACGACGCGCAGCAGGCGCTCTCCATGGGCCTCGTGAACGAGGTCGTCCCGCTCGACCGCCTCGAGGAGACGACGGTGCAATGGTGCCGCGACATGCTGCGCCACAGCCCGATGTCGCTGCGCTGCCTGAAGTCGGCCTTCAACGCGGAGACCGACGGCATGGCCGGCCTGCAGGAACTCGCGGGCAACACGACGCTGCTCTTCTACATGAGCGAGGAGGCGCAGGAGGGCCGCGACGCCTTCGTCCAGAAGAGGGCTCCCGACTTCGATCGCTTTCCCAGGCTCCCCTGAGATGGCGACGACGGGCAGCGCGAGCGCGTGGTGGATGGCGCTCCGCCCGCGCACGCTGGGAGCGAGCCTCGTGCCGGTGCTGGTCGGCACGGCCTGGGCCGGTCGCACCCGCGACGTCGACGTCGGTGTCGCCGTGCTCACCGCGGTCGCGGCGCTCGCCCTGCAGATCGCGACCAACCTCGCGAACGACTACTACGACCACGCGAGCGGCATCGACACGGCCGTCCGGCTGGGACCGACGCGAGTCGTCCAGGCCGGACTGCTGGAGCCCGAGTCGGTGCGGCGGGCGGCCTTCGCGGCGATCGGGGTCGCTCTCGTCGTCGGAGCGGTTCTCGCGATCCGCGGTGGCTGGCCGATCGTCGCGATCGGCGCGAGCGCCGCGGTGGCAGCCCTCGCCTACAGCGCGGGCCCGGCACCGCTGGCCGCGCTCGGATGCGGGGAGGTCCTCGCGTTCCTCTATTTCGGGCTGTTCGCCGTCGGCGGAACGGCGTGGCTGCAGGGCGTGGCCCCGGACGGCGGGCTCCTGCTGGTCGCCATCCCCGTCGCCCTGCTGGTGACGGCGGTCATGCTCGTGAACAACCTGCGCGACATTCCGACGGACGAGATTGCGGGCAAGCGCACGATCGCGGTCCTGCTCGGCGACGCCTCGACGCGGAACCTCTACTCCGCGAGCGTGCTCGGAGCCTTTCTCGCACCGCCCCTGCTCGTGCCGACGCTCGGGTGGGCCGGCCTTCTGCCGTGCGTCCTTCTGCCGCTCGCGTGGCGCGAAGTGTCGCTCCTGCGCCGGAGGCGAGGCGCCGAGCTGAACCTCTCGCTCGCGGGCACCGCGCGGCTCCACCTCCTGTTCGGACTCGCGTCCTGCATCTCGATGACGACGACATGACCTGGACGGTGACTCGCTTCTCGATCCCGTTGCGTCACCCTCGCGCCCTCGGCACCGACCTCCCCGAGCGGAACGGCTTCCTCCTCGAAGTCCGGGACGAGGACGGCCTCGTCGGTCGGGGCGAGGCGAGCCCTCCCTACTGGATCGACCGGTGCGACCTCGATGCCCTCGGCCGCGAGCTCGCGGGGTTCGCGGCGACCCGCGGTCGAGGGGACGCCGCTCTCGAGGTCGACGACGAGGGCACGCGCGACTCGCTTTCGCCGGCCGCAACCTGCGCCGTGGAGACGGCCCTCCTCGACCTCGAGGCTCGCAGGCGTGCGTGCAGCGTCGCCGAGCTGCTCGGCGCAGAGTTGCCCGCCACGCTCGAGATCGGCGCGCTGGTCGGGGGCGACGGGCCGTCGGACGTCCACGCGCAGGCTCTCGAACGCCTCCACCGAGGCTTCCGCGTGCTGAAGCTGAAGGTCGGCGGACGCGGCGCCGCGCAGGAGATCGAACGCATCCGGGCGTTGCGCGACGCCGCACGCGGAACCGCGGGGATTCGTCTCGACGCGAACCGGGCCTGGGATGCCGCCACCGCGCTCGAAGTGCTCCGCGCGGTCGCCGACTGCGGCATCGAGATGGTCGAGGAGCCGCTGCGAGACAGCCCCGCACCCGAGCTCGCGCGACTGCGCCGCGAGACGGGCGTGCCGATCGCCCTCGACGAGTCCGTGACCGACCACCGGGCGATGGAAGCCTTCGCCGAGCGAGGGGCGTGCGACGTCGTCGTGCTGAAGCTCGTTCGCCTCGGAGGACCGCGGTCGGCGCTCGCGATGGCCCACCGGGCGCGCGAGCTCGGGTTCGACGTGGCATGGACGGACTCGATCGAGACGCGCGTGGGTCGACAGGCGACCCTCCACGCAGCCGCCGCCGGTCCCGGAGCCCGTCGAGCCGTCGGCCTGGGCGGGGCCGCGATCCTGCTCGAGCCCGGCGAGGGAGAAGCCTGCGCGCGACTCGACGTGCGAGGCCCGGGGCTGGGATGACCCGGCCTTCGAACGCGTGGGTGGAGATCCAGGCCGCGCGCCGCCCGCACGACGAGGCCGTCGCCTGGCGCGGGAACTCCGTCGACTGGTTCGAGTTGCGGGAGCGAGCCGAGAGCCTCGCCCGGCGACTCGACTCCGCGCTCGCCAGCCGACCGCGCGTCGTCGCACTGCTCGCTCGACCGAGCCTGCGATTTCTCGAGGTCCTCCACGCGGCGCAACTGGCCGGCGTGACGCTCGCCCCTCTCCCCGCGCGAGGAACGGAAGCGGACTGGCAGAGGATCCTCGCCTCGACGAAGCCGGGGCTCGTGTTGCACGGCTCCGAGTTCGACGAGGTCGCGGCGCGCCTGGGTCGCACGGCCGGCGGCCGCTGGCTCGACGTCGACGCGGGCCTCGACCGCGAACCGGCCGGCCGCGGCTCGTTGGCCCCGATCCTCCCCGATCACGCGTGGCTGCTCGTGCACACCTCAGGCACCACCGGCGTCCCGAAGGCCGTCGAGCTGCGCAACGACCAGCTCGCGGCGGCCGCAGCCGCGGTGATCGAGCGGCTCGGCTGCCGCCCGGGCGAACGCTGGCTCGCCGCGATGCCCATGCACCACGTCGGCGGGCTGAGCGTTCCGGTTCGCGCCGCGGTCGGCGGACTCGGCGTCGTCCTGCACGAGGGCTTCGACGCTTGCGCCGTGCGGCGCAGCCTCGACGCCGACGCGGTCGCATGGGTCTCGCTCGTCCCGACCATGCTCGCGAGCGTGCTCGACGTCGCCCCCGGTGAGCCCGCTCCCCGAGCCTTGCGCGGGGCGATTCTCGGCGGCGGACGCCTGCCCCCTCGCCTGGTCGACCGGGCCGCGGGACTCGGCTGGCCGCTCGTCGCCACCTACGGGATGACGGAGACGGCCGCGCAGGTGACGACCAGCCACGAGCGGGACGCCTCGGCGCATCCCGGCTCGGCGGGCCACCCGCTGCGGGGCATCGAACTGCGCATCGACTCGCCCGACCCCGACGGAGTCGGCGAGATCCTGCTTCGCGGGACGCAGGTGTCCTCCGGCCATCGCGCCGGGGGCGCAGGCGCCGCGGAGACGGCACGCGACGACTGGCTGCGCACCGGCGACCTCGGACGCCTCGACGACGAGGGACGCCTGTGGGTGGAGACGCGGCGGACCGACCTCGTCGTCACCGGCGGCGAGAACGTGCGGCCCGAGGAGATCGAGGACCTGCTGATGGAACACCCGGGCGTCGTCGATGCGGGCGTCTTCGCCGTCGAGGACGAGCACTGGGGCCAGCTCGTCGCCGCGGCGCTCGTCGTGGCCCCGGACGCGCCGAACGACGACGAACTGGCCACGTGGTGCCGCGCGCGGCTCCCCGGCTTCAAGGTCCCGCGACGATGGATTCGCCTCGACCGCCTGCCGCGCAACGCCGCGGGCAAGCTCGAACGACTGCGGCTCCGCCGGCTCGCTGCCCCTTCGAGCGAAGCGACCGTGGGCGAACGGTGATAAGGTCGCGCGAGAACTCCTCCGCGAGGAGGTCTCGCCCCTCTCCGCCATGGCCCCGCGACGCAACTCGTTCGTCACCCTCCTCGCCGCCGCGGCCGTGTTCGCCTGGGCGCTCTGGCTGCGCGTCGACGGGGTGTCGCGCGACTTCTGGCTCATGCAGGACCAGGTCGGCGACTGGCAGGCGGTGCAGGGAAGCTTCGCCTCCCTTCCGCTGACCGGCCCGGCGAAGACCGGCGGAGGCACGCACCTCGGCCCGTTCTACTACTGGTGGCTCTGGCTCTCTCGGCAGGTACTCGCGCCGTGGACCGGGCCGCTGCCGCACGCGATGGGCGTCTCGACGAGCCTGCTCGACGCGGCCGCCTTCGCACTCCTCGTGCCGGCGATCGAGTCCGCCGGGGCGCCGCTCCTCGCCTCGTTCGCAGCCACCCTGCTCGCCGCGACCGTGCCCTACGAGGCGGCGCTCGCCCGCGCCGGCTGGAACCCGTGCTTCGCGCTCGCCTGCCTCGACCTCGCGCTCGTCCTGCTCCTGCTCGGCCGGCACCGCATGTCGCTGCCGCGCGCCGCCCTCGTGGCGGCACTCGCCTGGGCCGCGGTCGCGAGCCATCTCTCCGCGATCGTGGTCGCGCTCCCGATCCTCGCCTGCGTCGTCGCCGCGGCCGGGTCCCGCGGCGTGCGCGCCGCGGCCGTCGCGGCTGCGACCGTGATCGGCGTCGTGCTGGCGATGCAGGTGCCGTGGATGCTCGCGCAGCGCGGGTACGGGACGCCGGTCTGGATCCCGGGCCCGCCCGGAGAAGCGTCGCTTCCGGGGCGACCGCCCGCGGCCGCGCACGAGGACGCACCCGTCGCCCGGGAGCCCGCCACGGGGACCGGGACCGCGGTCACCCGCACGGTCGACGCGATCGGCAGCGAGCCGTCGCGACTCCTCTCGGCGCGCGGCCTCCGCTTCGTCGCCGTCGAGCCACCGGCACTGTTGCTGCGCTCGCTCTGGCTGCCGTGGCCGGTCTCGACCGCCCTGCTCGCGGCCGCGACCGTGCTCGTCTCGGCCGGCCTCGTCCGCGGCCGGCTCGAACCTGTTCCCGCCGCCCTGGCGCTCCTCCCGCTCGCGGTCGCGGCGATCGCCTGCGGAGCGCTCGAGGCGGCACTCCCGTCCTACTTCGCGATCCCGCTGCTCGGGCCGCTCGCCCTGCTCGCGGGGCTCGCGATCGCGAGCCTGCCCGCGCGCGCATCGGCGATCTGCGGTGCCGCGCTCCTCGCGGCGACGCTCCTCGGCCAGCCCCACCGGCTCGAGGACCGGAGGTGGGAGCACGCGTGGCGCTGGTACGGGCCGGCGGTGCTCGGCGCGCGCGAGATCGCGATGCGTGGATCCCCGGTGCGCGCCGTCGTGGGCCCGGCCGACGGTGCCGCCGAGCAGCCGGCGACCTCGCTCGCGCGCTGGCTCGGCGCCACGATCGATCCGTCGTCGACGACCGTCGCGCGGATCTCGCGCGACGGCTCCGTGCGCTGGACCGCGACTCCCTGATCCCCGGCCTCCCGGGTCGACGGCGACCCCGCGCTCACTCCCACCAGTCGAGGGCCGCCCTCATCGCCGCCTCGAACTGCTCGAAGCTCCCCTGCGCGCGCACCGACGCGATCGTCTGCGCATCGGGCCCCACCAGCGTGCGCAGCGGGGTCGCCGGGTCGAGCGCCGCGCGCACGATCGCGTCGGCGACGAGCTGAGGATCGGGCGTGGACCCGCCTGCGTCGAAGGTCGAGAGCCGCGTGCGAAAGCGCGCGGCGCGCTCGAAGTACGGAGAGCGCTCCCATGCGTCGGGCCGCACGACGTTGCCGTCGAACGCGGTCTCGAAGCGACCCGGCTCGACGAGCGCGAAACGCAGGCCGTAGCCCTTCATCTCGTAGTGCAGCGCCTCCGTGAGCGCCTCCAGCGCATGCTTGGAGGCCGCGTACGCGCCCCCGTAGGGCACCGCGACCAGGCCCGCGATGCTCGACACGTTCACCACCACGCCCGAGCCGCGCTCGCGCCACGCCGCGAGCACGCGCCGGAGCACCCGGACCGGACCTCGCACGTTCGTGTCGAGCTGGCGGTCGAGCAGGTCGTCGTCGAGCAGTTCGATCGCCGTCTGCACCTCGAAGCCCGCGTTGTTGACGACCACGTCGAACTCCGCCGGGTCGGGAATCGCGGCCGCGATCGAGGCCTCGTCGGTCACGTCGAGCCGGCGCAGCTCGATCGCGAGGCCCTCCTTCGCCGCGGCGGCGCGCAGCTCGCCCGCCTTGTCCAGGTTGCGCATGGTCGCGACCACCGGGTGGCCGAGCCGCGCGAACGAGAGCACGGAGAGCAGCCCGAAGCCGCTGTTCGAGCCGGTGACCAGAACCTTCATCGAGATCCCCTTCGCGGTACGGACCCGGGTCGACCCGCGGGTCTCAGCGACTCGCGTCGATCGCGGCGTTCGCGAGCGGGAGAACGCGGCCGAAGAGCTGCAGACCGACCGAGTCGGTGGCCTCGAGTGCGAGGAACGCGGCATAGCCACGCTCCTCGTCGATCCACGGGACGGCGCCGTAGGCGCCCGGGTCGATCGCGAGCGCCGGGTTCTCCCGGTCGATCCACCAGCCGAAGCCGTAGCCCTCGAAGCCCGCCCCGGTGGAGCCGCCCCAGGCGGCGAGCCGGTCGACGCGCATGCGGCGGACGGCCTCCTCGGAGAGCACTCGCCCGCCGTCGCAGGAGCCGCCGCGCAGGTGCATGAGCAGCAGCTTCGCGTAGTCGTCGAGGTCGGAGTACGCGCCGCCCTCCATGTTCGGGTTGTCGGTCGCGCGCAGGTTCGCCGGGTCGGCGTCGAAGCCCGCCGGGTAGCCGGTCACGCCGGTCACGAACTGGGCGAAATGGTTGTTGTAGGCGAGCGTCCGCAGCCCGCAGGGCTCGACGTAGGTCTCGCGCACGAGGTCGGCCCAGGAGCGGCCCGTGACCGCTTCCGCGAGACCGCCTGCGACCTGCCACTGCGCGCCGCCGTAGCGGAACGTGGTGTCGGGCGGGATCACGTCCGCGTCGTCGCCGTCGCCGGTGAAGATCGCCGCGGCGCAGTCCTGGATCGTCCCGGTCCAGAGGTACTGGCAGAAGTAGGGCCGGTAGCCGGGGTTCGGCCGCAAGCCGACGAGACCCGAGGAATTCGACAGGAGCTGCGCGGGAGTGATCGAGGGGTTGCCGGCCCCCCACGCGACCGCGTCCGCGACCGGCGCGTCGACGTCGAGCAGCCCCTGGTCGGCGAGCCGCATCAGGACGCCCGCCGTGATCATCTTGCTCGACGACGCGAGCAGGTAGACGCGGTCCTCGGAGAAGGTGCCGAAGGCATGTCGGTAGACCACCCCCCGCGCGCGGTCGACGACGATCGCGCCGGCGCCCTCCACGTCCTCTCGCTCGTCCACGAAGGCCTGGATCTCGCGCTCGAAGGCGGAGAAGTCGGCCGTTCCCGGGGTGGGCGTCTCGGTCGGAGCGGGCGTGGGGCTGGCGACCGGCGAGGAGCCGGAACCGGAGCCGCCGCCGCAAGCCGCGAGGAGACCCAGGGGGAGGAGAACCATGGCCAGGCTGCGCCGGAAGGAGGACATGCCTTCGCCTAGCCGTGGCCCGCCGAAGCGGTCAAGCCCGGTTCGGGGGTCGAAACCGGGCGCGAGGCCTCGCCGCCGACGCACCGATTCCGCCCCGGCACGAGGCCCCCGCGGCCCCGCCCCCCGCGACTCGCGCGGCCCGCACCCACTGGGGTAGAAGCCGGGCCATGGACAACACCCCTTCGGATGCACTCGTCTTCTTCGGTGCGACCGGCGACCTCGCCTTCAAGAAGATCTTCCCCTCCCTCCAGGCGATGGCCCGACGCGGGAACCTCGAGATGCCGGTGATCGGCGTCGCGAAGGAGTCCTGGACCGACGAGCAGATCCGCGCACGCGCGAAGGAGAGCATCGAGAAGCACTCGAAGATCGACCCGCCGGCCTTCGAGAAGTTGCTCTCGCGCCTGCGGTACGTCGGAGGCGACTTCTCCGACCCCGCCCTCTTCCAGTCGCTCCGCAAGGCGCTCGGCGGCGCGAAGCACCCCGCGCACTACCTCGCGATCCCGCCTTCCTTCTTCGGAGGCGTCGTCGAGCAGCTCGTGAAGTCGGGCTGCGCCGAGGGCGCGCGGGTCGTCGTCGAGAAGCCCTTCGGCCACGACATGGGCTCGGCCCGCGAACTCAACGGCATCCTCCACTCCGCCTTCGAGGAGGACGACGTCTACCGGATCGACCACTACCTCGGGAAGAAGCAGGTCCACACGATGCTCTTCTTCCGCTTCTCGAACGCGTTCCTCGAGCCGATCTGGAACCGGGAGCACGTCGAGAGCGTGCAGATCACGATGGCGGAGGACTTCGGCGTCCAGGGCCGCGGCGCCTTCTACGACGCGACGGGGACCGTGCGCGACGTGATCCAGAACCACCTCTTCCAGCTCATGACCAACCTCGCGATGGAGCCGCCGGTCCGGGCCGACAGCCAGTCGATCCGCGACGAGAAGGCCAAGGTGCTGAAGGCGATCCCGCCGCTCGCGCCCGCAGACCTCCTGCGCGGCCAGTTCCGCGGCTACCTCGACGAGCCGGGCGTGAAGAAGGGCTCGAAGACCGAGACCTTCGCCGCGCTGCGGCTCGAGATCGACAACTGGCGCTGGCGCGGCGTGCCCTTCCACATCCGGGCCGGCAAGAACCTGCCGGTCACCTGTACCGAGGTCTTCGTCCGGCTGCGCCACCCCCCGACCATGTACAAGAACGTTCCGCTCGAGCCGAACCACTTCCGCTTCCGCATCAGCCCGACGATCGAGCTCGGCTTCGGCATGAACTTCATCGCGGTCGACAGCGAGACCAAGGGGGTCTCCGCCGAAATCGAGGGAACGGGCCACCAGGGCACCCTCGACATGGACGCCTACGAGCGGGTGCTCACCGACGCGATGTGCGGCGACCAGACGCTGTTCGCGCGCGAGGACTACGTCGAGGAAGCCTGGCGGATCGTCGATCCGGCGCTCGCCGCCGACACGCCCGTCTCGGGCTACGAGCCCCACACCTGGGGTCCGAAGGACGCGGCACGCACGACTCCTCCCGGCGGCTGGCACGACCCGGTGATCGCGAAGAGCTGAGCCCGGCACCGGGCCGACTCCCGCACGCCCGCGCGCACCGGCACGCGGGAGCGCCCGCGGGGGCGCGACCGCTCGGCCCGCCGTCAGGCGCGCTCGAGGTAGAGGCCGACCGTCGACCGCGGCCCGACGCGGTACGAACGCCCCTCGACCGCGGGCGCCTCGTCCCATTCGGCGACGTCCTCGGGCGAGGCGAGCGAGGTGTCGAACCAGCGCCGCCACGGCGGGCCCGAAGACTCGGGCAGCTCGAAGTCGAGCGGCTCGCGCCAGGCGTTGAACACGAGGTGGAAGAGCGCACCCGACCCCTGGAGCTCGACCGAGAGCGCGATCGAGTGCGAGTCCGGCCCCCAGTCCGGCTGCCCGAGACGGACCCCGTGCCAGGCCTTCGCGACCTTCGCGACCCACTCCGAGAGCGTCTCGTGGCGGAGATCGTGCTCCACCTCCCGCCGCAGCCGGCGGCGGGCGAGCATCGAGACGAAGCGCACGAGACCCGCGTGCTTCTCGACCAGCGACCAGTCGAACCAGGCACTCTCGTCGTCGTGGCACCAGGCGTTGTTGTTGCCACCCTGGCTGCGGCGCGCCTCGTCGCCCATGCAGATCATGGGCAGGCCGATCGAGAGCAGCGTCGCGACGAGGAAGTTCTTCACCTGCCGCTCGCGCAGGCCCTCGATCGCGGGGTCGTCGGTCGGGCCCTCGACGCCGCAGTTCCAGCTTCGGTTGTCGTCGCTCCCGTCGCGACCGTCCTCGCCGTTCGCCTCGTTGTGCTTGCGATCGTAGGAGACGAGGTCGTTCAGCGTGAAGCCGTCGTGGCAGGTGACGAAGTTGACCGACTGCTCGACGTCGCGCCGCTCCTTCGCGTAGACCGCGGGGCTGCCGACGAAGCGGTCGGCGAAGCGTCCGAGCGAGCCGGGCACACCGCGGAAGAAATCGCGCGCGTCGTCCCGGAAGCGGCCGTTCCACTCGCGCCACGCGTCGCCGACGAAGCTCCCCACCTGGTAGAGCCCCGAGGCATCCCAGGCCTCGGCGATCAGCTTCGTGCCCGCGAGCGCCGGTTCGCTCTCGATGTCCCAGAGCACCGGCGGGTTCGGCAGCACGTCGCCCTTCGGGTCGCGGGACAGGATCGAGGCCAGGTCGAAGCGGAAGCCGTCGACGTGCATCTCGGTGACCCACCAGCGCAGGGCGTCGACGATCATGCGGCGCACCACCGGGTGGTTCGCGTTCAGCGAGTTGCCGCACCCGGAGTAGTCGGCGTAGCCGGTCTCCTGGTCCACGAGCATGTAGTAGACGCGGTTGTCGATGCCGCGCAGCCCGATCCACGGGCCGGACGCCCCGCCCTCGGCCGTGTGATTGAAGACCACGTCGAGGATGACCTCGATGCCGGCGCGGTGGAGCGCCTTCACCATGTCGCGGAACTCCCGTGTCGGGCCGAGCGGGGAGACGTCCGAGGAGTAGGCGCGGTGGGGCGCGAAGAAGCCGACCGGCTGGTACCCCCAGTAGTTCACGAGCCCGGGCGGGCAGGCCTTCGCGTCGAACTGGAACACCGGCAGGAGCTCGACGGCGGTCACGCCGATCCGCTGCAGGTGCGGGATCTTGTCGACCAGCCCGGCGTAGGTGCCGCGCCGCGCGGCGGGAACGCCCGAGCTCGGGTGGCGGGTGAAGCCGCGCACGTGGGTCTCGTAGATGATCGTGCGGGCCGGGGGCCGCTGCAGCGGGGCGTCGCCCTCCCAGTCGTAGTCGGAAGCATCGACGACGACGCTCTTCATCGCGATCGCGGCGTCGTCGACGCCCGGGCGGGCCGCGAGCGTGCGGTCCCATCCGTCGGGCACCACCACCTCGCGGGCGTAGGGATCGAGGAGGACCTTGGACGCATCGAAGCGCATCCCGTGCCCGGGGCCGGGCGGACCCGACACGCGGAACCCGTAGAGCTGGCCCGCGCGCACGTCGGGCACCTCCACGTGCCAGTAGTGGTAGGAGAGGTTCGCGCCGGGGTCGAGCGCGATCGAGCGCGCGGGGCGCGGATCGTCCTCGCGATCGAAGAGCAGGAGCTCGACGCCGGTCGCGTCGCGAGAGTAGAGCGAGAAGTTCGTCCCGTCCTCGGTCACGGTCGCACCGAGCGGGGCCGCGCGGCCGGGTCGGATCGTCGGGGTCGGCATCGTCGGTTCTCCGGGCACGAAGCGCGCCCCTGGCGGACGTTGCGCGATCCGGGCTCCGACTGCAACGCCCGCGGCCCTCGGCCGCCCGCGCCCGTCGACCGTGACGGCGGACCGGAGCGCCGCCTCGACAGCGCGTCGCTCCTCTGGCATCCGGGGCCGCATGAACGACCTGCTGAATCCGCTCGTCGCGCTCGTCGGCGGCCTCGCGATCACGCTCCAGGCTCACTGCATGGGGATCGTCGACGTGGCGCTCGGAACGAAGACGAGCGTCACCTTCACGTACGCGAGCGGCGGCCTCGTCGCGCTGCTGCTCGCCTTCGCGACCGGCGGGCTCGAGACGAAGGGCGCCTCCGCGCTGCCCTGGTGGGTCTGGACCAACGGCGCACTCGGGCTCGTCATCGTGGGCGCGATCGGCTTCGTCGTCCCGCGCCTGGGCGCAGGACGCGGCCTCACCCTGATCCTCGTCTCGCAGTTCCTGCTCGCCGCGGCGATCGACCACTTCGGGCTGCTCGGCGCGGTCCAGCGGCCGATGGACGCGAGTCGCGTCGCCGGACTCGTCGTCCTGCTGGCCGGCGCGGCGCTCGTCGTGCGCTGACCCGCACGGGCCGGGGCCGGGCCGCGGGTCGGCCCGCGGCCGCCCGGATCACGCCACGGCGGGCCGCACGACCGAGGCGAGCGTCACGAGCGACGAGCTCACGACGTCCATCGGGGCGTCGCGCGAGCCGGGGACGACGCGACAGAAGTCGAGGCCGAGCGCCGCGAGCCGCTCGAAGCGCGGCAAGGCCGACTCGACCGGCCCGACGATGCCGAAGCGGTCGACGAAGTCGTCGTCGAGCGCGCGCGCATGCGACGACGACGCGAGCGCGTGGCCGGCCATGTCGTAGCGCTCGCGGAGGTGCAGGGCCGCCTCGCGCAGCCCGGGCGCCATCGCCTCCGGCTTCATGCCCTCGAAGCCCGAGAAGTGCGCGAACACCGACAAGCCGCCCCGCACCGCGTCGCGCGCCGCGGCGAGGTCGGGATGGACGACCGCGTTCACCCACGCGCCGAGCGCGAGGTCGTCGGGGTCGCGTCCGGCTTCCCGCGCCGCGCGCCTCGCGGTCTCGATCGCGCGGGCGAGGCGCTCCTCGTCGGCACCCATCGCGAACACGATCCGGTCGGCATGGCGCGCGGCGAGCTCGATCACCCGTCGCCCGGTCGCCGCGACCTCGACCGGCACCTTCGGCACAGCCGCGTCGGCCCACCACTCGATGCGGCTCGGAGTCCCGTCGCGGTCGACGACCTCGCCGCGGAGGTAGCCCTGCAGGCGTCGGAGGTAGACTTCGAAGTCCGCGACCGGCACCGGCCCGCGCCCGATCTTGCCGAGCGAGGAGTCGCCGCGGCCGATGCCGCAGACCGCGCGGCCCCGGCTCTCGACCTGGAGCGCGAGCGCCGCGGACGCCGTCACGGCGACGTCGCGCGTTCCGGGGTTCGTCACGCCGGTGCCGAGTTCGATGCGCTCGGTGTCTCTCGCCGCGAGCATGAGCTGGCCCCAGACCTCGGGGGTCAGGTTCTGCGTGTCGGCGAAGACCATGCTGTCGAAGCCCATCGTCTCGGCCATGCGCGCGAGCGCAGCGGAGCCGCCGGGAGAGGGGAAGAGCAGGATGCCGAGTTTCATGGGGCCGCACCTCCGAGAGGAGACCCCGCCGACGTACGGCCGGGGGCGACGGCTTTCAATCGCGCCTCGGAATCGGCGCCCGGCGGGCTTTTCCGCCGACACCCCTTCACGTTGCCCGCCCGTTGCGGCAGGATGCGTCGGCGAGGGGAATCCACGGGGCTGCGAGGGCAGCCGCAGCGCCTCGCAGCACGCTCGCAACCGCGACGGAGGCGGGCTCCGCACGGGGCGACGGCCAGGGAGGTCGGCGATGAGGATTCGGATCCCGACGAAGCGGGCGCGGCTCCGCGCCGCGCGGACCGTCTCGACCGCTCTCGCCGCACTCGCGTGCATCGCGTCGACCTCGCAGGCCGCCCCGAACCCGATCCTGTTCGTCACCCAGGTGCCGGTCGGCCGCTTCGGCTCCGTGACGAGCGCCTTCGGCAACCATGTCCCGACGATGCAGGCCGCCCCCCGCGGCGGCGACCTCGTGCTCCGCGCGGCCGACGGCAGCCTTCGCTTCCTCACCGCCGAGGCCGGATACGGCTCGTCGGGACAGCAGGGCGCGAATGCGATCGCGGTGCGCGAGCCGTGCGTGCACTGGAGCGGCGCGAAGGCACTGTTCTCGATGGTCGTCGGTGCACCGACGCAGCGCTACCAGGTCGGCACCTTCCTCTGGCAGGTCTACGAGGTGACCGGGCTCGGCACGGGCGAGACCGCGCAGATCCGCAAGATCGCGGGCCAGCCGGCCTACAACAACGTCTCGCCGGTCTATGGCACCGACGGCCGGATCCTCTTCGTCTCCGACCGCACGCCGACCGGCGAGCCGCACCTCTACCCGCAGCGCGACGAGTACGAGTCCGCGCCGACCGTCGCCGGTCTCTGGTCGCTCGACGAGGCGGCCGGCGACCTGCGACTCCTCGAGCATGCGCCGAGCGGTCTCATGTCGGTCTCGCTCGACTCCTTCGGCCGGGTGATCTTCACGCGCTGGGACCACCTGCAGCGCGACCAGCAGGGAGACGCGACCGGCGTCGCCGCCGCCTACGGGGCCTTCACCTGGGCGAGCGAGGCCGCGTCCGCGGCGAAGACGACGGCCGTCGCGGGCGCCGAGGTCTTCCCCGAGCCTCGTTCCGTGAACGATCCGGGCTTCTCGTCGGCGCTCTCGCTCCACACCTTCAACCAGTTCTTCCCCTGGCAGATCGAGGAGGACGGCACCGGCGAGGAGACGCTGAACCACGTCGGCCGCCACGAACTCGGCGGCACCTACACCGACGGCAGCTTCCTCGCCGACCCGAACCTGACCTACGACGTGCCGCCCTCGTTCCATGCGAACCAGCTCGAGATCGGCGGCGACGGCGGCCTTCTCCACCTGCGGGAGGATCCGACGCACCCCGGCGAGTACCTCGCGACGAACGCCCCGGAGTTCGGCACGGGCTCGGGCGGCGTGGTGCTGCGACTGACGGGCGGCACGCCCGGCACGAACCCCGACGCGATGACGCTCGTCGCCGTCACGCCGACACGAAACGACGCGCAGGTCCCGCAGGCGACCGGCTACTTCCGAAACCCGCTCCCGCTCTCCGACGGGACGATCGTCGCGTCGCACACGGGCGCGACCGGCCAGCTCGCCGACACGGGCACGACGCAGGCACCCGCCTGGAACTACGCCTTCCGCCTGAAGCAGCTGCAGTCGAACGGCGCCTTCCTCGGGGCCGGCGCGACGCTCACGCCCGGCCTCTCCAAGTCGATCACGTGGTGGACGCCCGACGAGCTCGCGAGCTTCTCGGGAAACCTCTGGGAACTCGACGCCGTCGAGGTGGTCGCGCGGCCGAAGCCTCCGACCCGGCAGCCCGCGCTCCCCGCGATCGAGAGCGCGGTGTTCGCGGACGAGGGCGTCGACGTGGCCGAGTTCCGCGCCTGGCTGCGCGAGCGAGGCCTCGCGCTGATCGTGAGCCGCGACGTGACCCAGCGCGACCGCTCCGACCGCCAGCAGCCGTTCAACCTCCGCGTGCCCGGCGGCGTGCAGTCGATCGGCACGCCGGGCACCGTCTACGACGTGGCCCACCTGCAGGTCTTCCAGGCCGACGCGCTGCGCGGCTACGGCGGCGTCGACGCGCCGCAGCCGGGGCGCCGCGTGCTCGCGCGCGCGATGCACGCGGAAGGCGTCTCCCCGCCCCAGGGCGGGCCCGCGGGCAGCGTCGCGGTGTCGCCGGACGGCTCGGTCGCGGCGATCGTCCCCGCGGGACGTGCGCTCGCCTGGCAGCTCGTCGATGGCGTCGGGACGCCGGTCGTCCGCGAGCGCAACTGGGTGAGTCTCCAGTCGGGCGAGGTGCGCGTCTGCGCGAACTGCCACGGCATCAACACCGCGAGCCAGACCGGCGACACCGAGCCGACCAACGAGCCCGCGGCCCTGCACGCGCTGCTTCGGTCGTGGAAGTCGGGGTCGGGCGGCGGTGGTGGTGGCGGAGGTGGCGGCGGTTCCGCCTGCTCGAGCGGGATCGCTCTCGAGCGCCCCGTGCTGCGCGTCGTGGCGAGCCCGTTCAAGCTCGTGCTCTCGGGACAGGCGCCGTTGTCGCCTGCGGCGGGCGGCGGCTCGCCCGCGTCGAGCGGGCTCCGGGTCGTGGTCGACGGCGTGCTCGACGCGACGATCCCCGGCGGCGCGGGCTGGACGTCGGCCGTGACGGGGAACCGCTGGAAGTTCGTCGACGCGACCGGAGCCCACGACGGCGTGCGGCAGGTCGTCGTGCGCGACCTGGGCGGCGGGCGGCTCTCGGTCTCGCTGCGAGCGAACGCGGCCGCGCGCCCCCTGCCCGGCCCGGCCGCGATGCAGGCGTCGGTCTTCCTCGGCGCGTCGCCGGCGTGCACCGCGGCCGCGTGGAACGGTCCCGGGGCGGCGCGGCCGCGCTGCGACGGCGACACGAGTCGCACCGCCTGCCGCTGACGCCGCGGGTGCGCCGCCCCCTCAGCGCCTCTGCGCCTTGAACTGCGTCGCCGTGGAGGTCTTCGCCGAGGCTGCCGGGTAGGTCGCGCCGAAGCAGTTCGTGTTCGCGTCGTTCGCGACCTGGACCACGAGCGTCCCCTCCACCGGGAGCGGCGGCGAGACCGCAGCGCCGCGCGCATCCACCTGGACGGACCCCTTGGCGGGCACCGCCGAGCCCAGCAGCGAGAGCTTGCCGACGCCGTCGATGCTCCTCGCCTTGTCCGCGTAGGCATGGCCACGCGTCGACGACTTCCAGCAGGGACGAGTGCCGCAGGTACCTCCCGGCGGCACGACCGCGCTCTCGACCAGGCCGCGGTCGTCCCAGGCACAGACGGTCGTCATCGTGGTGGTCGTCGGCGCGCCGAAGTCGGCGGGAGACGCCGTTCCCTTGTCCCACTTCCACTGCAGCCGTCCGCCTCGCGCGTCCACTGCGGCCCCCAGAAGCACCTGGCTTTTCGGCGCCGCGGCGCAGCCCACGCGCGGCACCGACGGGCAGGAAGACTGCGGGGTCGCGAACTCGACCGACGCGGACGCCGGTACCGGCACCGGCCCGCAGAGGCCCGGCCCGGACCAGGCGACCGAGAGGTGGTCCCCGCCGCCGCCCTCCTTCATGCGCGCCTCGAGGTAGTAGCGCCGCCCCGCGACCAGCGGGACCTTCGCCGAGCGCTGCTCTGCGTAACGCGTCCACTGGCGCCACGAGGTGTAGCCGGGAACCGAGGCGATCCGCACGGCGTTCGACGCGGAGTCGTCGGGCGAGAGCAGCAGCGCCCCCTGGTCGTCCGAGGCGATCCAGAACGTGTAGAGCCCGGTCGTCGGCGGCACGACGAAGCCGCGCACGCGGGCACCGTAGCTCCCGGCGCGATCCTTCGGCAGCTCGAACGACGTCAGTCGCACCGACTCGTCGGGCGAGCCGGGGAAGCGCGGGTCCGACTCGAGAGAGGAGAGGCTCGAGCCCGAGATCCCGTACCAGTAGTCGGCGACCACGCCGGTCACGACGTCGATCGCAGCCGCGAAGGACTGCTCGTTGCCGGCGCTCGACCGCAGCACGTAGTCGAACGAGTCGGATCCGACGAAGCCGGGCTCGGGCCGGTAGCGCCAGGTGCCGTCGCCCTGCGCTTCGAGCGTGCCGTGCGACGGAGCGCCGACCGACACGACGGTCGCGACGCCGTCCATCGAAAGCGCGCCGCCCGCGACGTCGATCGTCGCGGACGAGCCGGCGAGCACGGCCGTCTCGGGAACGCCGCCCGCGAGCGGCATCCAGTCCGGCAGCGACGAGACGGCGGCCATCGCGGACGCGCCGACCTCGAGGCCCCAGGTGTCGACCATGAAGCGCTTCATGTCGAACCCGACCCGGTTCGAGAAGCGCACGAACCACTGGTCCTTCTCCTGCTGGTCGTTCTGCGGGAGCGCGGACGGGTTCGAGGCCGCGTCCTGCTCGTAGCCCGCGAACACCCCGCGGTAGGCGTCCCAGCCGAAGCCGTCGGCGAGCTGGAACCAGAACGACCAGCGGCTGCCCTTCTGCGAGTACGTACCGCCACCGGACACGTTCGAGATCGCCTCGGCCATCACCTGCGCCGGGTCGGCCGAGTAGCCCCAGCCCCCCTGGGGGCGCAGCGCCTTCGACTCCAGCGATTCGTTCGAGAAGATGTTGACGCTCACCTCCCCGTCGCCGGGGAAGGTCCACCAGCCGCGCTGGTGGTTGTGGCCGAGCTCGTGGAAGTCGCCCCAGGAGCCGTTGCAGACGAGCTCCTCCTCGTCCGCGAGGTTGCCCCAGTAGATGTCCCACGCCTGCACCGGGTAGCCCGAGTGAGCCGAGCCGGCCGAGTTCTGCACGTCGACGTTGATCAGCTCGCCGCCGGTGCGGGGTGCGACGTGGGAGGCGAGCGCGTCCTGGTGCGTGATCACGTCGTTCCACCAGGTCATGAGCGAGGTCGGGGTCGCGAGCGCGCGCACGTCGCTCGACGGGATCGAGATCACGAGGTTCGGCGAGGCGAGCACGGCCCAGGGCGCCCCGCGGTCGCGCGCGCCGCCGGTCCAGTCGGCGTCGACGTGGCGTCCGAGCTCGAAGTACGGCTGCTCGATCGCACCTGCCACGGTCACCTGGAAGGTGCCGAGCCCCGGCGAGGCCGACTCGGCCCCGCCGCCCAGGTCGACGAAGATGCTGCCGCCGAAGGCGTTCGCGACCGGCACGACCGTCGCGTCGATCGGGAACCAGCGGTGCACGCGCGGCGGGCGCAGCCAGGACGAGCGTTGCGAGACGTCGTCGGTGTGCGCGCCGATGCGCACCTTGTAGCCCTTGCCGACCAGCGCCGAGGGCACCGTCACGGTGACGAGCTCGCCCGGCACCGCGTACAGGCCGGTCGGATGCCAGCGGCCGCGGCTGCCGTCGATCGGGACGGTACGGGTGACCCGCGGCGTCGCCGGGTCGATCGCGCCGTAGACCGCCGCGGCGTCCCGGTGCGCGGTCACCTGCGCGGCCGGGGTCGCCTCGAGGAGATCCGCCTCCCGGCGCAACAGCGCCTGGTCGAAGAGCTCCGCGACCGGATTCGCCGGGGTCGCGTGGATGGAGGCGATGCGCGCGTCGAAGAAGCGATCGGCGAGCGCGAGGAGCAGGTCGTCCGGCGGGAGCACGTCGCCGATCGAGTCGAGGACCGAGGCCGCGAAGCGCTTTTCCTCGTCGGTCGCGGCCGAGGAGTCGGCGAGCAGGTCGAGCAGGAGATCGGCGTTCGGCTGGCCGACGGCGGGCGTCGCCGCGACGGCGCCGGAGTCCCAGAAAATCCCGTCGGGGAAGCCCACGCCCGCGCCGCGCAGCAGGAGGTTGCCCGGCGCCTGCGCGATGGGCTTGTTCCACCAGCCGCCGGTGTAGCCCCAGCCGAAGTCGGCGAGGAAGAGCCCGCCGCCCGCCTCGACGAAGGCCGCGATCGCGTCGAGGTTCGACTGCGGCTCGCTGCTGCCGAGCCAGCCCGGCAGGAGGACGTCCGCGCCGGCGAGCGCCGCGGCGAGGCCGGCCTCGTTGGTCGTGACGACGTTCGTGAAGCCCTGCGACGCGAGCCACGTCGCGGTCGCGGACGTGACCGTGACGATCCGCACCGACTTGGCGGAGCTGTCCGCGAGCCACGCGATCGCGTTCGCGTAGAAGCGCGCCGTGTCGCCGACCGAGCCGCGGCTCGAGGCTTCGAGCGCCTGGTGGTCGCCCATCGCGACCACGCGCCCGGCGCCGAGCGTCGCGACGGCGCTCGTCCAGCCGCCGAAGGAGCCGGTGCCGCGCGGGGCCTCGGTCAGTGGAAAGGCCGTCGGGCCGAAGGCGACGACCGGCCCGCCGTAGCCGTCGGTCGCGAAGGTCGAGACGCCCGAGAGGATCGCTGCACGCGCGGCCGCGCCGTCGAGCGACGCGTTCACGAAGACGCGGACGGAGCCCGAGTCGGTCGAACTCCCGTCGTCCACGACGTAGCCGAAGGAGTCCTCGCCGACGTAACCGGGGTCGGGCGCGTAGGTGACGCTGCCTGCCGCGACGGACACCGTGCCGTGCGAGGCCGCTGTCGCGGAGACGACAGAAAGGGCGTCACCGTCGGCATCGTGGTCGTTGGCCGCGAGGTCGAAGGTGCCGGCGACCCCGGCCTCGACCGCGACCACGTCGTCGGTCGCGACGGGGACCACGGCGGTGGCGCTCCGTGGTGTCACGAGCAGCGCGATCGCGAACACCGCGAGTTTGCCGACGAAGGAGGTCATCCGTCTCTCCGGTCTCTTGCCCTTCGCCACGAGAGTCGCCCCGGGGAGGGCGACGAGCGCCGCCCCGAACCGGCCCCGCCGACGGGCATGCGGGAGGAGAGGAGCAAGCGGGCCGGGGTCGCGCCAGAGGGGAATCCCCGGGTGCGAGGGCCTGCGCCGCCGAGGCGCACTCGCGCGACCGAGGGGGCCCGCAGCCCGGCGACCGCGGTCGTCGGGTCACCGCCCTCCCGCGCGGGGCCCGCCTGCGACCCGGTCGCCCAGCACCGCGAGGATCGCCCGGGCGACGATCTCGTTCCCCTGCGGAGTGACGTGCACCGGGTCGGTGTACACCTGCTCGGTCGTCCCCTCGAACACGCGCGAGAGGTCCGTCTCGTCGGGCTTCCCTCCGTCGGCGACGAGCACGTTCGCCTGCTCGACCATCTCGAGGAACGCCGGGACCCTACGCTTCTCGCGCGCCAGGATCGCCTGCTCTCCGGGCGCCAACGGCTTTCGTCCGGCGAGGAGGCAGGGCTGCCAGAAGAAGTGCGCCGCGAACCCGAATCGGGTCGCGATTCCCCGGACGATCTCGCGATTCACCCGGAGGACGCGGATCGCCTCCAGGACGAGTTCCGGGTCCCCCTGCCTGCGACGACCGTTTCTCGCCCGGAGCGGCCGGGCCGCGTCCAGCCTGCCCGCGAGACCCGGCGCGAACCATCTCAGGAGCTCCCGGAGCGAACGCTCCGGCGCACGCCTCGCACCGCGACCTCGCCCCTCGCGTTCGAACAGCGCCGTGATTCTCGGGAGTTCCGCGTGACCGTAGGGATCGCCGTTGTCGAACGCGAGATCGAGATCGTTCGCGCCGTCGTAGAAGACGGCAACGTCCGGAACTTCCCCTCTCTGGAGGGCCCTCACGAGTTCGATCACTTCCTGGGTCGAGCCCCACGCACCCTCGCCGAAGTTGCGCACGCACGTCGCCGTCGTCGATCGCTCGCGCATCCCGGAGAGGAAGAGGGCCGGGATCGTGCCCCCGTCCGGCGAACTCGTGCCCCACATCGTCGAGCCGCCGAAGAACCACACCTTCTTCGCACCCGGCGAACAATCGGACCCGGGCACGACACGAAGTCGGTCCGGCCCCACGTTGACCGTCTCGCTCGCGTAGGGGGGGCGCCGCCACACGGTGAACGGCTCGTAATGCACCTTTCCCGTGCCCACGCCTTCCTGGTCCGCGATGAAGCGGGCCGTCCAGGACTGCCGCTCGTAGTAGGGGATCCCGGCGAGGCCGGCGGACGGGGAGGCGACCGGGGGAGAACCCGTCAGCGCGTCGACGATCGACAGCGCCACGGCCACCGCGAGGAGCCCGCAGGCGAGCGACACGTAGACTCGTCCCAGCACCTTCAGCACGCAGCGGTCTATCCGATCTCCTCGGCAGAGGAAAATCCGCTCCGGTCGCCCGGACGCCCGCCCCCGGCGCGCGGCGGAACTCCTCGCCCGAGATCCGGCGGTCCGTCGCGTCCCGCGGGTCCGCCTAGGGCATGCCCTCGCCGGACCCGCTCGCGATCTTCTCGCCGATCGCGCGAACCATGGCGCGGACGACCAGTTCGTTCCCCCGTGGCGTGACGTGCACCGGGTCGGTGTACACCTGCTCGGTCGTCCCCTCGAATACGCGCGAGAGGTCCGTCTCGTCGGGGGCTTGCCCGCTCGCCACGAGCGCATTCGCGAATTCGACCATCGAGAGAAACCCGGGGCGGTACCTCCGCGCCGATGCCATCATTTGCTCCTCGCCCGGGGCGAGCGGCTTGCGCCCCGCGACCAGGTACGGCTGCCAGAAGAAATGGACTTCGAACCCGAATCGGCTCGCGAGCGCGCGCACGACTTCCCGGTTCAGGCGCAGGACGCGCACCGCCTCGGCCGCGAGTTCGCCGGGATCGAGCCGGTGACCGGCCGCTTGCTCCGGCGCGACGGGCCACGCCTGGTCGACCCGTGCCGCGAGGTTCGGTGCGAACCAGCGCAGGAGTTCGCTCGGCGAGCGCTCGACCCCGCGACCGCCCCCCCGACTGCGGCGGGAACGATCGAATTGCCTCCTCACGATCGCGAACTGCGCGTGGCCGTAGGGGTCTCCGTTCTCGAACGCGAAGTTGAGGTCGTTCGCCCCGTCGTAGAACACGGCGACGTCGGGCAACTCGCCCCGCTGCAGGGCCTTCACGAGCGCGATCACTTCCTGCGTCGAACTCCAGGCCGACTCGCCGAAATTGCGGACGCACAGCGGCGCGGTCGTGCGCTCGTGCATCTCGGCCCGGAAGAGCGCGGGGATGGTCGCCCAGTCGGGCGAACTCGTTCCCCACATCGACGAGCCGCCGAAGAACCAGATCTTCCTCGCACCCGGGGTGCAGTCCGAGCCGGGCACCACGCGCTGCCGATCCGGCCCGACGTTCACCGTCTCGCTGGCGTAGGGCGGGCGCCGCCACACGGTGAACGGCTCGTAGCGCACCCTCGCCGAGCCGATCGCGTCCTGGTCCGCGACGAAGCGGCCCGTCCACGCCTGGCGAGCGTAGTAGGGGATCGAGGCAAGTCGTCCCGAGTAACTCGTGCCAGGCACGTACCCGACGATCACGTCGGCGATCGGGAGCAGCAGGGCCGCGGCCAGGAGCCCGCAGGCCAGGGCGATCATGGCCCGGACGAGCCCCCGACCGATGCGACCGAGTCGTTCGAGCACGATCCGGGGTAGCCCGGGCCGCCATCGACCGGCAAGCGCGACGACGCGCCGCGAAGCTCGGCGCGACCGCGCCCGCCCGCGGGCCGGCGGCTCCCCGCACTCACCCGGTCGGTCCACGCCTCGTCGGGGTCGTGCTATCCTCCGGCCCGCCATGGAGACGTCGGCCGCGTTCGTCCTCCTCCTGCTGGCGATTTCCGGGGCCGCACTCGCCTTCAACCGCCTCGTCCGGCACCGCAACCTCGTGCGCGAGGCCTGGAGCGGCGTCGACGTGCAGCTCGCGCGGCGTCACGACCTCGTCCCACGGCTCGCCGAGATCGTGCGCGGGCATGCCGACTTCGAGCGCGGGGTGCTCGAGAACGTGACCCGGCTCCGTGCGCAGGCTCCCGCCGTGGCACCGTCGCGTCGAGCACCGGTCACCTCGCGCGAACTGCAGGACGGCGAGAACGCTCTCGCCACGCAGATGAGGAGCCTCCTCGCCGTCGTCGAGGCCTACCCGGAGTTGCGGGCCGGCGAGAGCTTCCTCGACCTGCAGGCGCGGCTCGTCGAGGTCGAGAACCAGCTGCAGATGGCGCGGCGCTACTACAACGGCACCGTCCGCGACTACAACACGGCCGTCGAGTCGTTCCCGTCGAACCTGGTCGCTCGCGCGACGGGATTCGGGCTCGAACCGTTCTTCCAGGTCGAGAGCGCGCTCGAGCGCGCGACGCCGGAGGTCCGGCTTTGAGGCCCCGGCGCGACGCCCGCTCCGCGGCACGGGCGCTGCCGCTGCTCGCGACCCTGGTCGCGGTCGTCGCGACCTGCGTCGCGACCCCTCCGCCGGCCCGCGCCGAACCCGATCCAGGCGAGGAGCGCATCGAGGACTTCGCCTCGCGCATCGTCGTCGGGCAGGACGGCATGCTCGACGTCACGGAGACGCTCGCGGTCTCCGCGCAGGGCCGCGAGATCAAGCGAGGCATCTTCCGCGACTTCCCGACCGAGTACGACGGGCCGCTCGGCACCAGGGTCCGCGTGCCGTTCGAGGTCGTGGACGTCGAGCGGGACGGCCGGCCGGAGCCGTGGGACACCGAGGGCACGGCCAACGGCGTGCGCATCCGCATCGGCGACCCGAAGTCGCTGCTGCCACCGGGACGCCACGTCTACCGGATCCGCTACCGCACCGGCCGCCAGCTCGGCTTCTTCGGCGACCATGACGAGCTCTACTGGAACGTGACCGGCAACGGCTGGCGCTTCCCGATCGAGCGGGCACGGGCCGACGTGGTGCTGCCCTTCGACGCCCGACGACAGGACGTGCGGCTCGAGGGCTACACCGGGCCCGCGGGCTCGACCGAAGCCGCGCTCTCCTCGGAGGTCGACGACTCGACCGGAGCGCTCCGCTTCGAGGCGACGCGCCCCCTCGACGCCTTCGAGGGGCTCACGATCGTCGCGAGCTTTCCGAAGGGATTCGTCCGCGAGCCGACCGACGCCGAGCGACGCGGCGACTGGCTGCACGCGAATCGCCACCTGCTCGCCGCGTGGGCCGGCCTCGCCGCGGTGCTCCTCTACTACCTCGGCGCGTGGAGGAAGGTGGGGCGCGACCCGCCGCGCGGCACGATCATCCCCCTTTTCGAGCCGCCCGCGGGGCTCGACCCGGCGGGGCTCCGCTACGTCCACCGCATGGCGTGGGACGACCGCTGCCTCTCCGCGGCGCTGGTCGACCTGGGCGTGAAGGGCTGGGTCCGCATCGAGGAGCAGGACGGCGTGTTCACGGTCCGCCGCGACGAGTCGAAGACCAAGCCGCTCTCGGCTCCCGAGCGCGCGCTCCACGCGGCTCTCCTCGGCGGCCGCGACTCGATCGTGCTCTCGAGTGCGAACCACGAGCGGGTGAAGGCCGCGATCGAGGCGCTCCACTCCTCGCTCGAGGCCGCGCACCACGGACCGCTCTTCCGCCTGAACCGCCCGTGGCTCTGGGCAGGGCTCGCGCTCTCGGCGCTCGCCGTGCTCGCGGCGGGATGGCTCTCGCCGGTGAACGGCGGCTTCGCCGCGCTCGGCTTCATGACGGTCTGGCTGGTCGCCTGGACCTTCGCCTGCTGGACGCTGCTCGGCTCGGTCCGCCGCTACTGGAGCGATGCCGCTCGGCCGGGCCGCGGCATCCTCTCGCGCGCCGGGGCCGTCGTCGGCGCGACCGTGTTCACCGCTTTCGCGATCCCCTTCGTCGCGGCCGAGATCATGGCTCTGTTCGCGATGGGCCGGATCTCGGGCTGGTGGGCGGTGCCGATGCTCGTGCTGCTCGTCGCCGTGAACCTCGTGCTCGCGCGCCTCCTGAAGCAGCCGACTCTCGAAGGCCGCAAGGTGATGGACGGCATCGAGGGCTTCGGCATGTACCTCTCGGCGACCGAGGGACACGACCTCCGCGAAGCCGGACCGCGCACGCCGGAGGCCTTCGAGGCGATGCTGCCGTTCGCGATCGCCCTCGGGGTCGAGCACCAGTGGACCGAGCGCTTCGCGGACGTGCTCCGCGAGGCGGCCGCCGCCTCGCCCGACGGCCGGGCTGGCCCGCGCTGGTACTCGGGCACGTCGGGGTCTTCCTGGGGCGACGTGGGCGACTCGCGCTTCGGCTCGATGATGGGCTCGGCGCTCGCGGGCGCGATCTCGTCGTCCTCGGTCGCGCCCGGGTCGTCCAGCGGGGCCGGCGGCGGAGGCTCGTCGGGCGGAGGAGGTGGCGGCGGTGGCGGCGGCGGCTGGTAGCGAGGCGCGCGCAGGGCACGAACCCCGTCGCCGGCGGGTCATCGAGCCCGCGATCGCCTCCGCGAGAACCCGTGTCTTCGCCGTCGGCTGGGCGATCGCGGCCATCTACGACAAGCTCTGGTGGAAGCACTGGTCCGGAGTCCCTTCGAACTTCGCGCTGGTCGCAGCCGGGCTCCTGCTGATCGCGAGGCCCGAGTCCGCCGCCGTGCTGCTCGCGTTTGCCGCCGTGCAGGTCGTGGACTGGTCCTTCGAGCCGACGGTCATGGGCGGACACTTCCTGCTGCTTGCCTCCGTGAACGCGTCGATCCTCGTGACCGGGACCTGGATGCTCGCGACCGGCCGCTTGCGCACGGACGACGGCCCCGCGCTCCTGAACACGGCCGCGCCCGCGCTGCGCACGGAGTTGATCGTCGCCTACCTGGTCGCGACCCTCCACAAGCTCAACCTCGACTTCCTCGACCCGGGAACGAGCTGCGTCGCGGTGCTCCTGCACGAGGCGAACGAGCAGGCCCTGCCGCTGCGGTTCCTGCCCCGGGTCCCGGACGGTCTCGTCCGGCCCGCCATTCACGCGACGCTCTTCGTCGAGGCGGCGATTCCCCTCCTGCTCTGGTTGCGACGCGGGCGCACGGCGGGAATCGGGCTCGCACTCCTCTTCCATTCCCTCCTCTCGTCGGGGCCGCGCAACGGGTTCTCGGCCTTCGCCATCGTGATCCTCCCGCTGCTCGTCCTCTTCTCGAGCGAGGCGAGCGCGGCACGCCTCGTCGACGCGACGCGCGCCGTGAGGACCCGGCTGTCCGAAGGATTCGCAGGCCGCATGGGACCGTGGCTGGCGGGACTCGTGCTCCTCGTCGTGTCGGCGACGGCCGACCGGCTCGGGATGTACCGGCTCTTCCCGTTCTGGATCACCCTCGATCTGTCCCTCCTCGCCTTCTTCACCGCCGAGGTGCTCCACCACCGGGCCGACATCGGCGATGCGTCGCCCCGACTCTTCGACGTCGAGTCGGCGGTGCTCGCCGTGATGCCCGCCCTGCTGCTCGCGAGCAGCCTGCCGCCTTACCTGGGACTCAAGACGGAAGGCTCGTTCGCGATGTTCTCCAACCTGCGCACCGAGGGACCGCACCCGAACTCGCTCGTCGTCCCGGGCGAGGCAAAGCTCTTCGGCCTGCAGGACGACCTCGTGGAAGTGAAGGACACCTCCGTTGCGGAACTCGAGCCGTTGGTCGGAAGAGGCGTCCGGGTGCCGTTCTTCCACCTGCGCAGCCTGCTCACACCGCATCCCGAGGGATCGGTCGTCTTCGTTCGCGACGGCCGGGAGATCCGCATCGATCGCGTCGACCGGCACCCGGACCTGCTGCCCCCGGTCCCGGGCTGGCAACGCCGCCTCCTGCCCTTCCGGGCGGTCGATGCCGAGGGGCCCCAGCGCTGCAGGCACTGACACGGGGGCGATCTTCGGGGGATCGCGGACTCGGAAGCCTTCCGGCACGAGGCGTCCGGGAGAGGTAGAGACGGGACACGTCCAGGCGCGTCCGCCCGGGCGAGCCGACCGACCGATGCCGCCTCTTCCCGCGATGTCCCCCGAGTTCGACGCGCTCGCCGCCGACCTGCGCTCGGCGAGCGGCGGGCGCCCGGTCGTCTGGCTACCGAACCCCGGGAACTGGGGTGCCGCCCTGACGCGCGCGGCCACGCGCGAGTTCCTCGTGGCGCACGACATCGCCTTCCGCGAGGTGGGCCGCATCGGACGCGCGGATCTCCTGCGCGCGCTCCTGGCCCGCGACGTGCTCGTGCACGGCGGCGGCGGCGCATGGAGCGACCGCTTCCCCGGCGCGTGGCTGGCCGTCCGTCGCGCGGCACCGTGGTTCCGCCGCACGATCGTCCTGCCGTCGGCGTACGGTCGCCCGGTGCGGCTCGATCGCTGCTCGCTGTGGGCGCGCGATCGCGGAGCGAGCCTCGCCTTCGCGCCCGCCGCCCGATTCTGCCACGACCTGGGCTTCTTCCCGGGAAGGACCGACGCGCCCGGCGGCGAGGGCACGGGGTGGTTCCTGCGCGACGACGTGCTGTCGCGCGCGTCGGGGCCGGGCGGCCCGCGCGCTCCCGACCTGAGCAGCCGGGGCGACCAGCTCTCGCCGCTCGAGCCCTTCCTCGCCGAGATCGCCCGCTTCGCGGAGATTCACACCGACCGGGTCCACGTCGCGATCGCGGCGTGCCGCATCGGGCGCCGGGTCCACGTGCACGCGGTCGACGGCCCGATGCTCTCGGACCTCTTCGAGGCGAGCATCGCCCCCTTCTTTCCCGGCGCCGTCCTTCACCGGTGACGGCCCGCCGCGGCCGCGGCCCTCAGGACTCGAAGCCGAACCAGGCGATCTCGCGCGCGAAGACGCGCGCGATCTTGTCGCGGTCGGCCGGGGAGAGCGCCTCGCGGTAGCCCGCCGTCTTCGGGCGGGATCCGGACTTGGCGCGGGGCAGCGGTGGAAGGTCGCGGATCCCGAGATGCTCGGCGACCGAGCGCAGTTCCTCGTCGAGGCGCTCGAAGCGCAGCACGCGGTCCACCACGACCTCGCCGTCGATCGAGTAGAGGTCGAAGCCGCGGACGAGGTTCGCACGGCCGCTCTGCACGAACTCCGAGAGGCTCCGGTCGCCGACCGGCCGCATCTCGATCGTCCGGATCACCCCGTCGGCGTAGCGACCGAGCCCTCGGGCGAACCCCGCGGGGTCGTCGCGGTACTGCGACTCGAGGTGTCGCCACCACCAGTAGGCCGAGACCACCTTGTCCCACGGGTTCCGCTCGACGCAGAACTTGAAGTAGGTCGCCCAGACCTCGGGATCGACGAAGCGGCGGATCTCGGCGGCACCCATGTGGTTCTCGAAGCGCAGGCGACGCCGCCGCGCGATCGCCTGCGCGAGATCGAGCGGCGTGTACTTCGAGAGCGGGACGAGCTCGTGCTGCGCGTCCCGGTAGCCGGCCCCGAGCGATTCCTTCAGTGCGCGGTCGTCGGGGTGCACGACCGGCGTGATCACGTCGTCGGGACCGCACACCTTCGACAACGCGATCTCGATGCTGGTGCCCGCCGTCTTCTCGGTCTTGATGAAGATGAAGCGATGACGGTGACTCAGGATCACGCGGCTCCCCCGGTCGTCCACGGCGAAGCCGCGAGGTCCAGGTCGAGCGGGTCGCCCTGTCGACCGAGCAGGCCCGCGGCCCGGTGAAAGGCGCTCTCCGCGGCGCAGAGCCAGGTGGTCGTCCGCGCGAACGCCGCGGGGCGTGCCCGCGCGAGCATCGCCGGGCCGCCGAGCGTCGCGGCGAGACGGCGCATCTCCCGCCCGGTGCGCGGAGCGTCGGCGGGCCAGCCCAGGAGCGCCGCCTCCGACACCCGCCTCGGACCGTCTCCTCCGCCGGTCGCGAGCCAGCCGAGGAAGCGGACCGCGACGAGCACGAGTCCGTCGGGGCAGCCGCGCAGGTGAGCCTCGAGCGACCTCGCCGCGCCGCCCGGGGCACCGCCGTCGCGAAGCGCTTCGAGCAGGCGGGCGACGTCGCCGAGGATCGCCTCGCCGAAGCCCGCGGCCGCCTCCCGCCTCCCGGGCGGGAGTGCCTCCACCGCGTCGCGCGCGGACGAGCGGATCGCGGCGAGGTAGGCGAGGGGGTCGCGGCGGTGCACGGCACTGCGCGATCCCTCGGCGAGACGAACGCCGACCGTGCGCGAGGCCGAGACCGCGAGGGGACCGAGGGCCCCGAGCCGGAGCCATGCCAGCAGGTCGGCCGCGACCGCGCGATCCGCGGGCCATCCGCCGACGACATCGAGCGACCCGCGGCGGAAGACGGCCATCGAAGGCGTGTCGATCACGGCGAAGGGGTACCACCGCCACGGATCGCGACGCACCGTCGGGCCGGGCACCGTCGAGAGCGCGAGTTCGGCTCGGCGATGGAAGGTGCGGCGTCGCCCGATCGCGGCCGGCGCATCGGGGTGCTCTCGGAGCGCGTCGAGGCACCGCGCGAGGTGCTGGGGATGCCAGAGGTCGTCCTGGTCGAGGAGGGCGACGAAGTCGCCGACGGCCTCCGCAAGCCCGAGCGCGCGAGCCCGGTTCGTGCCGAGACCACCGGCGGGCAGGACCCGCCACCCGGCGCGCGCCCGCAACCAGTCGCCCGAGCCGTCCGAGGAGCCGTCGTCGACCGCGATCCGCTCGACCTCGCCGTGCGTCTGCGCCTCGACCGACGCGACGGTCTCCTCGAGAAGCGGCAACCCGTCGTGCACCGGCACGATCACCGAGACGAGCGATCCGGTTCCTGTCGACACGCCCAAGCCCCTCAGTACCCCGCCGCCTGGTCGACGACGTGGAGCAGCGGCTCCCCGCGGACGAAGCGTCGCAGGTTCTCCTCGAAGAGCGGCTCCCATCGCCGCACTCCCGGCTCGAGGCTCCGTCCGACGTGCGGGGTGAGGAGCAGCCCCGGCACCGACCACGCGGGGTGATCGGGCCCGGCCGGCTCCTCGCGAAGCGTGTCGAGACCGGCGCCGCCGAGTCGGCCCGAGCGCAGTCGCTCGAAGAGAGCGTCTTCGTCGAGCACCGCCCCCCGCCCGACGTTCACGACGATCGCGCCGGGCGCGAGCGCGTCGAGTTCCGCGCCGCCGATCGAGCCCTCGGTCGCGGCCGTGAGCGGCAAGGCGACGAGCAGCACGTCGGTCGAGGGCAGCTCCGCGCGCCAGGTCGCGGGCCCGTGCACCCGGACGCCTTCTCCGTCGGCCGCGGGCGCGCCCTCGTGGCGGCGGCGGACCCCCTGCACGGAGACGTCGAAGGCACGCAGCCGACGACCGATCGCGCGACCGGTCTCGCCCCAGCCGAGCACGAGCGCGCGCGCTCCGGCGAGGGTCCGCAGGCTCCATCGATCCCAGCGACGCGCACCGAACGACTCGACCGCGGAGCGAAGCCCGCGCGTCACGCCGAGGAGGAGCGCCATCGCGTGATCGGCGACCTCGTCCGCGTAGAGCCCGCGCGCGCACGTGAGCACGACGCCGTCGAGCCGACCGCCGGCGCGCCGCAGGATCGGATCCACGCCCATCGAGCCCGACTGCACCCACCGCAGCCGGGTCGCGAACGGAAGCGACTGGAGGAGAAAGCGGTTCCCGAGCAGGGCGTCCGCGTCGGCGACCATCGCGCGCGCCTCCTCCTCGCTGCCGGCCACGACGACCTCCGACTCCGGCGCGACCGCCCGCAGCCGTTGCAGGTGCGCCGCCGACGCCTCGTAGGTGACGACGATCTTCATCGCGCCGCCGCCGGGGTTCGGGCCGAGTGGCCGAGGAGGGTGTCGAGCACCGCGCGGAGCTCGTCGTGATCGCGCCTCACGGCCTCGGGAGACCGCACGGCGAGCCGGGTCCACGCGGCGCGCATCTCCGCGACCGCCCGTCCGAGAGCCTCCCTCGGCACGTCGCGCAGGAACGAGCGCCGCAGGAAGGTGTAGTCGCAGCCGAGCCGGGAGAGCTCGGCCGCGAGCAGCCGCGAAGCGATCGGGAACCCGCCGCCGGGCAGCGTCATGCCGCCGAAGCCGAAGGCGACGTCACCGGTCGCTTCGCGGACCCGCTCGACGGTCCCGTCGCGCAGCCCCTCCCAGAGGCTCCGCGATCGTCGCTGGATGCCGAGGTCGTGCAAGCCGACGAAGACGCGACGGACGGGCTCGGCGGCCAGCCGGTCGGCATGGGCCACGGCCCACTCGGTCTCGATCATGAGGGCCAGGTCGACCCGTCCCGCGATCGCCTGCTGCGCGCGCCGGACGTCGTCGATCGACTCGACCATCGGCACGAAGACCTCGTCGGCGCCGGCGGCGACGACCTCCTCGATCTCGCGCTCCATCTCTCCCGGCCGGTTGTTGACCCGGCAGAGGATGCGCCGGTCGCCGACCGCCTCTCGACAACGGCGCACGTCGGCAGGGACGTTGCGGTTGATCTCGGTGTCGGCCCCGGCCTGCCTCGCGTCCTTCCCGCTCGACTCGAGGTCGACGACGAACCCGTCGACGCCCGCCGCGGCCGCGGCGCGCGCGTAGTCGGCGTCGTGAAAGAAGAGGTAGAGGCCGATCGTGCCCGCCGCGCCGCGGGTCGACGGCGGAGGATCCGCGGGCGTCACCGGTGCCTCGGCCCCTGCGATCCGCCCGTCGCCGGCGAGCGCTCGCCCGCGCCGAAGCGGCGGACGGCCTCGCGCGAGACCCTCCCGTAGCCTTCGTCGCCCGATTCGAGGTGGCGGAAGAGGGAGACGAAGGCCGCAGCGCGCCCGCCGAACCGGTCGAGCTCGAGCGGCTCCATCGGGTCGATGTCCGCGACGCCGTGGACCGTGCGCCCGTCGTAGACCAGCACGTCGCCGGCCTGCGCGAAGTCCTCGAAGGGGATGCGCCGCTCGTCGCGCTCCACGTAGGCCCCGCCCTCGCGGTAGTCGACGCCCTTCTCGGAGAGGAGGAAGAACACCTGGAAGTAGCCCATCTCCGACTCCTCGGTGACGAGCCGGGAGAACAGGTCGCGATGCGGGACCATGAAACCGCCGCCGCGCGGGTACTGGTGGATGCGCGCGCAGGTGAACAGCCCGTCGTCGGTGCCCGCGACCGCGAAGTCGTCGGGCAGCCCGTAGAGCCGGTTGCGGAAGCGGGCGACCCGCGAAAAGGCGTCGCGCAGCCCGAAGACGTCCGGCGCGAAGATCGGGTTGTAGAGGATCCGGAGGAAGCGGCCCAGGGTGCGCCGCGTGTCCATGCCCGAGTTCGCACCGACCACGAGCTTCTGGAAGTTGCGCCGTACGGCCTCGGTGTCGCGCGGGTCGTGCTTGCGGTCGTTCGCGGGATCGAAGCCGCGCGCGATCCGCTCGTGGGCCGCTCGAATCTCCCGGCGGTCGAGCAGGCCGGTCACCCGGACGACCGATCGCTCCTCGAGCTGAGCGCGCAGGCGCTCGTAGTCGAGAGAGTCGAGTCCCGAGGCCCGGTGGGTCACCTCGGCGAGGAAGTCCGATGCCTCGCTCATGGAGAGGCCTCCGCGGTCGGCTCTCCGCCGAGCAATTCCGCCACGAAGCCGACGGCGTTCGCACCCTGCCACGCCAGGAGGAGCCCTGCCGCGCGAGAGTGCCAGGCGAGGGAGCGTCCCCGGGGCGCGAGCCGCCGGTACGCCGTCGCGAAGTTCGAGTAGAAGCCGAGGTCCTGGCCGAGGCTCCCCGACCCGCGCGCGCGGCGCGTCGCATGGTAGCGAAAGGCGCCCCGCCCGTAGCGGGCGTGAAGCCGCAGGAAGTCGACGAGCCCCTGGCGGTGGAAGTGCTCGACCTCGGCGTCGGGAACCCAGGTCATCGGACGCCCTTGCGCCCGCCAGCGGTCGCAGAACTCGCGGTCCTCGGACGCGACGCGGAAGGAGGGATCGAACCCGCCGCTGGCGAGGAACGGCCCTCGGCCGCAGGCCATGTTGTTGCTCGCGAAGAATCTCGGCCCTGCTCCGGCGCGGTTGTAGAAGTCGTAGGCGATCGACACGATGAGCTGGCTCACCTCGGGGCAGAGCTCGCCGTCGAGACCGTTGCGCGTCGCCCCTCCGGCGAGCACGTCCGGATCGCGTCGCACGGCAGCGACCAGCCCGCCGAGCCACGCCGGCGTCGGCACGCAGTCGTCGTCGATGAACGCCAGGATCTCGCCGCGGGCGGAGGCCGCACCGAGGTTGCGCGCCACGCCCGGACCCGCGTTGTCCTGCCGGAGGACCCGCAGCTCGAAGCGGCCACGCGCGAGCGAGGAATCGAGAACCACGGGCTCCGGGGATCCGTCGTCCACCACGACCACCTCGAACTCGCCCGCCTCGGCCGACTGGCGCGAAAGCCCCTCGATGCAGCGGGCGAGCGCGCCCGGACGCGCGAAGCTCGGGATCACGACGGTCGTCGACGGAGACATCATCGCTGCCATGCGATTTGCCGATGCCCCGAGGGGCCTCCGCGGAGAGGAAGATCACGGCGGGGCTGGACTCGGCAACGTGGACCTGTAGCAGTCATCCCGCCATGGCGTCGACCACCTGGACCCCGCTCAAGAAGGCGATCCTGGAGGCGGCCATTCGCCAACTCGCCAGGAGCGGCGAGGCCTCCCTTCGGGTCGACCGGATCGCGAGGGAGGCCGGCTGCTCCGCGGCCCTGCTCTACCGCCACTTCGAGAGCCGCGAGGGACTCCTGGAGGCCGCCATGGTCGAGCGGCTTCGGCGGGAGGCGGCCGCGATCACGAAGGACCTGCTGCGGGCCGTGGAGCAGAGCCGCGACACCGGGGACTTCGTCCGGATGGACGTCGCGATCTCCCGCGAGACCCACGGACGCCACCGGGCGCGCAACCGCGCGATCATCGCCGAGGTGCTTGCCGCGTCGCGCACCCGCCCCGCCCTTCGCAAGGAATTCCTGCAGCAGCAGCGGGAAGTCCAGCGCGCCCTGGCCGAGCTGGTGGGCGCCGGGCAGGCGAAGGGCATCTTTCGCGCCGACGTCTCGGCCGAGGCGATCGCCGAGTTCGTCCGGGCCTACACCTTCGGCCGAGCCCTGATGGACGCCGACCCGGATTCGGTCGATCGTCTCGAGGAGTGGGTCCGGATCGTCGCCATCTTCGTCGAGAGCCTGCGCCCCGCTCCGGGAGGCGCGCCCGCCCAAAAGCGCGTGCGGCGGGAGACCTCGGCCGCCCCGGTCAAGAAGGCCGAGGTCGGCCCGCCTCGTTCGCGACGCGTGCCGAAGACCCGCTGAACCGGAACCCGTCCTCGCGGCATCGGCGATCGCGCTGGGTCGGGTGCCGACGAGCGTCCGCGCCGACCTGCCCGCGATCTCCTTCGACCGCGACGGGCTCGCCGACGTCGCGATCGAGCCGGTGAAGCTGGGCTGGCGGCTGCCGCACGTGGACGTGGTGGGCGGCTACGACGTCGACGTGACCCGCGGCCAGACCGTGCAGGTGCAGGGCGGGATCGGCGGCCGCTTCCTTCGCATCGTCGACCTCGGCGTCGCGAGCTACGCGCTCTGGCAGACCGGCCGCGACCGGGGCTCCGACCTGCCGCCAGCGCTCACGGGCCAGCGCGAGCGCGCCGTCGGCGTGGGCCCCGAGATCGACGTGCTGCTGCCGTGGATCCGGAGCAAGCTCACCGTGCGCTACGAGTGGGAGGTCACGGGGCGCGCGCGCCTCGACGGGAGCATCCTGGTCGTCGGTCTCGGGTTCGCGGCCCGGCAACCGGAGCGATAGCCTCACGCTCGTGGCCGCCCCGGTCCTGGTGCTTCTCGCGACGGCAGGGGCCGCCCTGGCGATCGCGGCCTGGCTCGCGAAGGCGGCCATGCGCGTTGGCCGTCGATCGGGCGAGCGGCGGGCCCTCGCGGCGGCGGGAGCGCTCGCGGGGGTCGCCGTGGCCTGTGCGGCGCTGCTCGTGCGCGGGCCCGCTCCGGACGGAGACCGCACCCTGTTCGTGGGCGGAGTCGCGACCGAGCCCTTCGTCTTCGTCGAGGGCATCCGGCGCCCGCTTCCCTCGCAGCAGATCCGCGCGGTGAAGCCGCCGACCGGCACGCCGGTCTTCGACGTGACCTACACGATCGACTCGTGGGGAAACCGGTCGGCGCCGGAGGCTCCCGGCCGTCCGGCGGTGGTCTTCTTCGGCTGCTCGTTCGCGTTCGGCAACGGGGTGGAGGACGACGAGACCCTGCCGTGGCAGTTCGCCCTCGACGTCGGACGGCGGTTCGACGTCGTGAACGCGGCGCTCTCGGGCTACGGCGCGCACCACGTGTTGCGGATGCTGGAGCTCGGCCTGCTCGACGGGCGCGTGCAGAGCGGCGTGGCCCGTGCGTTCTACTCGGCGATCCCGGATCACGTCCGCCGCGCCGCGCAGGGCCAGTCGTGGGACCTCGTCGGCCCCCGCTACGAGCTCGCGGGAGACGGGCTGCGTCTCGCCGGGCCGATGAGGAGCCTCCCCGGGCGACTCTTCGTCGAGACGCTCCAGTACGCGCTCGGCCGCAAGTGGCGACCACCGTGGGAGGACGCGACTCCCGGCCCGGCCGACGTCGAGCGGTGGGCGAGGATCGTCGCGCAATCGGCCGCTCTCGTCCGCGAGAGATGGGGCGCTCCGTTCACCGTCGTGATGTGGGACTTCGGGACGCCCCGGGGACGAGGACTCGGCGCGGAGCTGCGCAGACACGGGCTCGACGTCGTCCTCGTGAGCGAACTCCTCCCGCCGGCGAAGGTCCGCCTCATCCCCGGCGACGGACACCCGACGGCTTCGACCGACGCGGCCCTCGCTCGCGCCCTCGCCGAGAAGTACTTCCCGGGATCCGGGACTGCGGACTGACCTTCCCGGGGGGTCGACGGATGAACGAAGGGCCCGGGGCATCGGCCCCGGGCCCTTCCCGGGAGTGGAGGCGGCGGGAATCGAACCCGCGTCCGAAGGAGCTCACCCGAACGTTTCTACACGCTTAGCCCACGATTTTCGTCATCCCGGCAGCGCCCGTGGGCGGGCTATGCCGAGACCAGCCGGGGAAGATTTGAGTCTCGGGCCTCCCGGCGGCAGCCCTCGACCGATCCCGCATTGTGTCGCCCGTTTCGACCCGGCAGGAGCGGACCGAGCGAGCGCCAGAAGACCTTAGGCCGCCTGGAGGGTGTTGAAATTATCCGCAGTTAGTCTGCGTGCCGGATGATTAACGAGGCCAACCGACATCCTCGGCGTGCTGCG
>JAFMJW010000389.1 GCA_017853315.1 Alphaproteobacteria bacterium
GAGACGCCAGAGGCCCGGGCCGAGGTCCTCGACCTCGACGCTCGCGTGGTCGAAGGCGCGCTCCAGGAATTCGCGCAGCGCGGGGTCGGCGTCCTGTGCCTCGATCGCGCCGACGATCGACGCGGCGTCCGCGCGTCGGAAGGACGCACGCTCGAGCAGGCGGTCCCGTCCCGCGGCGTGCCGCGCCGCCACCTCGTCGCGCATCGCGCGCGTCTCGCGGACGAACTGCTCGACGGCCTCGTCGTGCATGGCGGGCGCGTCCGCGACCACCCGGTGGCGCGCGATCGCGAGCTCGGCGAGACGCGCGCCGAAGCGCTCGAGGAACGCGTTTCCGTCGGGCGCGGGGCGCTCGAACGCGTCGAGCCCCTCCGCGTACCAGCGCTGCAGCACCTCGTGCGCACTGCCGACCACGAACGGCACGTGGATCTCGACGTCGCACTCCTGCCCGATCCGGTCGAGACGCCCGATGCGCTGCTCGAGCTGCTCGGGGTCGAGCGGCAGGTCGAAGAGCACGAGGTGGTGCGCGAACTGGAAGTTTCGGCCCTCGCCGCCGATCTCCGAGGAGAGCAGCACGCGCGCGCCGTCGGGCTCGGCGAACCACGCCGCCTGCCGGTCGCGCTGGACGAGCGTCATGCCCTCGTGGAACACGGCTCGCTTCACCGAGATCTCGCGCTCGAGGGCGTCGGCGAGCGAGAGCACCTGCTCCGCGGTGCGGGCGATGACGAGGATCTTCCCGGGCGCGGTGCGGCGGATCAGCCCGGCGAGCCACCGGACGCGCGGGTCCCCGGGCGCGACGGCGACCGCCCCGTCGACCGGGCGATCCCCGGCGTCCGAACCGGCGGCCGACGGATCCGACGCCACCTCCCGCGCGATCGCGTCGAGCACTCGCGGGTCGACGCCGGTCGCATCGAGCGGCGCGGGCCGCGCGACGCGACGGGGAAATCCGCCGACGGAGGCCCGCGTGTTGCGAAAGAGAGCGCGGCCGGGCCCGAAACGGTCGAGGGCGATCGTCTCCGCCTCGCGGTCGCCGCCGTCGAGGACGAGCGACCCGTCGTCGGGAACGGACTCCGCGGAGGCGGCGAGGGCGACGAGCCGCGCGGCCTCCTCCTCGCGGGAAGCCTCGGCCCGGTGCGACTCCCAGTCCGGGTGGCGCACGGGGTCGAGCAGGTGCAGTCGCGCGAAGTGCGACTGCTCGCCGCGACGCGACGGCGTGCCCGAGAGCAGGAGAACGCCCGCCGAGCTCCGTGCGAGCGCGGCCACCGCGGCGTAGCCCGGGCTCGGCTTGCCGGGCGCCCACGAGAGGTGGTGCACCTCGTCGACCACGAGCAGGTCCCAGCCGGCGGCCGCCGCCTGCGCGCCGCGTCCGCCGGGCCCCGCGAGAAGCGGAAGCCCGCAGAGGACGAGTTGCTCGTCCTCGAAGGGATTGCCGCCGCTCGCCGACTCGGCCGCGGCGCAGCGCTCCTCGTCGAAGATCCGGAACCGCAGGTTGAACCGGCGGAGCAGCTCGACGAACCACTGGTGAACCAGGTGCTCCGGCGTCGCGACGAGGACGCGCTCGACGCGACCGGTCGCGATCAGCCGGCTCGCGACGAGCCCCGCCTCGATCGTCTTGCCGAGCCCGACCTCGTCGGCGAGCAGCACGCGAGGCGTGTCGCGAGATGCGACCTCGCTCGCGATGAAGAGCTGGTGCGGCAGGAGCCGGATGCGGGCGCCGACGAGGCCACGCACCGGCGATCGCGCGAGGCGATGGCGGTGCACGAAGGCCTCCTGGCGCAGATCGAAGAGCGATCCCGCGTCCGACTCGCCGCGCCGCAGGCGCTCGACGGGGCCGGGCGCGCCCTGGCTCGGGGCGACGTCGGATTCCGCGAGGCGGTGATCGCCGTCCGAGTAGACGAGCAGTCCGCCGACCTCGTCGACGCGGTGCACGACGAGGCTCGAGCCGTCGCGAGCGAGGATCGCGTCGCCGGGGACGAAGACCGCTCGTACGAGCGGTGCGGTCGAGGACGCGTAACGACGACGGCAGTCTGCGGCATCGAACGCGACCTCGACCGAGCGCGCATCGACCGCGACGACCACGCCGAGGCCGAGTTCCGGCTCGGCGCCGCTCGTCCAGAGCTGGCCCGGGCGGAAGTCCGTCATCGCTGGCCTCGCGGCGAGCCGAACCGGGGCCCCGCGTCCGGACGGGCCGAGCCGGGGCCCCCGTCGACGCGAGGCCGGGCGATTCGGGAAGAAGGAGCGCGCCGCGTGCGCGGAGCGGGTTCGCCTCGGAGCGGGATGCGCCGGGCGGCGGATCCCGCTACGTCGCGACCGAACCTCGCGATTCCAGCCCCGGAGAAACCCATGTCACGCGCCGCGACCCGTGGACTACCCCCGCGCCGCCCGTCTCCCTTAACCCCTGCGCGGCCGCGGCAGCCAGTCACTCGACCCTCCGCCCCCGCATCCCTCGGACGCGCCGGGGGGACGGGCTCGCGAGGACGGAGGTCCGCACCGTGAAAGCTCCCTTTCCGCCTCGGCGAAGCGGCCTCGTCTACCTGACCGAGGGCGGCCAGGAGACCGAGGTCATGTTCAAGCACCGGTTCGAGCTGCCGGAGTTCGCGATGTTCCCGCTGCTCGACGACCCGGC
>JAFMJW010000390.1 GCA_017853315.1 Alphaproteobacteria bacterium
GTGAAGGGCGGCACCTACTACCCGATGACGGTGAAGAAGCACCTCCGCGCCCAGGAGATCGCCTTCGAGAACCGCCTTCCTTGCGTCTACCTGGTCGACTCGGGCGGCGCGTTTCTCCCGATGCAGGCCGACGTCTTCCCCGACCGCGACCACTTCGGCCGCATCTTCTGGAACCAGGCCCGCATGTCGGCAGCCGGCGTCCCGCAGGTCGCGGTGGTCATGGGATCCTGCACGGCAGGCGGCGCCTACGTGCCGGCCATGTCCGACGAGGCGATCATCGTCGGGAACCAGGGGACGATCTTCCTGGGCGGCCCTCCTCTCGTGCAGGCGGCGACCGGCGAGGTCGTGACCGCGGAGGAACTCGGCGGAGGCGACGTGCACACGCGCGTGAGCGGCGTCGCCGACCACCTCGCGCACGACGACCGCCACGCGCTCGCGATCACCCGGACGATCTTCGAGACGCTCGGCCCGCGCGCGCCCGACTCGCTCGGCGACAGGGCGCCCACGGCCCCGCCCGCCTACGACCCCGAGGAGCTCTACGGGATCGTTCCGCGCGACCCGCGCCACTCCTTCGACGTCCACGAGGTGATCGCGCGACTCGTGGACGAGTCGCGCTTCGCCGAATTCAAGCCCCGCTTCGGAACGACGCTCGTGACCGGTTTCGCCCGCCTCCACGGCCGCACGGTCGGGATCGTCGCGAACAACGGCGTGCTGTTCTCGGAGTCGGCGCTGAAGGCGACCCACTTCATCGAACTCTGCACGGCGCGCCGCGTCCCGCTGCTCTTCCTGCAGAACGTGACCGGCTTCATCGTGGGCCGCCAGGCCGAGCACGGCGGGATCGCGAAGGACGGCGCCAAGATGGTGCACGCGGTCGCGACCGCCGCCGTGCCGAAGATCACGCTCGTGATCGGCGCCTCCCATGGCGCCGGCAACTACGCGATGTGCGGCCGCGCCTACCAGCCGCGCTTCCTGTTCACCTGGCCGAACTCGCGGATCTCGGTCATGGGCGGGGAGCAGGCCGCGAGCACGCTCTGGACGGTGCGCCGGCAGTCCCAGCGGGGGCGTGCGACGACCGCCGAGGAGGAGGCCCTGTTCAAGGACCCGATCCGGGCTCGCTTCGACGAGGAGAGCTCGGCTCTCTACTCGACGGCGCGCCTGTGGGACGACGGGATCCTCGACCCGGTCGACTCGCGCGCGGCGCTCGGCATGGCGCTCGACGCGGTGGCGAACGCGCCGGTGCCGGCGACCTCGACGGGCGTGCTGCGGATGTGACGCGGCGGGCCTCGGACTCGCGTCGAACCGGGCGACTTCCCGCTCGCCGGGTTCAGTCGTAGGGGCCGTGACTCAGCACCTGCCCGAGGTGCCAGCACAGGGCGAAGAACAGGACGACCATCCCCGTCGCACGCGGCGGCAGCCCGACGAGGGCCACGCCTGCGAGCAGCAGCAGCGACGGCACCAGGCCCCAGGTGAGCCTCTCTCCGTAGTATCCGAGAAGCGCGAGGAACCCGACCTGCAACAGCAGCAGCGCCGCCAGCACGCCGACCGACCCTCGGCCGGGCATCGTCGCCCGGCCCGGCACGAGCATCGGTGCAGCCGCCACGAGGAAGGGCGCGATCGTCGGCAGGGTCTGCAGGAAGAGGTCGAGATTGCGGCCGAGCAGCGGGAGAAACTCCGCGAGGGGGAGCCTCCATGCCGCCCCGAGCCACACCAACTGGCCGTACGCCTCGACTTCGTGGCTGTAGAAGGTGACGCCGAGGACCCCCAGCAAGCCGATCCAGCACAGCGTCGGCAGCAGGAAGAGGCCCACGAGTGCGAGCCCCTTCACCAGGAGCACCGTCGCGGGGAGACGGTGCTCCTCCAACCATGCGCCGTAGAGAAGCACCGGCAGCAGCAGCACGAAGCTGCCGTAGACGAGCACCAGCAGGCCTCCCGCCAGGGCCAGCCAGGGAAGGCTCCGGCGCCAGCGGGACGACTCGCGCAACCGGAAGGCCACGTGGAGCAGGAGCACGGGTACGAGGAACGTCAGCATCTGCTGGTGCACCGTCCAGAAGAATGCCTTGGTCACGGGATTCGACACGAGAAACACCATCAAGCCCGTGCAGACGACCACGTCGCCCTCTCCTGCGGTGAGCCGATCGTAGGCGAGACGGAACAGCAGCAGCGCCGCGAGCAGGGCGAGGTAGTTCAGCGTCACGAAGCCGACGTAATAGCCGACCCACCAGTGCGTCTTCCTCAGCTTCTCCACCGCCCGTGCGGGAAGCAGACCGCTCGCCTCGATCCCCCGTACCGCCCAGGTGGCGGGGTGGCCCAACGCGGCGCCGAGAAGGACGAACATGGGTCTCGACTGTCGCACCGCGCGGGGCTCGAGGAGGCGAGACGGGCTGCGGGCGTTCTCCATGAAGTCGAGCGCGTCGCAGTTGAACGGAATGCCCAGACCGCGGCCCAGGTGAAGGTAGGCGCCGCAGAACCGGTCCGAGGGTCGAGGGGCCGGCGACCACCAGAAGGAGATCGTCGCCGCGAGGATCAGCCCGGAGTACCCGGCCACCCTGCGCAGCCAGCCGCGGCCGGCCGGCATCGGCGCCGAAGCACCCCGGTCGTGTCCGCCGGCCGTC
>JAFMJW010000108.1 GCA_017853315.1 Alphaproteobacteria bacterium
CCCAGCAGGAGGACCGCGGCGACGAGGGTCGGGACGACGCAGCGCCGCAGACGGCTCGCCGGGGGGGTGATCGCGTCGTTCATGGGGGTTTCCGCACCGTCGTGGCGCTCGGGGTCCCGCGCCCTGCGGATCGCCGGAGGGGGGTCGCGAGAGGCGGGAGCCGCGCCCGTGACGGTACGTCAGCCCGCGAAGGCGGCGCAAGATCGATTTGCCGCCCTGGCGGCGCTGCAAGCGCCCACGACGGCGCAAATGCAGGGCCGACTCTCGCCGAGAGACCCCGTCGAGGGGGCGCGGACCCCGGGTCAGGCCCCGACGGTCGCCCCCGGGCTGCGGGCGGGCCGTGCCGGCGTGTACCCCTCGATCTCCCGCAGCGACTGGAAACGTGCCGCCCCGGTCGAGACCTCGACGTCGTCGGCGGTGAACTCGGAGGGATGCTCGTAGCCGCAGGCATGCGTCACGGCGAGCAACTCGTTGCGGAGCGAGCGCAGGTAGCGGGCGAAGCGCTCGGCCTGCACCCCGGGGACCAGTCCGTGCTGGTAGCGCGGGTCGTTGGTCGCGACGCCGGTCGGGCAGTGCCCGGTGTGGCACTTCTGCGCCTGGATGCAGCCGACCGAGAGCATCGCCTCTCGCGCGACGTTCACGAGATCCGCGCCGAGGCAGAAGGCGACGATCGCCCGGTCGGCGAAGCCGAGCTTCGCGGACGCGATCCACGCGACGCGGTCCGCCATGCCTTCCCCGAGAAACGCGCGGTACACCCGCGGGAACGCGACCCGGAAGGGCAGCGAGACGTGGTCGGCGAAGACGAACGGTGCCGCCCCGGTCCCGCCCTCGCCGCCGTCGACCGTGATCCAGTCGGGCCCGCGACCGGTCGACTTCATCTCGCGCGCGAGCTCGGGCCAGAACTCGATCTTGCCGACCGCCGACTTGATCCCGACGGGAAGCCCGGTCGCCGACGCGATCGACTCGACGAAGTCGACGAGCCCGCGCACGTCCGAGAACGCGCGGTGTCCGTTCGGGCTGATGCAGTCCTCGAAGGGGCGGACCCCGCGGATGCGCGCGATCTCCTCGGTCACCTTCGACCCGGGAAGCACGCCGCCCTTGCCGGGCTTCGCGCCCTGCGAGAGCTTGATCTCGATCGCCCGCACGGTCGGGGCGCGCCCGAGCGTCTCGAGGAGCCGGTCCATCGAGAACGCGCCCTCGGCGTCGCGGCACCCGAAGTAGCCGGTGCCGACCTGGAAGACGAGGTCCGCACCGTGCAGGTGGTGGGGCGAGATCCCGCCCTCGCCCGTGTTGTGCCAGCAGCCCGCGAGCTTCGCCCCGCGGTTCAGCGCCTCGATCGCGTTCGCGCCGAGCGCGCCGTAGCTCATCGCCGAGACGTTCACGATCGAGGGCGGACGCCACGACTTCGGCCGGTCGTGCGTCTCGCCGAGGATTCGCGCCGACGGCAGCTCCTGGTCCTCGTCGTGCGCCGACCCCGAGAAGGCGACGTTCCCGTGCGCGAAGGTCGCGTGCTTGATGACCGGGTAGCCGATCGACAGGATCTGGTCGTCGGTGCCGAAGCCCGAGTAGTTGTTCCCCCCGTCGGCCGAGCGGTAGATCCACTCGCGCTCGTCGCGGTCGAAGGGCAACTCCTCGTTGTTGCCCGCGACGACGTACTGTCGGAGCTCCGGACCGATCGCCATGATGAGGTAGCGGAGGTGGCCGACGACCGGGAAGTTGCGCAGCACGTTGTCGCGAGAGATCCAGCGATCGTGCACGAAGAGCGCCCCGAGGAGCAGCGCGACGACGCCGAGGAGCCCGGTCGACATGGCGCGCGTCTACCGCGAATCGCGGGCCGCGGCCAAGGCGCGAGGCTTCGGCTCCCGTGGATGGCTCGTCGCGGGCCCCACGGGCCGCGCCGCTTTCCCCGCGGGCTGGACCCGAGGGCTCGGAGGCGACAGGATCCGCACGACGCCGTGGCCCGCCTCCCCCGCATCGCTCGCCCCGGCCGTCGCGGGTCCGGACTTCGCGGAGAGCCGCGTTGAGGGTCGGCATCGACCTGACGGCGCTCCTGCCGAGGCCCACGGGCGTCGACCGGGCGCTCGTGAACCTCGCGTCCTCGCTCGCCGAGGTCGACCGCGAGACGGGCTACGTGCTCTTCGTGAACGGCGAGGATCGCGAGACCTTCGCGGGGCGCGACGGGACTCGACTGCCGCCGAACTTCCGGGTGATCGGTGCGAGCACGCGCTCGCGCGCGGTGCGTCTCGCGTTCCAGCAGGCCGTCCTTCCGCCCGTGGCGCGCGTGCTGGGGCTCGACGTGCTGCACTCGCCGTCGTTCCTCATGCCGCTCGCGCGCGGCGACTGCCGTCACCTGCTCACGGTCTACGACATGACCTTCTTCACCATGCCCGAAGTGCACGTGCCGCTGCGGCGGAGTCCGCTCTTCCGCCGGGCGATCGAGCTCGGGATCCGCCGCGCGGACCTGGTCTCCGTGCCGTCGGCCTCGGTCCGTGCCGACGTGCTCGCGCTGGTCGACGGAGTGGACGGCGGTCGGGTGCGGGTCGTGCCGCCCGGCGTCGACGCGTGCTTCGTGCCGCGCGAACGCGCGGACGTCGAGCCTCGCCTCCGCGCGCTCGGACTCGACCGACCCTACGTGCTCTTCGTCGGCACGATCGAGCCGCGCAAGAACGTGCCGCGCCTCCTCGCGGCCTTCGAGCAGGTCGTCGCTCGGAGCGGAGACGCCCCGGACCTGGTGCTCGCCGGCTCGCCGGGTCACGGCAGCGGCGAGGTCGAGCGTCGGCTCCACGCGCTGGCCCCGGCGGTCCGGGATCGCGTGCGCCGGCTCGGCTACGTCGCCCCGGAAGATCTCCCCGCGCTCTACGCGGGAGCCTCGGTGTTCGCGTGGCCGTCGCTGCTGGAGGGCTTCGGTTTCCCGCCGCTCGAGGCGATGGCGAGCGGCGTGCCGGTGGTCGCGTCGCGCTCGTCGTCGCTCGTCGACAACCTCGACGGCGCGGCCGAGTTGGTCGACCCGGGCGACGTGCCGGCCCTCGCCGACGCGATCCTGCGGCTGCTGCGCGACGAGGAGCTGCGGCGCCGACGCATCGGCGAGGGGCGCGCGCGTGCGGCTGCGTTCCGGTGGGATGCGTTCGCGCGCGGCACGCTCGACCTCTACCGCGAGCTCGCGCGTGACCGCGGGGCAGGGCTCCGGGCGGGACGGTAGACCATCGGGATCCGAAGCGGCCCGGCGTGTCTCGACTCGGCTCCACCGCGGGGGGGCGGCCGGCGAAGACGGGGGCTCGGTGGATTCGCGAGGCGGAGTCGAACCGCTCCCATCGCCGCACCCGACGCCTCGAGCGCGACGTTCCGCCTTGTCCACCGCGTACACCGGCGATAGCGTCGGAGCCCATGAAGTACGCACTCCTCCGCTCCGCCCTCGCTCTGTCCGCGGCCGCGCTCCTGCTGCATCCCTCGCGCGCGCTCGCCGCGCCCTGCGCGAGCGGCAACGAACTCGTGCAGGAGTTCCCGACCGCGGGACCGGCCGTGTCGCGCTGGGAGCTGTGCTGGGACGTGGTGCGGCTGCCGGGCCCGATCCCGATCGCCCAGCGGTCGGAGACGCTCGTCATCTCCAGCGCGGAGTTCCGACCGGGGGCCGCCGCGGCGCCTGTGAAGGTGCTCGGCGACCTGCGCATGTCGGAGATCTTCGTGCCCTACCACCCGGGCACCCCGCGGCTGCACGACATGAGCGACCTGCCGTTCAGCCTCGTGGCGCTCGCCTCCGTCGAGTGCACCGGCACCCGGCTCGGCTCGAACCGCGTCTGCCGGGAAGTCGGCGACCGGGGGCTCGCCTGGCGCGACCCCTACGTGCCGGTGTCGCGCCGGGGCGAGAAGCTCGTGCTCTGGAGCATCCTGAACGCCGGGAACTACGACTACGTCATGGAGTACGGGTTCTTCGACGACGGCACGATCGAGGTCCGGGCCGGCGCGACCGGTCGCAAGCTGCTGGGGGCCGACGACATGACCGGCCACTTCCACAACTTCGCCTGGCGCATCGACCTCGACGTCGACGGTGCCGACGGCGACACGGCCCACGTCTCCGCCGCCCGGGTCGGACGAAAGGTGACCGAGAGCGAGAAGACGATCGACGTCGAGCAGGGCCTCAAGTGGGACGCGAAGGGCTTCACCCACGTCGAGGTGAGCGACGCGACCTCGGTCAACGGTCGAGGCCGTCCGCGCGGGTACACGCTCGCGCCGGTCGTGGAGGGAAGCACGCGCTTCCCCGAGTCCTGGACGAAGTTCCCGATCTGGGTCACCCGCTCGCACGGCCCCGAAGCGGAGCTGCTCGCGAGACAGGTCGACGTCTACGCGTCGGACCGCGAGCCGGTGGCCGGCACCGACCTCGTCCTCTGGTACCTCGCCTCGCACGACCACGAGAGCGACATGCGCGACGAGGACCGCCGGACCGTGCCCGTCGCGTGGGTCGGCTTCCGCCTCGAGCCCCAGAACCTCTGGGACGGGACGCCCTTCCACCCTTGAGACGGGAAGGCCTCGGGGCGCACCGGCGGCCGTCCGCACGGGCCGCCGGGGGCGACCGCACGTTCGCTCGTCGCCTAGCCATTTCGAGGGTGTTCGGAGTTCGGATCCTCCGGTAGTTTCGGTGGCATCGTGAAGCGCTTTCTGGTCCTCCTTCTCGCCGCGGCGGCTGTCGCCGTGGCATCGTCCCCCGCTTCGGCGACCGTCGGCACGGGCCTCGTCGAGACGGTGGTCGCGAGCTCTCTTTCGCTGCCCACCGCGATCGCGTTCCTGCCCGATGGCCGGATGGTCGTCACCGAGAAGCAGGGCGGTCTCAAGCTCGTCGACGGCGGCACGACCACGACGCTCGCGACGGTGCCGGTGTGCAGCGGCTCGGAGATGGGACTCCTCGGGGTCGCGGTCGACCCGGCGTTCGCGTCGAACGGCTTCCTCTACCTCTACCGCACGGCGGCCGGCGCGGGCGGCTGCGGAACCTCGACGGACCGCTCGAACCAGGTCGTCCGCGTGACGATGTCCGGAAGCTCGTTGAACCTCGCCTCGCTCACCGTCCTCCTGACGGGCATCCGCACCGACGTCGGCAACCACGACGGCGGTGCGCTTCGGATCGGACCCGACGGCTTCCTCTACGTCGGCGCGGGCGACAGCGGGCTCGGCGACAACGCCGGCGGGCCCGGCTCCGCGACGAATCCCTACGCGCAGGCGCTCGACAGCCTGAACGGCAAGATCCTGCGCATCGCGCTCGACGGGAGCATCCCCCCGGCCAACCCCTTCGCGGGGCAGGCCGGGCGGCGGGGCGAGGTCTTCGCCTACGGCTTCCGCAACCCGTTCCGCATCGACTTCGACCCGGTGTCCGGCCGCCTGTGGGTGAACGACGTCGGCGACTTCACCTGGGAGGAGATCGACGTCGTGGGCCCGGGCGACAACGGCGCTTGGCCCCGCTGCGAGGCGAACGCGCCCGCGGGATGCGCTCAGCCGGGAGATCTCGCCCCCGTCTACGCCTACCCGCACTCGGGCGCCTCCTCGCTCGGCAGCTCGATCACCGGGGCCGCGTTCGCGGGCTCGCTGCTCGTCGGGCGCACCGGCGACTACCTGTTCGCAGACTTCGCGAGCGGCAAGGTCTTCGTCGCCGCTCTCGACGCGGCGCGAACCGGCTTCGCCGAGGCGCCGCAAGCGCTCGTGACGGCGGCGGGCGGCCCGGTCGACCTCGTCACCGGTCCCGACGGGGCCCTCTACTACGTGTCGTTCAACACCGGGCAGGTCCGGCGCGTGGCCTCGGCGTCGATCCCGCCGACCGACCTCGACGACTACCTCTGCTACAAGGCCGCGCTCGCACCCGGCGAGGCGCGACTGCCGCGCGGCACGTCGGTCCTGCTCGCAGACGACTTCCGCGACGCGACGACCTTCGGCGTGCAGGGTCCCACGTCGTTCTGTCATCCAGCGGTGCGCGACGGCATCCCGACGATCGCCCCTGCGACGCACTTCGAGGGCTTCAAGGCGAGGCCGGTCACCGGCACGCCCCGCTGGCAGCCGGAAGTCCACCTGGCGCTCGACGACTTCGGCGCCCTCGGCCTGACGGTACTCTCCACCGACGGCATGCTCGTGCCCTCGTCGTGGGCGGACGGACCCGGCGGCGCGCCCGCACCGCCGGCCGACGGCGTCGACCACTTCGAGTGCTGGAAGGTGAAGATGGCGCCGGGCGCCGCTCCCTTCGTGCCGCCGGGCGACCCGTTGGTGCAGGACGCGGTCTTCGCGACCGCGCAGGCGCTGCGGGTGGTGAAGCCGACGCGCGTCTGCAACCCGGTCTCGGTCGACGGCTCGCCGATCGCGCGACCCGGCGCGCACCTCGTCTGCTACCAGGTGCGGCTCGCGCCGGGCAGCCCGCGCTTCGAGCGTCGGACCGTCTCGACCGCGAACTCGCTCTTCGGATCCGACGTGCTCGGGCTGTCGAGCGTGCAGGAACTCTGCATCGCGGCGCTCGTCGATCCCTGAGCGAGCCGGCCGCGTCCGCGCGCCGCTGCGCCGGACCCGACGACCGTCAGCCGGGGCGGCTCGGCCCGCGCACCGGGCGGACGCGCAGCCACGCGGTCTTGTCGATCGCCTGCACCTCGCCGCTCCCGAAGTCCACCGCCATCGCCTTCGTCGGATCGATCGGCGAGGTCGTCGAGGACCAGTAGCTGGCCTTGGCCGCGCAGGAGCAGTAGCCGGCCATGCACATCTGCGCCCAGCGCATCATGCTCATCGGGGTCATGTTCCTGTTCTCGCAGTTGCAGATCGAGTGGAACGGCCACCGGATCATGGGGCCGTCCTTGGCCGGGAACCAAGCGAAGGGCTCCGCGTGCTCGGGCCCGAACTCGACCAGCGTGAAGAGCTCGGCGACCGTGGGAAGCCGCCAGTCGCAATGGCCCTCGAAGCAGGGCTCGGTGTTCAGTTCCGCGAGCAGGTCGGCGGCCGTCCCGTCGAAGGACTTGCCGTCGCGGGGCTCGCCTTCGCCGTCGGTGTCGACGAGACCGGCGCTCGCGGTCCAGGAGAAGGTCCCCTCGAAGTTTCCCTGCGGGTAGGGGACGTAGAGAAACTTTCGCCAGGTGAGCCCCGTGCGCTTGTCGAAGACGACCCGGGCCCGGTCCTCGTACTTGGGCTCGACCCCGGCGGTGATCTCTCCCGCAGCGCCGTAGGCGACGCGCTGTCCCGTCCTGAGCGCGCGCGACCTTCCGGCTTCCGCCGGAGAGCACGGAACGAGAAGGAAGGCGGCGGCGAGAGCCGTCGCGGCAAGGGTCGATCGCATGGTCGCTCCTCGTGGGCGCGGGGTCCCACGGTGCGACCGGCCTCCTGCGAGGTCCGTGCCCGTGCGCCGCGCGATCCGGGAATCCACGAGGCGCAACGGACGCCGGGGGAGCGGCGGTCTTTCCGCGAAAACAAGGGCGACGCGACGGGCACGCCCGGGGCGTCGCCGTGTCGCTCGATCAGGTCACGAGCCGGTCGTCGGTCGGCGCCGGCCCGTCACGGGGTGCAGGTCGAGCCTTCGTAACGCGCGCACAGGAGCCCCGCGGCACCCGCCGTGCCCGTCGTGCCCGCCGGGCCGGTCGTGCCCGTGCCACCCGACGCAGCGCCCGATCCGCCCGCACCGCCGCTGCCGCCGGCGCCGCCGGACCCGCCCGCACCTCCGTTGGCGGAGTTCGTCGCGTGCACGAGCGTGCTGCGGAATTCGGAAAGCACTCCGTCGCCTGCGACGAACACGGCGATCGAGGGTCCGCCGGCGCCGCCGCCCGCGCCGCCGCCACCACCGGCTCCGCCGCCGCCGCCACCGCCGCCACCGGGGCCCGCCTGGCAGCACGACTGCGATCCTCCGCTGCCGCCGCTGCCGCCCGCGCCGCCTGCGCCGCCGTTCGCGCCACGGCCGCCGCTTCCTCCCTCGGACGCGGTCGCGACCACGTCCTCGAGCACGAGCGACGCGCCGTACACGTAGAGAGCGAACGAGCCGCCGCCGGGCGATCCGCCGCCGGTCGCCCCCGTGCCGCCGGTGCCGCCGCCACCGCCCGCGCCGCCGCCGCCGCCCGATGCGCTCGCGGACTTGCCGCCGCCGCCACCGCCGCCGCCGGATCCGACGCTGCCGCTGCCGGCGGCCTTGCCGACGTCGCCGAGCCAGGTCGTGCCGGCCGCCGCGGTCGAGGTGGTCGCGCCGGCGCCGGCCGCGCCGGCGATGCCGGCTCCGCCACCATCGCCGCCGCCGGCACCGCTTCCGCAGCCGAACAGGCTCCCGCAACCGCCACCGCCGCCGCTTCCGCCGCCGGGCCCGGCACCCGTCGATCCGGACGCGCCGGCGCCCGAGTAGTTGCCGCCGGTGCCGCCGCTGCCGCTCGCGGTGCTGCCGCTGCCGCAGCCGCTTCCGCCGCCGCCGGGAGAGGACGCGCCGCTCGCGTTGCCACCGTTCCCGCCGGTGCAGCCGCCCGCGGAAGCCCCGGTCGAAGCGCCGTTGGCGGCCGCCGCGACGCCGGCCTCGGCGGACACCGTGCTCTGCTCGACGACGACGTCCGCACCCGCGAGCACGCGCACGCCGTAGGCGCTCGTGCCGGCACCGACCGGCGCGCCGCTGCGGACGTCGAGCTGCTGGAGTCGCACGGCGACGCTCGTCAGGAGGATGCCGGTCGCATGGGCGCCGGTCGTTCCGACGATCGAGGTCGCGCCGACGCCGGGGACGCCGCGCTTGAAGCCGATGTCGTAGCCGCCGCGCAGCACGAGGGGATTCGGCACGCCCGGCGTGATCGACAGGGTTCCGGGGTAGGTGCCGCCCGCGATCGCGACGAGCGGCCGGGCCTCGCTCGCCACGGCGATGCCGGCCGGGATCGTCGCCTTCGCCGTGGCGGGCGTGAGCCCGTCGTCGGCGTCGTTGCCGGTCGCCGCATCGACGAAGATCGTGCGGGCGAGCAGGTAGTCGAGGTCGAACTCGATCTCGGCGGAGTCCGTCGAGTTGCCGGCGACGTCGGTCGCGCGGCTGCGCAGGCGGTAGTGGCCGCCCGCGGGGAAGATCGACGGCGGGAGCGCGAGCGACCACGAGCTCTTGCCCGTCGCGGGGACGAAGACCTCGGTCGCGCTCGTGAACGTCGTGCCGTCCCACCACGCGCCGGCCGCGTCGCTGCGGATGCTGACGGCGACCTGCGCGATGCCCGAGCCCGAGTCCGCCGAGGTGCCGAAGGCCTCTCCCGGCCAGGCCGTCTCGGCCGGGTAGTTCGCGGTCGACCCGAAGGCGAAGTTGCTGCCGTAGAGCCTGGATCCGGCCGGCGCCGCGAGGCCGAGCGTCGGCTTCACCGTGTCGACGACGACGGAGCGCGCGGACGAGGTGGACTTGTTGCCGAGTCCGTCGGTCGCGACCGCGTGCACCCGGTAGTTGCCGTCGGCCGGAAGCGAGGACCAGGTGACCGCGAAGTCGGGGCCGGTCGTGCTCGAACCGATCGCGATCGACGGCAGGCACGAGGCGCCGGGACAGTATTCGTAGGAGATCGAGGCGACGCCGGACGGGTCCGTCGTGCCGGTCGCACGCAGCACCTGCGCCTGGCGGATGCCCGCGGGGATCGGGGAGAACACGATCGTCGGACCGGTCGTGTCCGGGCCCGGCGTCGGCGACGGCGTCGGGCTCGGCGTCGGCGTGGGCGCGGGTGTCGCGGTGGCAGGGCCCGGGGTCGGCGTCGCGGTGGGCACCGGCGTGGGCGCCGGCGTCGGGGTCGGCGCGGGCGTGGGCGTCGGGACGGGCGTCGGCGTCGGCACCGGCGTCGGCGTGGGCGGAACGGCGCATGCCCCCGTGTCGCCCGGAGGCCCGACGACGAGGTCGCGGTTCTCGTCCGCGGCGTCGATGCAGGTGGTGACCCCGGGGCACGACACCTGCTTCGCGGCGGAGTTGCTCGTGCAGTTCGCGACCGGAGTCGTCCCGTCGCTGCGCGTGGTCGACTTCACCGCGCAGGTGATCTTGCCGCCCTTCGTCGCGGTCTTGATGCAGGGCGCCGCGTTCGAGCTCGGGCTGCGTCCGCAGGTCGTCTGCGCGTACCAGGAGCGGAGCGTGCCGCGGCACTCGCCGCGGATCGTGCCGCGCGACGTCTCGAGATCGATGATCCCGAAGGCGCACTTCATGTAGTTGGCCGAGGTCCGGCCGAAGCTGCCGTCGAACCACTCGCAGGCGCAGGACTTGTCGATCTGCGCGCGTGCCGAGCGGATCCGCTGCGCGTCGTCCGCGGCGGCGGGATCGGTCCCGACGAGGCAGGTGAGGCTGCCGGCCCGGGCGGGTGTGGCCGCGATCGCGAGGGCGAAGGCGGCGAGGACGACGATGGACCCTGGACGAGGCACGGGCATGGCACGATCTCCTCGATCGGATGGTGCTGGCCGGATGGTCGGGGAGGGCAGTTATCGGGCGGGGAGAGAGGGGGAGTCAAGAAGCAAAAGGCTCGCGGCGACTCCGGCCCGAAGGCTTGCGTGTGCATGCATTGATTGCGATGAGATCAATGCTTCTCGGCGAGGATGAAAAGCCCCGATGGCGAGCATCACGATCCGCAATCTCGACGACGAACTGAAGCGCCTGCTGCGCGTGCGCGCGGCCGAGCGCGGCCGTTCGATGGAGGAAGAGGCGCGCGAGATTCTCAGGCAGGTCGTGACCGCCCCTGCTCCCCCGCGCGACATGGCCGCCGCCATCCGTTCGCGAGTCGAGTCCCTCGGGGGCGTCGACCTCGACCTGCCGCCGCGAGAGCCGATGCGCGAGCCGCCAGGCTTCGGGCGCAGGCGTGCATGATCATCCTCGACACCAACGTCGTCTCCGAAATGCTGCGGCCCGTGCCGGCCCCCCGGGTCGAAGCCTGGCTCGCCGGGCGAAGCGGTGCGACCGTCTACTTCACGGCCGTCGGTGAGGCGGAACTGCGTCACGGCGTCGCCATCCTGCCGGCAGGACGTCGGCGCACGGCGCTCGCGAAGGCGATCGACGAGATGCTCGACGAGGACTTCCGGGAACGGATTCTCCCCTTCGACCGCGCCGCGTCCCGGGCCTACGCCACCATCGCCGCCGAACGGCGTGCCGCCGGCCGGCCGATCAGCCAGTTCGACTGCCAGGTCGCGGCCATCGCGCGCGTGCACGGAGCCGTCGTGGCGACGAGGAACGCTCGAGACTACGCCGGATGCGGCATCGCCGTGATCGATCCGTGGCAGCGAGTCGAGGGGAGATGAGCGGCCGCAGGGCCTTGGCGCGCGGCTGAAGCCGAGCGGGGTCTCGCTTCTGACCGACTGCGCGGCCGAGGGAAGGCGCGTAGCGCTGGCGGCGAGGGTGGGCCGCGTGCGAGCGTCGAGCCGAGTCCTGCCGAGTCGTGGCGTCCTCGCAAGCGACCCGAGTCGCCACTTCCTTCCCCCGGTCGTCCGAGAAGCCCCCATGCAAACGTCGAAAGTCGGGACGGTATTGGCCGCCCTCTCGCTGTCCCTCCTCGCCGGATGCATGCATGCGCCGGTCGTCGCGCCCGGAGCGCCGAAGCCTTCGGCCGTCGTCGAGGTTCGGCGCGTGGCGCCGCCGGACCTGTCGGCGGCGCACCTGGGCGAGCGCATCCTCTGCGAGCGCCCGATGC
>JAFMJW010000109.1 GCA_017853315.1 Alphaproteobacteria bacterium
GGGATGCGGCACTCGATGCGCAGGCTCGGCCCCTCGCCGACGACGCGGAATCCCACCGTGCGGTTGTCGTGGCTCCACGCGAGCCGCGTCGGCGCCCAGGAAGCCGCCTGGAAGCGCTTGTAGGAGTTCGGGTTCGGCGCGTAGAACGGCATCGTCTCGGCTGCCCGCGCGATCCAGCCGCCGAGGAACCAGCGGAAGACGTCGGAGCAGCGCACCGGGCCGAGCCGGCCGTCGCCGTCGAAGGCGTTGCGCCCGTCGCGCCACAGGCTCAGGTGGACGTGGCAGGAGGAGCCGGCGCGATCCTCGGCGATCTTCGCCATGAAGGTGACCGACAACCCCGCCTGCTCGGCGGTCTCCTTCGCGCACTGCTTCAGCAGCACGTGGCGGTCGGCCATCTCGCGGACCTCGGCGTGGCGCACGTTGATCTCGTGCTGGCCGAGGCCCCACTCGCCCTTCGTGCTCTCGACCTCGATGCCCGACTCGCCGAGGTGGCGCCGCAGCGGGGCGTTCAGGCGCTCGAGCCTCGTGCCCTGCAGGGCGTGGTAGTCCTCGAGATACCATCCCGCGGGCACGAGCTTCGCGTAGCCGCTGCGGGCCGCCGCGCGGTAGCTCGTCTCGAAGGCGTAGAACTCGAGCTCGGAGGCCGCCTCGACGCGGAAACCGGCGGCGTCCGCCGCCGCGGCCTGGCGCGCCAGCACCGAGCGCGGGGCGGGGGCGGCCGGCTCGCCCGAGGCCACGAGTGCCAGGTCGCAGAGCACGATCGCGGTCCGGTCGAGCCACGCGGCGACCCGCAGCGTCGCGAGGTCCGGCACGATCGCGACGTCGCCGTAGCCGAGCTCCCAGCTCGCGAACCGGTAGCCCGCGACCGGCTGCATCTCCATGTCCACGGTGAGCAGGTAGTCGCACCCGTGGGTGCCCTCGCCGGCGACGTGACCGAGGAAATGGCCCACGTCGAAGCGCTTGCCGAGCAGCCGCCCGTAGAGGTCGGGGAACACCACGAGGACGGTGTCGACGCGACCGTCCCCGGCGAGCGACTCGAGGTCGCCGAGAGAGATCCGACCCCGCTGCGCCCCGCCCGCCCCCACGACGCCGAGGTCGTAGCACAGTCCGGCGCCGGGGCGCACCCCGCGAAGGAGCGTCCCGACGGGTTCGGCCACGCCCGGTTCAGTTCTCGGCCGCGCCCTCGAGGATCCACTGCCGGAAGGCACCGACGACTTCGTCGGACAGCGGGGCGCCGCCGAGCGGCATCCGCGCTCCCGTCTCGGTGCCGGTGATCTTGCCGAAGAGGTGGCTCGCCTCCGGGTCGAAGGGCTCGACCAGCAGGTGGTCGGCGTCCTGCGAGGACGGCTTGCGGAAGATCGCGTCGTAGGCCTTGCCGTTCGAGAGATCGAGCCCCTGGGCCGGACTCGTGCCCGAGTGGCAGCCCGAGGTCGCGCACTGCGCGTCGAGCACGGGCTCGACGTTCGCCTTGAAGGTGACGCGCGTCGCGGGCGGAAGCAGGAAGGACCCCGAGATCGGGATGCCTTGCTGGATCACCTGCCAGTCGTCGTCGGAGCACGGCGCGGCCACGCACTGCGGCGCCCCCCAGCAGTCGAGCAGGTACCGGTTGGCGGCCGGGTCGCCGGAGGGGACGTGGCTCGCGATCGTGCACCAGACGAAGGACGGGGCCGACCCGTCGGAACGGAAGACGTTCCCCGTCACGGTGCGGTCCTGCAGGTTGTAGGAGATCGCCCAGCGTTCCGGGCCGACGTCCTTGTTGATCAGGTAGCGACGGGAGTCGGGCGTCATCTGCGTGCCCGAGGCGCGCGACTGGGCACTTGCGTGCCCCGCGGCGAGAAGGATCGCGGCGGTCGCGACGGCGATCGTCGCGGCGCCGAGGGAACGATTCGTTCGGTGCGAGGACTTCATGAGCGGGAGGCTCCTTCCGGTCTGCTGCGAGGCACGTGTCGCCGAGAGGATCACGGCGTCGACCCGCCGGGCGGGGCCACGAACGGGTCGGCGAAGCGCGGGTCGGTCGTGAAGCCGGCGTCGGTCAGGCTGCGGAGGAACTCGACCAGGTCCGCCTTCGCCTGGGCCGAGAGCGGGAAGCCGGTGATGAACGTGCTCTTGTACGGGCTCAGGGCCCCGTCGCCCGCGTCGGGTCCCGACGCGATCCGGCGGCCGCCGCGCGCGTAGTGGTCGATCACCTCTTCGAGCGTGGCGATGCTGCCGTCATGCATGTAGGGCGCCGTCAGCGCGACGTTGCGCAGCGTCGGGGGCTTCATGCGCCCCATGTCGCGCAAGTCGCCGGTGAACTCGTAGAGCCCGACGTTGGGCGCGGGGTACGCACCGGTGCCGCCGACGTCGTAGAGACCGTTGTTCTCGAAGGGCGTCTTCTCGCGCGGGCTGCCGTCGTGGGCGAGCGCGCTCGCGAAGTTGAGACCGCCGTGACAGTGGCGGCACTCGAGCAGTTCCGAGAAGAAGAGGTCCTTGCCGCGCTTCGCGGAGGCCGACAGCGCGCCCTCCTCGCCGGCGAGCCAGCGGTCGTAGGGCGAGTTGCCCGACACGAGCGTGCGCTCGAAGCTGCCGATCGCCTTCACGACGTTGCCGACCGAGACGGGCTCGACCTCGCCGGGGAAGGCCAGGTCGAACATGGACCGGTACATCGAGTCTCCGGCGATCCGCGCGACGAGTTCTTCCTCTCGCCCGCCGAACCCGAGCTCGACCGGAGTCTCGCCGAACAGCGGAACCATCGCCTGCTGCTCGAGGGTCGCGAGCAGCGGATTCATCCAGGTGAGCGTGGGGTTGTAGGCCGCGTTCGCGAGCGAGGGGGAGTTGCGGGGCGTGAGCTCGCCCGTCGAGCCCCGCGACGTGACCGCCCCGTCGCTGAACGCGAGCTCCTGGCGATGACAGCTCGCGCACGACTGGGTGCCGTTGCGCGACAGGCGAACGTCGTAGAAGAGGTGGCGGCCGAGCTGGACCTTGACCTCGCTCATCGGGTTGTCGGCGGGCACGATCGGCCGGGGAAAGCCGGCGGGCAGGTTCCAGGTCCAGGCGCCGCCCGGCCCCGGGGTCGGGGTCGCGGCGGGCGTCGCGGTCGGTACGGGGGCTGCCGGGGGCGGCTCCGCGAGGCCAGGGCCCACGCGGAAGACCTCCTGGGCCGGGGCCGCGATCCCGCCGAACGGCAGTCCGAGCAGCGCGAACGGCCCTTCGCAGTCCGGGTCGGTCGGCGAGCCCTGGCAGCCGCCCGAGGTGCCCGGGGAGTTCGTCGCGAGGTCGCTTCTCGACATCAGCACGCCTGCGTCGAGCACGATCGCGTCGCGGGACGCATCGAAGCCGTCGAGCGCGATCTCCGCGCGGTTCGGGTAGTCGCAGCCGGTCACGTTGCCGCGCCCGTCGCCCTCGCAGCGCGTGCTGCCGACGTGGACGCTGGTCCCCGCCCCCGACGGGATCACGCCGTCGAGCACGAGGAAGCGGTAGCCCGTGTTCCACGTCCAGAACATCGCGCTCGCGTCGAGGGGTGGCGGGGCGACCGAGGCGTCGCCGTGGTTGCGCTCGAAGGGCACACCCAACGTGAAGCGGACGCCCTCGTAGGTTCCGGCGGACACCTGACCGCGCACGTGGACGTTGGTCTCCGGCGTGCCGACGAGCGAGCAGCGCGCGGTCGCGTCCTCGAAATCGAGGAGTGCGATCCCTTCGAGCTGGGTGGCCCCGTCCTGGTCGAGCTCGACCGGCTGCTCGCTGCCGTCGTCGCGCACCAGCCTCAGGTTCGAGACGTAGACGCGCAGGTCGCTCGGCTCCCAGTCGATCGAGCCGAGGCCGAGGCCGGGGTAGGTGCGACCGCAGGCGAAGGGCTCTCCGTTCACCCGCGCCGCGAAGGTGATCGCGACGCGCGTCGGGCCGGTCGGGGCAAGGGGCGCGGCTCCCCCGCCGTCGGAGCAGGCCGCCAGCGCCGCGGCCAGCAGCGTCGCCGCGATCGCGTGGCGCCGGCGCGCGCGCGCGGGCCGGCCGCGTTCAGCGCGCACCGGCCGCCCCCTCGACCGAGGCCGGGCGGCCGCCGGGGCGCACGCGCAGCCCCTTGCTCACGTGCGTCCAGCCGTCGCTCGCGACGAACGACTCGCCGCCGACCGAGGCCTCGACCATGTTGTAGCTGTTCTCGCCGTGGTTCTGGATGTGGAGGTAGACCACCGAACCCGCGGGAGCGTCGAAGTCGGCCGTGAACCGGTAGGGGTCGCTCTGGGCGGGCGTCGCCGCGTCGCGACAGTCGCCGTTCGGGATGAAGCCCGTGATCCCGCCCGCGCAGGGAAACGGGAGCCGGGCCTCCCAGGCGATGCGGTCGTTGATCTGCACCGCGAGGTAGGACTTCGCGCTCGCCGGGCCGGTCAGCTGGTAGTGCCACAGCCGGATCGTCAGCAGGTCGCCGCGCCGGATGTCGCGCGTCGTGCGCTGGCCGAGCGTCACGTAGTTGCAGCAGTTGGTCTGGATCGAGAACGAGGGCTCTCCGCCGATCTCCTCGGGGTAGGTGCAGACCTCGCTGCAGTACTGGGTCGGCAGTCGCAACGGCGAGAACGGATCCGTCGCCGGCAGGAAGAAGGACCCGGGCACCGACACCTCGCCGAGCGCCTTCCAGCCTCCGTCGGCACAGGGAGCCTCGGCGCAGACGTCGGCCCCCTTGCAGGAGTAGCGGATCTCGCCGAGCACCGGGTCGAGGCTCCCGTCGTCGCCCTTGCGCTCGCACCAGACGAACTGCGGCGGTCCGCCGCCGGGGAAGAACACGTTCCCGGTCATCGTCCCGTCGTTCAGGTCGAGGTTCATCGCCCAGCGCTCCTGGCCGACGTCCTTGCTGATGAGGATGCGGTGGCCGTCGGAGGTGCTGCGCGACCCGGCTTCCGCGAAAACGAGCGTCGGGACGAGGGAGAGAGCGAGGGCGAGAGCCCCCCGGCGGGTGGTGGCGATGAAGCGCTGCATCCGGGTCGTCCCTCCCGGGAGGCGTCCCGGCACCGATCCGGTCGCCGCAACCTCCCGACGACACGAGTGAAGGGCGGTTCCCGGGGGCTGTCAACCGGCTGAAATGTCGCACCCCGCGCGAATGCGGGCCCGGGGCGCCGATCTCGGGAATTTCCCGATCGGGCTCAGGCGGCTCGCAGCCCGCGGATCGCGAAGAGATGCTTCTGGCGGACGCCGAACCAGCCCGCGATCCGGGCCGTCAGGTACTTCGCCGCGAGCGCGGCCCGGGCGCGCTCGGCGAGACCCGCGTCGGACACGTCCTCGAAGCGGCCGCGCAGGCGGACGCCCGCCGCCTCGACCTCGACGTCCGGGTTCGCGCGCGCGTTGCGCACCCAGTTGCGGCGCTCGTCGAGCGTGCCGACGACGAGGTCCTCGCCGTCGACGGCGAACCAGATCGTGACCTCGCGCGGCTGGCCCGACTTTCGGCCGCGCGCGACGAGGCGGAGGTTTCGCGCGCGGGCGATCGACTCGACGATCCTGCTCATGTTTTTCCTCCCCGGTGGTCCCCTCGTGAACACCGGGCGCCGGCAAAGGTGGCGCAGCCGGTCCCTTGGCCGGGGCGCGGCTCAGCCATCGGTGTCGGCCTCGTCGGCCCGCGCGGCCGCGGCCTGCGCCTCGCCGATCGTCCGGTGAACCCGCTCGCCGGCCCAGAGCCCCGCCGCCATCGCGACGAGGAAGGTCAGCAGGGTCGGCGAGAGGGTCGTCGCGGGTCCCGGGCACCAGCCCGCGAGCCCCGAGACCCCCGCGATCCGGCCGTTCGCGAGCAGCAGCGCGCTCGCGGACAGCCCGATCAGCACGCCTCCGGCGAGCGCCAGCAGCACTCCCTCCATCGTGATCGGCACCATGGTTCCCTTCTACCTCCCGTCGACGAGGTGCGCCCCTCGCGCGGCGCGCGATCCGTGCCGTCGACTCAATGCATCTCGCCGAGTACCCCGCGCGCGATCCGCGGCAGGACGTCGGAGAGTCGCTCGCTCGATCGAGCCTGCGCGAGCCCGTCGCAAGGCGTGTCCGACGCGGTGAGGATCGCCGTGAACGCGCCGGCCCCGTGGGCCAGGTCGAACATCCGGTTGATCGGTCCGACCACGAGCGAAGTGCCGGCCGCGACGAACAGGTCGCAGTCGACCGCCGCGCGGAACGCCCGCTCGAGATCCTCCTCGACGAGCGACTGCCCGAAGGAGATCGTCGCCGGCTTCCACGGCGCGCCGCACGGGCAGGCGGGAACGTCGACGCCCGATTCCCACGCGGCCTGCGCGACCGCCCGCGGCTCGCGGCGACCGCAGCGCAGGCAGGCGACCTCCGCGTCGGTGCCGTGGACGTTCACGAGCCGATCGACCGGGAAGCCGCTGCGCTCGTGGAGACCGTCGACGTTCTGGGTGACCAGCAGGTCGACGCGGCCGGCCTGCGCGAGCGCGGCCAGCGCCTCGTGGGCCGGGTTCGGCCGCGCGGCGCGGATCACCTCCCACGTCTCGCCCTTGTAGCGCCAGTAGGCGCGGCGCGAAGCCTCGCTCGCCTGGAACTCCTGCAGCGTGACCGGCCGGTAGGTCTCCCAGCGGCCGCCCGGCGAGCGGAAGTCGGGGATGCCCGAGTCGGTGGAGAGTCCGGCGCCGGTCAGCACGACGACGCTGCGGGCCCCGCGCCAGCGCCCGACGAGCTCCTCGATCCCGTTCTCGGCGCACACGCTGCCCACGCTCTCCCGGTGAAGGATCCGCGCGCCCGTCGCAAGTCGGGAGCCGCGGACGGCGTGCGCCCCCGCGCGGGCCTCCCGTTCCCGCTTGGCAAGGCCCCCGGGCCCGTGCGCAGACTCGGCCGCCGAGGAGGATCGCCATGCGACCGAAGAACCGCCCTTCCCCGCACCTTTCGCTCGCGGACGGCTCCGCGCCTTCGCGCCGGCCTCGCGCCGTCCTGTGCACGTTCGCCGCTTCCGTCGGTCTCGCGCTCGCCGGGTGCGGAAGCTCGGGCCAGGGCCCCGCGGTCGGCACCGGCGCGGCCTGGCGCGACCCGCTCTCCCCGGTCGAGACGCGGGTCGCCGACGCGCTCTCGCTGCTCACGCTCGAGGAGAAGGTCGGGCAGATGGCCGGCACGTCGCTCGTGACGACGCGCGGGCTCTACCTGACCCCGCCCAACGACCGCGTCGGCATTCCCTCGTTCGCGATGGCCGACGGTCCGCGCGGGGTGAGCGCCGGCACCGGGCCGGCGACGGCCTTCCCGGTCGGCATGGCGCGCGGCGCGACCTTCGACACGGCCCTGGAGGAACGGGTCGGCGAGGCGATGGGCCGGGAGATGCTCGCGCGCGGCGGCAACGTGATCCTCGCGCCCACGATCAACCTGCTCTACCACCCGCGCTGGGGCCGGGCGCAGGAGACCTACGGCGAGGATCCGCATGCGCTCGGAGAACTCGGCGCGGCCTTCGTCCGCGGCGCGCAGCGCCACGTGGTCGCGACGCCCAAGCACTTCGCGGTGAACAACGTCGAGAACACGCGCTTCGACGTGAGCGCGGAGGTCGCGGAGCGGACGCTGCGCGAACTCTTCCTGCCTCACTTCCGCCGCGTGGCGGACGCCGGCGCCGGCGCGTTCATGAGCGCCTACAACCGCGTGAACGGCATCTACTGCTCGGAGAACGCGCACCTGCTGCGCGAGATCCTGAAGGACGACTGGGGCTTCACGGGCTTCGTCATGTCGGACTGGCTGCTCGCCGTGCGCAGCGTCGCGCCCTCGGCGCTGGCCGGACTCGACGTCGAGATGCCGCAGGGCGACCACTACGACGAGAAGCTGGTCGAGGCGGTGCGCTCGGGCGAGGTGCCCGAGGCGACGATCGACGACGCCGTCCGCCGCATCCTGCGCGCGAAGGTCCGCTTCGGGCTGGTCGACGGCACGCACCCGGCGCCCGACCCGTCGGTGATCGCGGGTCCCGAGCACGTGGCGCTCGCCCGCCAGGTCGCGCGCGAGAGCCTCGTGCTGCTGCGCAACGAGTCGGGCGCCCTGCCGCTCGACGCGTCCCGCCTGCGCTCGCTCGCGGTCGTCGGTCGGCTCGCCGACGCGGCGAACCTCGGCGACAAGGGCAGCAGTTCCGTGAACCCCGCCTACCCGGTGACCCCGCTCGCCGGGCTCCGCGCACGCGCCGGGTCGGTTCCGGTCGCGCACGTCGGCACGGACGCACCGTCGGCCGACGACCTGCGCGTGATCGCCGAGGCGGACGCCGCGGTCGTGGTCGTCGGGCTCACGTCCGCCGAAGAGGGCGAAGGGCTGATCACGATCGGCGACCGCCGCACCATGGATCTGCCCGAGGAGCAGCGCCGCCTCGTCCTCGACGTCGCCCGCGTCCAGCCGCGGACGATCGTCGTCCTCGAGGGCGGCAGCGCGATCACCATGGGCGACTGGGGCGACGCGCCGGCCGCGATCCTCATGGCCTGGTACCCGGGCATGGAAGGCGGCAACGCGATCGCCGACGTCGTTTTCGGCGACGAGAACCCCTCGGGCCGCCTGCCGCTGTCGTGGCCCGCGAGCGAGGCGCAGCTGCCGCCGTTCGACAACGTGAGCCCCGCGGTCGCCTACGACCTCTTCCACGGCTACCGCCACCTCGACCGCGCCGGCGTCGCCCCGCGCTGGCCGTTCGGCTTCGGTCTCTCGTACACGAGCTTCCGCCTGGGCAGCCTGCGCCTCGCCGACGCCTCCGTTGCGCGCGACGGCATGGTGCGGGCGACGGTCGAGGTGACGAACACGGGTGGTCGCGCGGGGGCCGAGGTGGTCCAGCTCTACGTCGGCTTTCCCGGGTCCGCGGTGGAGCGGCCCGTGCGCGAGCTGCACGGCTTCGGCCGCGTCGAACTCGCGCCGGGCGAGACGCGCACGGTCGCGATCGAGTTCCCGGCACGCGACCTCGCGACCTGGGACGAGGCGGCGGGCGGGTGGCGCTTCGAGGACCTCGAGTACCGGGTGGAGGTCGGGACGTCGTCGCGCGACTTGCCGCTCACGACCGCGCTGCGGATTCGCTGATCCGGAGCCGCGGGGCGGAGGGACGGCCACGCGGAGCGGGCCGTCGTCGATCGACTCCCGCGGCCGAGGCGGGCGCGGGCGCCGCGATCCGCGCCCGGCGACTTCACGCGGGGAACCGCGCCCCCGACAGCTCCTCCGAGAGCTCCCACAGCCGGCGTCGCAGCCCGCGGTCCGAGGCACGCTCGTGCATGCGCTCCTCGCGGATGCGCGCGAGCGGCCGGTTCGCGAGCGCCGTGAACCCGGTGAAGTAGCGGCCGCTCAGCCCGGCGACCTCGTCGGACGCCGCGAGGTGGATCACGGGCCGGGCACCGGCCTCGGGGCCGTGTCCGGTGAGGCACGAGATGGCGCGCCAGGCGATCCGGTGCACCCCGCGCATGCCGTCCTTCTCGCCGATCCGGGTCGCGATCCTCCCGGGGTGCAGGCAGTTCGCGGTCACGGAGGTGCCGCGAAGCCGCTCGGCGAGCTCCACGGTGAAGAGCACGTTCGCGAGCTTGCTGCGGTCGTAGGCGCGCAGCACGAAGTAGTCGTCGCCCCGGGTGAAGGCCGCGAGGTCGAGGTCGGTGCGGCGATGGCCGTTCGAGGCGACGTTCACGATGCGCGCGGCGGGCGAGGCGCGAAGGGCGCCGAGCAGGAGACCCGTCAGCAGGAAGGGGCCGACGTGATTCGTCGCGGCGGTGCGCTCGATGCCGTCTTCGGTGAGGGCGAAGTCGCTGAAGGTCGCGGCCGCGTCGTTCACCAGCACGTCGAGCCGGGGGGCACGCCGGACGATCTCGGCCGCCGCCTCGCGGACCGACGACATGCGCGAGAGGTCGCCCACGACGGATTCGACACGCGGGTTGCCGGTCTCGCGGGCGATCGCGTCCGCCGTGGCCACCCCACGCGCGGGGTCGCGAGAGAACACGAACACTCGCCAGCCGAGCGCCGCGAGTGCTCGCGCGGCGGCACGCCCGATCCCGTCGGTCGCACCGGTGACGACGACCGTCCGGGGCGGTGACGGGTCGACCGGGGATCCGGCCTTCGTGGTCAGCCGCGGCTCCCTGCCGAGCTCGCCGCTTCGCCCGGCGCGCCCACTCGCGATGCATCCACCGCCCCTGCCGCCGCCGCGCGGTCGAACGGCTCGCCGACGAAACCGGCGAGCATCTCCGCCGCGCGCGCGGGTGCCGCGAGAGCGGCTGCGTAATCGAGTTCGAGGACCCGCCAGCCGGCGCCCCGGCGCCCGGCGAAGTCGGCGACCGCCCGATCGAAGGCCCGGGCGAGCACCTCGTCCTCGCCAGGATCGGACGCGGCCGCGGCGGTCGGACGCGGGACGGCCGCCGCTCCTCCGGGCGACGTCCCCGCCCCCAGCATCCGGCGCTGCGACGCGAGCACCTCCCCGATCGGACGGCGCATCCAGACGAAGTCGCACGGCAGGTCGGCCGGGATCGCCGACACGAGCGGCAGCACGATCTTCACCGCCCTGCCGACCACGTCGCGCAGCCACGAGGCATCGTCCCGCAGCCGGCGAACCCGCTCGTCCTCGAACCAGCCGTGCGGGTTCGCCGGCGAGGGAGCGCGCCGCCCGTCGTCGACGAGCGGGACCCCGCCCGCGCCCAGCATGCGCATCGCCATCGAGGTGCCCGAGCGCGGCAGCCCGGTCACGACGATCAGTCGGGCACGCGCGCGCATCTCGCCCGCGGCCGCCCCGATCCCGCCCGCCCTCAGCCCCTCTTCGGTGCGCGCCGCCACGCCGGCACCGTCGGCTTCGAGACCACGCCCTTCAGTTGCCGCTCCTGGCGCGACATCGGCAACTCGCGCTCGAGCGCGGCCTCGCGCTGCTTGTTCCAGGCGTCCACCGGGTGGAAGTTCGGCAGCGTGTCGCCGCGGAGCCCGAGCCGGAGCGTCTCGAGGCCGATCACGTCGTCGGCCGCGATGTTGCCGAGGTTCACGTTGCTGCCGAACTTGCGCACCATGTAGATCTGCTGCGAGCGCTGCGGGGCCTCGAAGACGATCTTCTCGACCCCGCCGCCCACGCCGCGCACGATCTCGTCGATGAGCCCCGCGCGGGCCTCGCCCGAGCCGAAGTAGAGGCCGACCGTGCCGCTCTCGCGCGCCTCGCAGATCACCTTCCAGGCGCCGGCGTCGAGGTCGTTGCGGATCAGCTCGACCCAGTGGAACGGCGGGATGATGCGCTCGGCGTCCTTGCTGCCGACCTCGGAGAGCACGACGAACCCGCGCTTGCGGAGCGCCTCGATGTACTTCGCCTTCTCCTTCATCGTGAGCTCGAGCACGCCGTTCGAGATCTCGACGAACGACATCTCGAGCTCCTCGCACATCGCGCAGAAGGCATCGACGCGCTTCTGCAGGATCGCGACCTCGAGCAGGGTCCCGCCGAAGCAGACCGCGAGGCCGGCCCCGCGGTAGCGGGCGACCTTCTCGCGGAGGTTCTGGCTCACGTAGCCGGTACCCCAGCCGAGCTTCACGACGTCGACGTACTCGACCGCGGTCGCGATCAGGTCCTCGACCTGGTTCGGCCCGAGGCCCTTGTCGATCACGTGCGTGAGACCGCTGGATCGCACGCGGGTGTGCCCCTTGTTCGGCAGCTTCTCGCCGCGCGGCGGCAGCTTCAGGAC
>JAFMJW010000391.1 GCA_017853315.1 Alphaproteobacteria bacterium
GCCGCAGACGTCGTCCACGTGGACCCACGACATCCACTGCTTGCCGCTGCCGAGCGGGCCGCCCGCGAACATCTTGAACGGAGGAAGCATCTTCGCGAGCGCGCCGCCGTCGGGCCCCAGCACGATGCCGATCCGCAGCAGGACGACGCGCATCCCGAGCTCTTCGGCGCGCTTCGCCTCGGCCTCCCAGTCGACGCAGATGCGGGCGAGGAAGTCGCTGCCCGCGGGCGAGGACTCGTCGAGGGCCTCGTCGCCGTGGGGTCCGTAGAAGCCGATCGCGGACCCGCTCACGAGCACCTGCGGCCTCTTCGGCAGCGCCGCGCACGCATCGACCAGCGCGCGCGTCGTCCCGACGCGGCTGTCGTGAAGCGCCTTCTTGCGGGCCTCGGTCCAACGGCCCTCGGCGATCGACTCGCCGGCCAGGTTCACGATCGCGTCGCAGTCGCGCACGGCATCCTGCCACCGCGCCGCGTCGGAGAGCGGCGGGAAGGCGACCATCTCGGCGCTGCGCAGTCCGGCCGGTCGCGCGGAAGGCTTGCGGGTCAGCACCCGCAGCTGGTGTCCGGCGACGCCCAGCTGCTCGCACAGGACCTTGCCGATGAACCCGGTTCCCCCGGTCACGAGGATCTTCATGACGTTCCCTCCGGGTCGATCCTGAACCATCCGCCGGGCGGCGCAAAGCGCTGCCCGGCGCGTCCCCTCGGTGCCGACGGATCGCGCTCCCGGGCCCGGCCGGCCGGACCCGACGGCGGCAGGCCGGGGGCCCGGCCGGCCGCGGACTCGTCCGCTTCCCCGCCCGAGCCGGCTCGGGATATGCCGGAGGAGCGCCGACCCGGAGCATCCCGAGCGGCGTTCGAGCAACGGCGGCCGGATCGCCAGGAGCAGACATGAAGCCCGATCTCGTCATCCGAGGAGGAACGATCGTCGACGGCAGCGGCAGTCCCGCCTTCGTCGGCGACGTCGTCGTACACGGCGACCGGATCGTCTCGATCGGCCGCCACGACGGGCCCGCGGGCGAGGTGATCGAGGCGAAGGGCCGGATCGTCACGCCGGGCTTCGTCGACGTCCACACGCACCTCGACGCGCAGATCACCTGGGACCCGCTCGGGTCGCCCTCGAACCTGCACGGCGTGACCTCGGCCGTGGTCGGCAACTGCGGCGTCGGATTCGCGCCGTGCCGGCCCGCCGACCGCGACTACCTGATGTTCCTCATGGAGGGCGTCGAGGACGTGCCACGCGAGGCGATGCGCGCGGGCCTCCGGTGGGGCTGGGAGACCTTCCCCGAGTACCTCGACGCGATCGGCCGACAGGAGCTCGGCATCAACGTCGGCGCGCACCTGGGCCATGCGCCGCTGCGCGTCTGGGCGATGGGCGAGCGCGGCGCGACCGACGCCCCGGCGAGCGACGACGAGCTCGCCGTCATGCGCGCGGCGGTGCTCGACGCGATGCGCGCGGGCGCGCTCGGCTTCGCGACCGGCCGCACGACGATGCACCGCACGCCCTCGTGGGACCCCGTGCCCGGCACCTTCGCCGACCGCCGCGAGCTCGACGCGGTCACGGGAGCGCTCGCCGAGTACGGCGGCGGCGTCCTCGAGATGGTTCCGCTCGGCGTCGGCGGCGAGGACGCGCAGGGCTTCGCGAAGGACTACGAGTGGATGCTCCCGGTCGCGCTCGAGACCTCGCGGCCGATCAGCGTCGGGCTCCTGCAGGCGCTCGCGTATCCCGACGCGTGGCGCGAGGCCCTGCGGCTCTGCGAGCAGGCGGCGGCGCAGGGCGCGCGCATCCTGCCGCAGACGGCGGTGCGCAGCGTCGGCGTGCTCCTGGCGCTCGGCGGCGGGCTCTCTCCGCTCGCGCTCTTCCCCGAGGGCTTCGAGCTGCTGTCCCGCACGTTCGAGGAGCAGCGCGCCGCCCTGCGCGACCGGGCCGTCCGCGGGCGGCTCGCCGCGAGCATGCGGGGCACGAGCGGCGACATCCTGGGCGGCATGGCGACGCTGCGCCACCTCTTCCCGCTCCACGACCGCGGCGTCCGCGCCTACGACCTCGCTCCTTCCGGGAGCATCGACGCGATCGCCCGTGCGAGGGGCCGCGAGCCCGGGGAGGTCATCCTCGACCACCTCTTCGAGACCGACGGTCGCGGGCTCTTCATCGTGCCGCTCTACAACCCCGACCTCGACGCGGCCGCGGCCCTCCTCTCGCACCCGCTCTCCACGATCGGGCTCGGCGACTCGGGCGCCCACACGAGCCAGACCTGCGACGCCAGCTACTCGACCTTCTTCCTCGCCTACTGGGCGCGGGAGCGCCGGCTCATGCCGCTCGAGCGCGCGGTGCGCAAGATCACCTACGACCCGGCCACGCTCTGGGGCATCCCGCGTCGCGGGCTGTTGCGCGAGGGCTGGCACGCCGACCTGAACGTGATCGACTTCGACCGCCTCGACCTGGCCCTGCCCGAGTTGCGCCACGAGTTCCCGGCGGGCGCGCCGCACTTCGCGCAGTCCGCGCGCGGGTACGAGGCGACCGTGGTGAACGGACGCGTGCTCATGCGCGAAGGCCGGCACACCGGCGCGTTGCCGGGCCGGCTGCTGCGCAACGAGC
>JAFMJW010000392.1 GCA_017853315.1 Alphaproteobacteria bacterium
GCGAGGTCGTCGATCGCGATGCGGCCCACGTGGATCTCGATCGGCTCGCTGCCGGCGCCCATCATCGCGTCGCGGAATCGCAGCCTTCCGTCGGAGAGTTCGAGGCGGTCGAGTCCGAACTTCCAGGACGAGGGCTCGACCGCCGCGTCGGGCTGCTCGGGCTCCTCGGCGACCGGGAGCAGGCCGAGCAGGTTGATGTCGCCGGAGGCGAGGCGCTCGGCCTCGACGTGCGGAGCCTCGATCTCGACCGCGCGGAGGAGGACGGTCTTCCGCAGTAGCGGGAGGTAGCGGAGGCCGAGACCGAGGCGGGCGATGGAGACGAGGGGTGCGGCGTCGGCCGTCGCAGGGCGGATCGCGACGTCCTTCAGGTCGACGTGGCCGCGCCAGAGGGCGAGATCGACGTCGCCGACGGTGACCTGGCCGTGGATCGCGGACGCGGCGTTGGACTCGACGGCGCGCCGGACGATCTCGGGAAGGGCGACTCGGAAGGCGATGAGGGTCGCCGGAACGAGAAGCCACCAGCGCGACCAGGGGCGCTTCGCGGGCGTGGACGCGGGTGGCTCGACGGCCTCGGAATGCTCGGCCATGGGACGTGGACGCTCGCAGCGGGGCGCGGTGGTGTCAATCGAGGGAGTGCGTGCGGGTACGGAGAGAGCGCACGGTGGCGCGGGGTCGACGTCGTCGTGTCGATCGCGTCCGCGCTCTCAGGCACGCGTCGCCGCGCACGCGCGGCGGAAGATCTCGATCTCGTTCGCGTCCCACGGGGTGCCGTCGGGATGGAGCAGGTCGTGGTGCCAGCGGCCGTCCGTGTAGAGCGACTCGAAGCGCGGCCACGGCAGGTGGGTCTGGGTGCGGCCGTTCACGAGTCCCCAGTGGAAGCAGCCGACGCGCTGCTCGACGAACCACGGCAGGTGGGTCTCGGCGCGCGATCCGAGCCCGCGCGCGAGCCACTCGGTGCAGAGGATCGGTCGTCCGGTCGCGCGCAGCCGCTCGACCTGCGCCGCGACCATCTCGAGCGGCAGGTAGCTGTGGAAGCTCACGACGTCGGAGAGGTCGAGGAGCTCGCGTTCGCGCTCCTCCCACTGGAGGCTCCAGATCGCGGCGGTGAGCGGCTGCGACGCGCCGGCCACGCGGGCCCAGGCGAAGGCGTCGCGGGCGAGCGACATCGAGTGCGGCCAGAGCGGGTCGGCGGGATCGGTCGGAGGCGTGAACGGGAGCGCGCGCGCGGCGGATCGCTCGGCGACTTCGCGCGGGACGAAGACGAAGTCGTTGCCGGGCTCGTTGTAGACGTCCCAGGCGAGGATGCGGTCGTCGTGCGCGAAGTGGCCGACGACGTCGCGGACGTAGCGCTCGAGCGCGGGGCGCTCGGAGGGGTCGCGCACCACGGCGCGGCCGGGGCTCGCGGCGGCACCGCTGTTGTGGATGCCGGGGATCGGGTCGGCCTGCGGGCCCAGGTAGGGCTCGAGTCCGGAGAACGAGCAGTCGTCGAAGAGGCAGAGCATCGTGCGCAGGCCGCGGTTCGCGGCGGCACCGAGGAAGCGGTCGATGCGCGCGCGCAGGCCGTCGGGATCGTCGCGCCAGACGAGCCACGGGAGGTTCGTGCGCAGCGAGTCGAAGCCGATGTCGGCGGCCCAGGAGAGCTCCTGCTCGATCGTGGGGAGGTCGAAGGACTCGCGCTGCCAGAGCTCGGTCCAGTTCACGGCGGTGCGGGGGAGGTAGTTGAAGCCGATGGGAGCGCGATGGCGGGCGGACCAGGCTTGGGCGCGGTCGGCGGGCCAAGGGGTGGGGGTGGCGGGCATGGGGGGCGGCCTTCGAGTGGGGGGAGAGTATCGGCGAGGGTGGGGGTGGGGGAAGCGCGGCAGGGCGATTCGGGGACTTGGAGAGGCGCGGGCGACGGGTCGACCCTCGTGCGTGGCCCCAGGCCGCTGGGGCCGGCCTTTTCGCTTAGCCGACCCTCGAGGTTTCATTCAGCCGACGCTCAACCTTTCATTCAGCCGACGCCTCGCGGGCCGAACCCGAGTGACCGGATGGATGGTCGCGAGCTGCCGTTGCTCCGGGGCGGACATGACTTGGCGTTCATTTCCTCGCCGTCGAGGGTTGCTGGGACGTACCACAATAGGTACACGGCCGAATGCCAGGCGATCCGAAGCGGGAACTGGAAGACGCATGAAGCCAAGGATTCCGCACCTGGGCTCGACACTCGACGACTTGCTTCGCGAGGACGACGCGCTCGAGGAGATCGAGGCCCGCGCCCAGAAGCGCGTCGTCGCGCGACAGCTCGAGAAGCTGATGTCGGATCGAGGAATGACGAAGGCCGCTCTCGCGAGCCGGATGCGCACGAGCAGGAGTGCGCTCGACCGCCTCCTCGATCCCGAGAATGCCTCGGTGACGCTCTACACGCTCACGTCGGCGGCGCGGGCTCTCGGGGGGAGGCTCGAACTCAGCGTGTCGAGCGTCAGGCGGCCGATCGCCCGCACCGGCAGGGGGGCCCCGCGGGGTCCTGCCGTTCGTCGAGCGGGGAAAGCGCGAATCTGACCCGCAGCTGCTCGCCTTTCGGCGCGGATGAGGGGAGCGGCGAGGATCCGCCC
>JAFMJW010000110.1 GCA_017853315.1 Alphaproteobacteria bacterium
ACGGCCCGCGCATCATGCAGGAGATCGGCTTCGATCCCTCGACGAACCCGCTCGATCTCGCCGGCATGCGTGCCCAGCTCGGGATCGAGGACGACATCGGCTCGATGAGCCACCGCGAACTCGTCGAGCGACGGCAGACGATCCAGCAGCGCATCGAGGACGCCGGCGGCGTGCCGCTGACCCGGGGCTCCTGAAGGGAGCAGCCCGGGGGCCGTGGGCGGAAGGGCCCCGGCGAGCGATTCCACGCCGCCCGCGCCGCTGCTCAGAGCGCGGCGCCGCCGGTCAATTCGTCGTAGGCGCGACGGATCTCGAGCACGCGCTCGTGCGCGAGGCGCTGGAGGTCCTCGCGCATCTCGGCCACGCGCCCGGGGTCGTAGAGCTTCATCTTCTCGCGGTAGGCGCGCGTGATCTCCTCGATCGTCGCCGTCTTGTCGATGCCGAGCACACGGTGCGGATCCCACGCCGGCTCCCAGGCCTCCTGGGCGCTCTCCTCGACCCGTCGTCGCGCGAGCTCGGCGCGCGCGCGACGACGCTCGGCCGCGCTCTGCGGCGGGACGAGCGGCGGCGGGTCGCCCGAGTGCCGCAGCCACCGCAGCCCGATCGCCAGCACCAGGGCCTCCCCGGCCAGCGCGAGCGGGCCGTGGCGGTCCGGCAGCCCGAGCGCGTCGGGCAGGAACGACGCCGGGGCCGCGAGCCAGGCGAGCGCCGCCGCCAGCGCGAGCGCGGCGACCACGACTCGGAGGACGCCGACCCGAAGCGGCGCCGATGCGTCGCGCCCGATCACGCGAGGCCCCGGGCGCACCCGGCGCCCGCGCCGGAGGGAGCCGTCAGGCGACGCGAAGCGGCCAACGGTCCGACTCGGATACGGAGACGGCGACGCCGTCGAGCGTCGTGCGGAGCCGAGCGGCGAGCTCCGGCAGGAAGGGGCGCTCGGTGTTGGTGTGCCCCGCGAGCACGAGCGCACACCCGGCCTCCGAGGCGGCGAGCACGTCGTGGTGGCGCATCTCGCCGGTCAGGTAGAGGTCGGCTCCCATCGCGCGGGCTGCCCCGAAGAGCTCGCCTCCCGCGCCGGGACACGCGCCGATCGCGCGCACCTCCGCGTCGAGCCCGCGGGGAGCCGCGAGCAGCACCCGCTCCACGCCGAGCCGTCGCTTCATGCGCTCGACCACGTCGCCGAGCCGGGCCGGTCGGGCGAGGTGGAGCACGCGCCCCACTCCCGCGTCGACGCGCGGACGGGCCTCGAGCCCGTGGACCTCGATCGGCGGCTCCTCGTAGGGGTGCGCGCCGCGCAGCGCCGAGAGCGCCGCCGCGAGCGAGTCGCGACCGCACACCATCTCGAGCCGCACCTCCGGCACTCGCTCGAGCAGGCCGCGGCGACCGACGGCCGGGTTGCTCGCGTCGCTGCCGCGAAAGGTTCCCTCGCCGCGCAATTCGAAGGAGCAGAGGTCGTACTCGCCGATCCTCCCCGCGCCCGCGCGCGCCATCGCCTCGCGGAGCGCCTCGAGCGAGTCCTCGGGCACCATCGTGACGATCTTCACGGCCTCGCCGGCCGGCAGGTCGGAGGCGGGCTCGATCGGCGCCGTCGTGCCCTCGCCGAGACCGGCGACGAGCCAGTCGGCGAGACCGCCGGGGGCCGCGTCGAGCGCGGTGTGCGGGCTGTGCACGGCGATGCCGGCCTCGGCGAGCGCGAGCAGCACGCGGCCCTGCGGGTCGGCCGCGGTGAGCGACTTGCGCGGCCGGAAGATCGGCGGGTGGTAGGCGACCACGGCGCCCGCGTTCGTCGCCCGGGCCTCCGCGGCCACGGCGGCGGTCAGGTCGATCGCGAGCAGGACGGACCGGAGCGGACGCTCGGCATCGCCGAGCAGGAGCCCGACGTTGTCCCAGGAGGCGGCGTGCCGCAGCGGGGCGATCGCCTCCATCGCCCGGACCAGGTCGGCGACCGTCGCCTGCATCGCGCGAGACCTATCCCAAAGGCGCGGCGTGCGCACGGCTCCCGGGCGAGGGCCGGAATGCGGCTTCACCGCCGCAGGCGGGCGTGGTACGCGGCTCTCGTCGGGAGCGGCGCTCCCGGTCGCGACCGCGGGCAACGCGGTCGTCCGGTTCTCCGGAGAAGGAAGACGCGAACGATGGCCGAGGGAGACGCGAGCGGACCGGGCAGGGGACGCAAGCCGGACGGCGAGCCGGGAACGACTCCGCCGGCCGCGGAGCCGGCGCGCGGCCGCTCCCGCGAGGGCAGCGACGACGGGACCGATTCCGTTCGCCCCTCGTGGGATCACGCGAAGGATTACCCCGAGCCGCTCGCCGACGCCCGGACGAGTACGGCGGTCGCGATCGGGCTCGTCGCCGCGGCCCTCCTGGGCGGCGGGCTCTGGCTCGCGATGCGCACGCCCGAGGGAGAGCGTCCGCGGCCGTCGGCCGTCGCCCCGACCGCCGCGCCGAATGCGCGGGTCGACGCCGTCCCGACGGCCGCGCCGACCTGGGCCCCGCTCGGCGACGGTGCCGGCATCGCGGCGCACGGCCCCGCGGCGACCGTCGCTCCGGTGGCCGCTGCGACCCCGGCGGCCGCAGCGCGGCCGGACTCGGCCGGCGCGGGCGGCACGGGCGCGCGGCGCGGGATCGACCGACCCAGGCGGCCGCGACCGACGCCGTCGGACCCGCGGCGCGCCGAGTGGCGCCAGCGGGTGGAGCGACTGCGCGACGAGCGCCGCTCGATCCTGCGCGACCGCTCGCTCACGCGCGAGCAGAAGCGCGACCGGATGGAGGATCTGCTCCGCGAGCAGTTCCGGTCGCGGAACCCCGTTCCGCCGCCCCCGCCGAACCTCGCGCGCTGAGCGACGAACGGATCCCGGCCCGGCCCCGTCGCGCGCCGCGCGAGCCGCGCGACAGCAGGGCCGGCGCGACGCCGCCGGGCGCCCGTCCGCGTGGACGGCGGCTCCGGCGGCATCGCCCGGGTCTCAGTCGCGATCCTGGAGCTTCGCGAGCAGCCGCAGCATCTCCAGGTAGAGCCAGACCAGCGTGACCAGCAGCGCGAAAGCGCCGTACCACTCCATCTCGCGCGGGGCGCCGGCACGCACGCCGCTCTCGATCAGGTCGAAGTCGAGCACCAGGTTCAGCGCCGCGACCCCGGTCACGAGCAGGCTGAAGGCGATGCCCAGCGGCGACGCCGAGTGCAGGAGCGGCACGCCCTGGCCGAAGATACTCATGACGAAGGCGACCAGGTAGAAGAGCATGATGCCGCCGGTCGCGGCGAAGATGCCGGCGCGGAAGCCGTCGGTCACCTTGATCGTGCCCGAGCGGTAGAGGGCGAGCATCGCGCCCAGGGTCGCGAAGGTGAGGAACACGGCCTGCGGGACGATCCCCGGCCAGCGGGCGTCGAAGACGCGGGAGATCGCGCCCAGGAGCAGCCCCTCGAAGGCGGCGTACATCGGCGTCGTGACCGGCGCCCACTCGCGACGGAAACTCGTCGCGATCGCGAGCACGAAGCCGCCGATCGCGCCGACCAGCGAAAGCGTGTTCGCGAGCCCGGGGTTCACCGCGGCCTGGTTCCAGGCCCACGCGGCCGCGAGGACGACGATCCCGAGCGAGAGCGCGGTCTTGTCGACCACGCCCCGGGTCGTCATCACGTCGGAGGCGGAGCCCGCGTGCAGGTCGCGGAACGTGTCCGCGGTGAGCACCGGGTTGCCGGAGCGGAACTTCGAAACGTCGGATCTGGTCACTTCCTCTTCCTTCCGGGGGGACCCGCGCGAGACGCGCCCGCCCCCTGTCTGCCCCGAATGATGGGGAGCGGGGGCGACACCGTCAATCGGTAGTTCACCCGATGGCGCGCGCCCGGGGCAGGGAGGTCGCCGGCGCGTCGCGGGCCGCCGGGCGGGATCGCCGCGGTCGCGGGCGGCCGACGAGCCGCACGCCGGCCGCTCGGCCCCGGCCCGGGCCCGTCAGCCGCGGTCGCGCAGGCGCTTCGAGCCGGTGTCGAGGTCCCAGACGAGCCGCCCGTCGGCCCCCGCCCCGGGGCCGTCGAGGAGTTCGACGGGGCTCCGCTTGTTCACGTGGCCGATCAGCATCCGGTAGACGCCCCAGCCGACCAGTTCGCGCAGCCGCGGCGAGAAGCCTCGCGCGATCTCGCGCGGGATGCCGAGCTGCTGGTTCTCCTGCTGGCGGACCCAGCCCGCGCAGTAGTTCATCGCGACGCCGACGCGGCGGCGGTCGGTGCGGTTGGCGCCTCCGCCGTGCCAGAGGCTGCCGTGCCAGACGAGCACGCTGCCGCGCTTCATCTCGGCCGGGATGCTGTCGTAGTGACGGCCGTAGACCGGCGAGTCGTCGGCCAGGTGAGAGCCCGGGACGACGCGGGTCGCGCCGTTCTCCTCGGTGAAGTCGGTGAGTGCCCACATCGAGTTGCAGACCGTCGCGACGTGCGGCTTCGGCAGCGGCATCACCTGGTCGTCGGCGTGGATCGGCTGCGCGGTCTCGCCGGGCAGGATCGCGATCGAGGACAGCGAGGAGACGAGGCAGCCCGGGTCGAGCACGCCCTCGACGATCGGCAGCACCCGCTCGTGGACCGGGATGCGCTCGTAGAGCTTGCCCTGGACGAGCAGGTTGTAGATCCGGACCGTGTGGCGCCCCTCGAAGTCGTTGCGCGCGGGCCGGACCCGGAGCTCGCGCTCGAGCCGGAGCAGGTCGTCGTGCAGCGAGTCCAGCAGGTCGGGCTCGATCGCGTCCTCGACGATCGTGAAGCCGTCGCGCGCGATGCGGCCGAGGTGTTCCTCGACCGACGGATGCGCCGTGCCCGCCACGGGAAACTCCTTGGCACCGCCGGGGCGGGGCCGGCAAGCGGTCCGCCCCGGGCGGGCCGGCGTTGTACCCGGCGGGCCCGTCGTGCAGAGTCCCCGGGAGGAGGAATTCGCATGCAGCCGAAGCTCGGCATCGTCCCGTTCTGGAAGCAGTACGACCGCCAGGTGGTCCTGAAGTCGGCCCGCCTGGCCGACGAGTTGGGCTACGACTCGGTCTGGATCCCCGAGGCCTGGGGCTACGAGCAGTTCCAGCTGCTCACCGAGATCGCGCTCGCGACCAGGCAGCTGAAGCTCGCGACCGGCATCGCGAACGTCTTCTCCCGCTCGGCGGCCCTGCTCGCGATGAGCGCCGCGACCCTCGACGAGATCTCGGGCGGCCGCGCGATCCTGGGACTCGGGACGAGCGGCAAGAACGTGGTCGAGAACCTCCACGGCATGCCCTACAAGAAGCCGCTCACGCGGCTCCGCGAGACGATCGGGATCCTGCGCGCCCTCTGGCGCGGCGACCGGCTCTCGCCCGAGATGTCGACGCTCTTCGACGCGCGCCACTTCAAGCTCGAAATGAAGCCGTTTCGCACCGACATCCCGGTCTACGTCGCGTCGCTGCAGGAGCAGGCGATCCGGGAGGTGGGTCGCATGGCCGACGGCTGGGTGCCGACCTTCTGGCCCTACGACAAGCTCTCCGACGGCATCGCGCTGCTGCGCGAGGGAGCGGCGCAGGCCGGCCGCGACGCGTCGAAGATCGAGACCGCGCCCTTCGTCGCGGTGATCCCGCTCGAGGACCGCGCGATGGCGCGCTCGATGATCAAGCCGACCGTGTCGTTCTACATCGGGGGCATGGGCGTCTACTACCACGCGATGTTCTGCCGCTACGGCTACGAGGAGAACGCGAACCTCGTGAAGAAGCTCTACGACGAGGGCGACCGCAAGAAGGCGGCCGCCGCCGTGAGCGACGAGCTGATCGACCGGATCGCGATCTGCGGTCCGCCCGACTACTGCCGCGACAAGCTCGCCGAGTGGGCCGAGGCCGGGGTGGGCTCGGCGCTCGTGAACCTGCCGACCGGCGCGCCCTTCGAGATGACCGAGCAGATGCTGCGGGCGATCGCCCCCCGCTGAGCGACGCCCTCCCCCGCCATGCCGCGCCGGCGCCACTTCTCGATGATCCGCGACTTCTCGCTCGCGGACCTGATCACGCTCGCGAACGGCTTCGCCGGCATGGGGGCGGTGCTCGCGACGCTGCAGTACATGGACACGCACGACCGGCGCATCCTCTGGATCGCGTTCGCCCTGCCGCTGGTCGCGATGGTGTTCGACTTCCTCGACGGGCGGGTCGCGCGGTGGCGCCACCTTTCCTCCCCGCTCGGCCGCGAGCTCGACTCGCTCGCCGACCTGATCTCGTTCGGGGTGGCCCCCGCGGTGCTCGCGTTCGCGGTCGGACTGCGGGGAGCCTGGGACGCGGTCGTGCTGGTCTATTTCGTGAGCTGCGGGCTGTCGCGGCTCGCCCGCTACAACGTGACCGCCGAGGAGATGGCCGACGACTCCGGCAAGGTCCGCTTCTACGAAGGCACGCCGATCCCGACGAGCGTGATCCTGGTCGCACTTCTCGCCGTGCTCACCTGGTTCGACCTGGTCGGCGTCCGGCTGCCGTTCGGCCGCTGGCGGATCCTGGGCGGCAGCTTCCACCCGCTCGTCCTCCTGTTCGCGGCGAGCGGGACCGCGATGATCAGCAAGACGCTGCGCATCCCGAAGCCCTGAGCGGGTGCGGGTGCGCCGGGGCGGACCTCTCGCGCGGCCGCCGGAGCGCGGGCGGCGGGGGAACGACCCGGCGCGCATGCTAGGGTGCCGGCGCATGGAACCGTCGGATCTCGCTCGCGACACGGCCGTCACGCGGCTCGAAAGCGCGCCGGGCTGGTTCACCGCCCACCTCTCCCCGGCCTGGGACTTCCGCACGCCCTCGGGAGGCGTCCTCATGACGGTCGCGATGCGCGCGATGCGCGCGGAACTCGGCGATCCCGACTTCCGGCCGGTCTCCGCGAACACCCACTTCTGCTCGCCGGTACCGGCCGGCCCGCTCGAGATCCGGGTCGAGGTCCTGCGCCACGGCAAGGCCGCCGCGCAGGTACGCGCGCAGCTCTCCTCGACCAAGGTCCCCGGCCCCGGGCTCGAGGTGAGCGCGACTTTCGGCCGCGACCGCGACGGCGTGCACCTGCTCGACAGCGCGCCGCCCGACGTCCCCGGCCCGGCCGACGCCCCGCCGATGGAGCGACTCGCGGGCATCGATCTCGAGCACCGCCCCGCCTTCTTCCAGAACTTCGACACGCGCCTCGCGCAGGGACACGCATGGTGGGGCTCCGACTGGACGCCGGGCGAGGCGCGCATCGCGCGCTGGTTCCGCTACCTGGTCCCGCAGACGCTGCCCGGCGGCCTCCTCGACCCGCTCGCGCTGCCGCCCATCGCGGACACCATGCCGCCCGCACTCCACCAGAAGCTCGGCCCGGGCCACGCTCCCTTCCACGCGCCGAGCCTCGACCTGACCGTGCACTTCCTGGAGGACACGCGTTCGCCGTGGCTGCTGACCGCCGTGCACGCGCGCCACGCGCGCGCGGGCTTCGCGTCCGCCGACGTCGAGATCTGGGACGACGAGCGCCGGCTGGTCGCCTTCGCGACCCAGACGATGATGCTGCGGCGCATCCCGCCGAGCGGCCCGCTGGTCGGCGCGTGAGCGCGGGCCCCGGCCACGAGGGCGTCGACCTCGCCGACCTGAACCGCTGGTGTCGCTGCGTCGCGGTCGACCCGTCGCGGCTGCGCTCGGCGCTCGAAGAAGGCGCGGGCACGGCCGGGCTGCTCGCCTCGATCCACGAGCACCAGCCCCACCTGTTCTCCGACGCGGCGGTGTTCGTGAGCCGCGAGCAGGCGGCGCACATGCGCGACGTCGTCGCCGCCGTCGAGCGCGTCGTGGCGCTGCCCGGCTGGGCCGAGATCGCGCTCGCGCGGGCGCCCGCGATCGCGCGCGTCGACCTCGGGCCGCGCGGCGGATTCCTCGGCTACGACTTCCACGTCGCCGACGACGGACCGAAGCTGATCGAGATCAACACGAACCCCGGCGGGCTCCTGCTCGCGACCGCGCTCGCCGCGGCGGGACTCGCCTGCTGCGAGGAGGTCGCGAGCCTGGTCGGCGGCGCGTTCGTGCCCGCGTGGCCGGGGATGGAGCACGAAGGAACGTCGTCGGAGACGGCACGCCTCGCCGCACGCGCGATCGAGCGCGACGTCGTCGGGATGTTCCGCGCCGAGCACCGCGCGGCCCGCGGCGACCGCCCGCTCGCACGGGTGGCGATCGTCGACGACGACCCGCCGCGGCAGTATCTCCACCCCGAATTCCTGCTCTACCGGGCCCTGCTGCGAGCCGAAGGCATCGAGGCCGAGATTGCCGACCCGGGCGAACTCGTCCACGAGCAGGGCGAGCTCCGGCTCGGCGGGCGTGCCGTCGACCTGGTCTACAACCGGCTCACCGACTTCGACCTCTCCGACCCCTCGCACGCGGCGCTGCGCGCGGCCTACGAGCCCGGCCACGCGGTGCTCACGCCGCATCCCCGCGCGCACGCGCTCTGGGCCGACAAGCGCAACCTCGTCGTCCTCTCCGACGAGTCCGCGCTGCGGGAGCTCGGCGCCGACGAGGCGACGATCGCGACGCTGCTGCGCGCGGTGCCGCCGACGCGCGAGGTCGACTCCGCGGACGGCGCGCGCTGGTGGAGCGAACGCAAGCGCTGGTTCTTCAAGCCGTTCGCGGGCTTCGGCAGCCGCGCCGCGTACCGGGGCGACAAGCTCACGCGCGGCGTCTTCGAGTCGATCCTCGCGGGCGGCTACGTCGCCCAGCAGCTCGTTCCGCCGAGCGAGCGCACGATCGACCGCGGCGGCGAGCTCGTGCCGCTCAAGCTCGACCTGCGCAACTGGGCCTGGGAAGGCCGCGTCGAGCTGGTGGCGGCGCGGCTCTGGCAGGGCCAGACGACCAACTTCCGGACGCCGGGCGGCGGCTTCGCGCCGGTCTTCGGCGAGCGCGGCTGACGAAGCCGGGCGACCGTACGGCTCTCGCGGCGGTCGCCCCCGGGACGCCGACCGCCGCGCACGCGAACGCGGCGCGGGAAGGGCCGCGGGCGGGAGCGGCGACGACGCCTGCTCCCGCGCGGAATCGCCCGGACGACTACTCGATCGTGACGCCGGCCGGCAGCGCGGGCTTGGAGGGCGGCGGCTCGGGGGCGGCCGGCGCACCCGGTGGCGGGTCGAAGAGGAAGTGACCGACGAGGCCGCCCAGCAGGACGCCGCCCACCGTCGAGCCGAGCACGATGGCGGTCTCGCCGCCGCCGTTGGCCGGGCTGACGGCGACGGTGGTCGCGAAACCCGCGACGCCGCCGCCGAGCGCGCCGAGCGCCGCTCCGCGGCCGAAGCCCCAGCCCTTCAGCGTGCTGCAGCCCGCGAGGGGGGACGCGAGCGAGGCGATCGCGAGGATCGCCGCGGCCCTGCGAGCCGATCGTCCGAGTGTCGTGTGCATGCCGTCCCCCTCCGCGGATGCGCGCTCCCGTCGGGGGGCGCGAAGCGCAACGATGAGATCAGGTTCGAGGAGCGGATTCAATCGAGCGGCTCCGCCACGGCGCGATGGCCCGACCGCGGGATCCGGGCCACGGCCCGTGGTAGGTGGAGCCCATCGGCCGCCGGCCCCGCCGGGGCGGCCCCCGACCTTCGAGGAGCGACACGACATGGCGATCGACTTCACGCTGAGCCCCGAACTCGAGGACCTGCGCCTGCGGGTGCGCGACTTCATCCAGACCGTGGTCAAGCCGGGCGAGACGAAGATCGGCGACCGCGACGAGATCGAGCGCGGCGAGTACCTGAAGATCCTGATCGGCATGCGCCAGGAGGCGCGCGCCGCAGGCCTCTGGCTGCCGCACATGCCCGCCGAGTGGGGCGGCATGGGCCTCGGCCACGTCGACCTCGCGATGGTGCAGGCGGAGGCCGCGAAGTCCTACTACGGCCCGTGGGTGCTGAACTGCCAGGCCCCCGACGAGGGCAACATGCACACGCTGCTCCACTGGGGCACGCCGGAGCAGAAGGAGAAGTACCTCCGGCCGCTGTGCGACGGCGTCGCCATGAGCTGCTTCGCGATGACCGAGCCGGAGGTCGCGGGTTCCGACCCGACGCTCATCCGCACCCGCGCCGTCGAGGACGGCGACGACTGGGTGGTCGACGGCCACAAGTGGTTCATCTCGAACGCCCGGCGCGCGAGCTTCGCGATCCTGATCGCGCGCACCGAGGACCGGCCGGACGTGCCGCAGGCGGCGAACACCGGCTTCATCGTCGACCTTCCCTCTCCCGGCTGGAACCGGGTGCGCGAGGTCGAGACCATGCACGGCGGCACCGGCCACTCGGAGATCCGCATCGAGAAGCTCCGCATCCCCGGCAAGAACATGCTGGGCGGCCGCGGCCAGGGGCACCGCCTCGGGCAGTACCGGCTCGGCCCCGCGCGGCTCGCGCACTGCATGCGGTGGATCGCACAGGCCGAGACCGCGCTCGACATGATGGTCGCCCGCTCGCTCGAGCGCTTCTCGCACGGCTCGCTGCTCGCCGAGAAGCAGGGCATCCAGTGGATGATCGCCGACTCGACGATGGAGCTCTACCAGGCGAAGCTCATGGTGCTGCACGCGGCCTACCGGATCGACAGGAAGCTCGACTTCGTCTCCGAGGTCTCGATGGCGAAGCACTTCGTCGCCAACGCCCTGAACCGGATCATCGACCGCTCGATCCAGGTCCACGGCGCGCTCGGCTACTCGACCGACACGCCGCTCGCCCACATGTACCAGCACGCGCGCTGGGCGCGTTTCGCCGACGGGGCCGACGAGATCCACCAGATGCGGATCGCGCAGCGCACGATCGCGGCGTGGACGCGCGGCGGCAGCACGCGCGCGGCCACGGGGGACCTGCCGATCTGAGGCGGGCTTGCGTCAGCGGACGGACCGGCGTAGTTACATGTAACCTGGGGAACCCGGGGAGTTCTCGATGCCGTCCGCAAAGCCGAAGTCGCGAACGAAGGCACTCGCCGCCTCTCGGGAGAAGGTCCGCGCTCACAGGGAACGCCTGCGCGCGCAGGGGCTCCGCCCCATCCAGGTCTGGGTTCCCGACACCCGGACCCCGAGGTTCGCGGCGGAGGCCGCCCGGCAGTCCGGGCTCGTGGGCTCGAGTCGGTACGCAGCCGACGACCAGGCCTTCATCGACGCCCTCTCCGCCGACGACTCGTGAAGCGCGGCGAGATCTGGATCGCCGCGGGCGGCAGGGACTACGCCGGCAAACCCCGTCCCGTCGTGATCGTTCAGGACGATCGATTCGACTCGACGCCCTCCATCTCGATCTGCGCCTTCACGAGCGACCCGGCGGAAGCCCCCCTCTTTCGGGTCGAAGTCGAGCCGAGCGAGGAAAACGGCCTCGAGAAGGCCTCCCGCCTCATGGTCGACAAGACCACCACGGTCCCGAAGTCGAAACTCGATCGGCGAATCGGTCGCCTCTCGGACGGCGACGTGATCCGATTGAACCGTGCGATCCTGACGTTTCTCGGGCTGGTCGGGTGAGGCGGCGGGTCAGTCCCTCGGGGGACGGACGGGGACGTCGGTCGTCGCGACGGCGACGATGCGGTTGCCCTGGAAGACGGGCACCGAGCGCGTGACCATCCAGATCTCGCCGCCGC
>JAFMJW010000393.1 GCA_017853315.1 Alphaproteobacteria bacterium
TCCGCTCCGCCTCGCGCGCGTCCAGCGGGTCGCCGGTCAGCAGGTACTGCTTCGCCCGCGCCGGGCCGAGCGCGAGCGGCCAGATCGCGGCCCCGCCGTCGCCCGCGACGAGCCCGACGCGCACGTGCGGGTCGGCGATCGTCGCGCCGTCGGCCGCGAACACGACGTCGCAGAGCAGCGCGATCGAGGCGCCGAGCCCGACCGCGGGTCCGTTCAGGGCGGCGACGATCGGCAGCTCGACGTCGAGCAGGTCCCAGATCATCTGTTTCGCGTCGCGCCGCAGCGCCTCCATGCGCTCGGGATCCTGCAGCTCGGGGAACCAGGCGAAGTCGCCGCCCGCGCTGAAGGCGCGCCCGCGGCCGGTGAGGAGCACGGCGCGCGCCGCGGTCTCGCGCCGCAGCCCGCGGAACAGCGCCGCGAGCTCTCCGTGGAGCAGGTCGTCGACCGCGTTCATCGGGCTCGACGGGTGCGCGATCTCGACCCGGAGCAGTTCACCTGCCCGCTCGATCCGGAGCGCGCGGAATCGCGCCGGGTCGAGGTCGGGCGAGGGCCCCGTCTCGCTCACAGGAGCTCGCCCCCGGGGTCGAGCCCGAGCAGGACCCGGCCGGCGACCTCGTAGGTCGGCTTCGCGACCATGACGTGCTGGGTCGCGACGTGGACGTCGCGGAAGCGGCGCGAGAGCGGGCTCGCGTCGTGGATCGAGCTGCCGCCGCCCGCCTCGTACGCGAGGTCGACCGCCTCGGCCGCGCGTCGCACGGCGTCGGTCGCGGCGAGCCGCAGGAGCGCGCGGTCGCGCAGTCCGAGGTCGTCGCCGCGGCGAGCCTTCTCCCAGGCGGAGCCGATCGCGTCGTGCACGTGCGCCCGCGCGCCCGCGACGGCGGCCTCCGCGCGGGCGACGTCGGCCTGGATCGCCGAGCGCTCGGCGAGGCGCCGGCGCCCGCCGGTCGGAACCTTCTCGCAGGCGAGCGCCGCGACGTCGTCGATCGCGCCGCGCGCGATCCCGAGCGCCACGCCGGCGATGCCGAGCGCGAGCAACCCGAAGACCGGGAAGCGGTAGAGAGCCTCGCGCCGCAGGGCCGGGTCGGCGGGCCAGGCTGCGCGTCCCGCCGGCACGAAGAGATCGTTCACCTCGATGTCGTGGGAGCCCGTGCCGCGCATCCCCGAGGTCGACCACGTGTCGTGGATGCGCACGTCGCCCGCCGGGAAGAAGAACAGGCGCGCGTCGGGCACGCCGTCGGGGCGCAGCCGCGGGCGCGCGGCGTCGGGCGCGTCGAACACGAGCGCGCCGCCGAGCAGCCAGGTGCAGTGCTCGCAGCCGCTCGCGAAGGTCCACCGCCCGCTCACGCGGAAGCCGCCGTCGCAGGCGATCGCCCGGCCGCGCGGGTGGAAGACGCCGCCGGTGACCGACGCCGGGTCGGCGAAGATCGCGCGCGCCTCGTTCTCGGGGAGCCACCCGGAGAGCACCGCGGTCGTCGAGGCGATCATCGCGCACCAGCCGGCCGCGCCGTCGCCCCGGGCGATCTCGGCGAGCGCGTCGACCATGACGGCCGGTTCGCTCTCGAGGCCGCCCAGTGCACGGGGCACGAGCAGGCGGAACAGGCCGGCCTCGGCCATCGCGGAGGCGAGCCCGGGGTCGAGGCGTCGCGCCGACTCGCCGGCGGCGGCCACCCGGGCGGCGCGGGCGGCCAGGGCCGCGGCCGCCGCGACCGGGTCCACGGGAACGTCGGTCGCGAGCTGCACGCGGCGGGCGGGAATCGACTCGATCGCCACGCCGGATCCTTCACCGCCACGCCGCCTGCCGCAAGGGGCTCCCGGGTCGCCGCCTGCCCCGGTCGAATCCACGCCTTCCCGCGTGCCCGCTGCCGTGGTAGGTCGCCGGCGGTGGACGGTCGACGGAGGAGGAGGGTGGAGATGGCGCCGAATCGACGGATTCTCGCGGCCGCGGCACTCGCCGCGGCGCTGCTCGCGCCGCTGCGCGCGGAGGCCGCCAAGGCCATGCCGCTGCGCACCGGCCAGAACGTGCCCTATGGCGCCGCGGGCGACACCACGGCGGGTCTCGAGCGCTCCTACGTCGACAACGGCCTCGGCTGGGTGAAGGACCAGCGCACCGGGCTCATGTGGGAGAAGAAGGACCGGGCGGGCGGCGTCCACGATCGCGACGCCTCGTGGACGTGGTCGACCGGCGGGAGCGTCGTCGCCGACGGCACGGCCTTCACGGACTTTCTCGCCGTCCTGAACTCGGCTCCCTGCTTCGGCGGCTTCTGCGACTGGCGCATCCCGACCAAGTTCGAGCTCGAGACGATCGAGGACGTCGGCCGCATCGACCCCTCGGTTCCCCAAGTCTTCAACTACGTCTGCTCGATCGGATGCACCGTGGTCGAGTGCAGCTGCACGGCCTCGAACCCGTACTGGACGTCGTCCACTTTCGAAGGGCTTCCTCCCGACGCGTGGACCATGAGCTTCTACGACGGCTCGACGAGCCACGTGAACAAGGGAGCTGCATTCCGCGCGCGCGCGGTGCGGACGTTCCGCCCGGTCCCGCCGGCGCCCACCGCGACGCCGATCCCGACGCCGACG
>JAFMJW010000394.1 GCA_017853315.1 Alphaproteobacteria bacterium
CGGACGACGAGGCAGGCGCGGGAGTCGAGGTCGTCCTCGAGGCCCGCGGCCTGGTCAAGCGCTACCTCCTCGGCGAGGTCGAGGTGCTCGCCCTGCGCGGCGTCGACCTCGCGGTGCGCCGCTCCGAGTTCGTCGTCCTGCTCGGCGCGTCGGGCAGCGGCAAGTCGACGCTGCTGAACGTCCTGGGCGGCCTCGACACGCCGACCGAGGGAGAGGTGCGCTTCCTCGACCACGATCTCGCCCGGGTGGGCGAGCGCGAGCTCACGCGCTTCCGGCGCGAGCACGTCGGGTTCGTCTTCCAGTTCTACAACCTGATCCCGAGCCTCACCGCGCGCGAGAACGTCGAGCTCGTGACCGAGATCGCGGAGAACCCGATGGACCCGGCGGAAGCGCTCTCGCTCGTCGGCCTCGGCGCCCGCCTCGACCACTTCCCCTCCCAGATGTCGGGCGGGGAGCAGCAGCGCGTCGCGATGGCGCGGGCGATCGCGAAGCGGCCCGACGTCCTGCTCTGCGACGAGCCGACCGGGGCGCTCGACTACCCGACCGGCAAGGTGGTGCTCGAGGTGATCGAGCGGATCCACCGCGAGCTCGGCACGACGACGATCGTGATCACGCACAACGCCGCGATCGCCGGGATGGCCGACCGGGTGCTGCGCCTCGCCGACGGCCGCATCGTCTCCGACGAGCGCAACCCGCGGCGCCTGTCGCCGGCGGAGATCTCCTGGTGAGGGCGCTGGACCGGAAACTGCTGCGCGACCTCTCGCTCGCCCGCACCCAGGTCGCGACGATCGCGCTGGTCGTCGCCTGCGGCATCGCGACCTTCGTGGGCTCGCTCGGCACCCGCGACTCGCTCGCGGCCACGCGCGACCGCTTCGCGGAAGCCTACGGGCTCGCCGACGTGTTCTCCTCGCTGGAGCGCGCCCCCGACCCGCTGCTCGCGCGGCTGCGCGAGATCCCGGGGGTGGCCGCGGCGGAGACCCGGCTCGTCTTCGACGTGACGGTGCGCGTCCCCGGCCAGGAGGTGCCCGCGACCGCCCGGATGATCTCGCTTCCCGACTCGGGCGAGCCGCTGCTGAACCGGGTGCACCTGCGTCGCGGGCGCCTGCCCGACCCGGCCCGGCGCGACGAGGTGCTGCTCGGCGAGGGCTTCGCCGACGCCCACGGCCTCGGCCCCGGCGACCGGCTGGAGGCGGTGCTGAACGGCCGGCGCGAGGTGCTCGGGATCGCCGGCATCGCGCTCTCGCCGGAGTACGTGTTCGCGATCCGCGGCGACTCGCCGCTGCCGGACGACCAGAGCTTCGCGGTGGTCTGGATCGCGCGCCCCGCGCTCGCCGCCGCCTTCGACGCGGACGGCACCTTCAACGACGTCTCGGCGAGGCTCGCGCCGGGCGCGCGGGCCGCCGAGGTCGTCGCCGAGGTCGACCGGCTGCTCGACCCGTGGGGCGGGCGCGGAGCGCACGGGCGCTCCGAGCAGCCGTCGTGGCGCTTTCTCGCGGACGAGATCGCCGAGCAGCGCGCGATGGCGACGACGATCCCGCCGATCTTCCTCGGCGTCGCCGCCTTCCTGCTGAACGTCGTCGTCGGTCGCATCGTCGCGTCGCAGCGCCAGCAGATCGCGACGCTGAAGGCGCTCGGCTGGAGCGACGGCCCGATCGCCGCGCACTACCTGGCGATGGTCGCGATCGTCGTGCTCGCGGGATCCGCCCTGGGGACCCTGCTCGGCACCTGGTTCGGCCGCTGGATGACCCGGCAGTACGGAGCCTTCTTCCACTTCCCGCTGCTCGAGTTCCGGCTCGCACCCGCGATTCCGCTGCTCGCGGCGGCGACGAGCCTCGTCGCGGGCACGTTCGGGGCGGCGGCGGCGCTGCGGAGCGTGGCGCGACTCTCCCCGGCCGACGCGATGCGGCCGCCCGCGCCGCGCAGCTACCGGCACGGCCTGCTCGAGCGCCTCGGCCTCGCCCGGGGGCTCTCACCCCGCGCGCGCATGCTGCTGCGGCAGGTGGCGGGCCGGCCGCTGCGCTTCTTGCTCGCCGTGGCGGGCATCGCCGCCGCGCTCGGCATCGTCGTCCTCGGGCTCTGCTGGAAGGACGCGCTCGACCACGTGATGACGGTGCAGTTCTCGCTCGCCGAGCGCGGCGCGCTCGCGGTCGCGTTTCGCGAGCCGACCACGACGCGCGCGATCCGCGAACTCGCGCGCGTGCCCGGGGTCGAGGAGGCCGAGGGCTACCGGGCGGTCGCCGTCGAGCTTCGCGCCGGCCACCGTTCGTACCGGACGACGATCCTGGGCGTCCCGGCGGGGGCCTCGCTCCGCCGCCTGCTCGACGACCGCCTGCGCGTCGTCCGGCTTCCCGAGTCGGGACTGTTGCTCACCCGCCGGCTCGCCGAGCGCCTGCGGGTCGCCGAGGGCGACACGGTGGTCGCGGACGTGCGCGAGGGCGAGAAGCCGCGCCGCGAGGTGGTCGTGGCGGGCGTCGTCGACGACCTGGTCGGTCTCTCCACCTACATGGAGATCGAGGCGCTCCACCGGCTCATGGAGGAAGGCGACGTCGTGAA
>JAFMJW010000395.1 GCA_017853315.1 Alphaproteobacteria bacterium
CGATGCCCGAGATCTTCGGCGTCGGCATCGTCCAGGTCTGCAGCATGAGCGGCGGGGCCACGATCCCGCCGAAGCGGGTTCGCGCCGCGAACTCCGGGTCGACGTAGACCGGGTCGTGGTCCTCCAGCGCCGCGGCCCAGTGCCGGATCATCGGCAGGTTCACCGGGTCGGGTGCAACCTGGATCGGGCCGATCGGCTTGCCGACCAGCGCACGCATCGAGGAGATGGCTCGTTCGTCGCGTTCGGATTCGTCGGACATGGCGGGGCTCCGGGAGGGCGGGCGGGAGACTGGGGATCGATCGGCGACCTGGTGGCGAAGGCGTCGAACGACCCGCGCGGTCGTTGCCGAAGCCGACTTGTAGGGCGTGCCGGGACGACCGCGCAAGCGATGCACGGAGCGGCCGGGGAGAGGCGAGACGGAGGCCGTCCGACGGCGTCCGTGCCTCGAACCTCCCCCGGGCACTTTGATCGCCGCAGCGCCTGTGTCAGTCGAAGACTGCAGTCGGTCGATGGCGGGTTCCATCCGCCGCGCGCCACGACCGATCCCGTCGACCACACGAAGAGGAGATCAAGATGAATCGCACCTTCTGCCGCGCTCCGGCGCTCGCCCTCCTGCTCTCGGCCTGGATGGGAGGCGCCACGGACGCCCTCGGCGCATCCGCGAGCGGCCCCGCTCCGACGGCGGGCCCCCTGCGACCCGCGGGAGAGTCCCCGCTCGAACACGTGGGGACGGCGACCTGGTCGGAGATCGTCGAACGCGACGGCCGGTCGCGTGGACCGACCGGGCTCGCAGGCCCCGAGCAGCGCGTGATCGAGCATCCGCCCTTGCCGGTGCGAGAGATTCCTCCCGGGTTGCTCGCACCGAGCGGCACGCCGTCGGCGGGGCCGGGTACCGGGACGGAGGTCGACGCTGGATCGGACGCCTCCCCGGTGCTGGCTCCGCCGCCGAGCGCCGCGCTCGTGCCCGGCGCGGGTTTCGTCGCGCTGCCCGACGCCAACACCAGCATTCCGCCGGACACCTGCGGCGCGGCCGGCCCCTCGCACCTCGTGACGGCGCTCAACACGCAGGTGCGCATCCAGACGAAGTCCGGGGCGGCGCTCTCCACGGTCGGGCTCGAGGCGTTCTGGAGTGCGGGCAGCCTGGTCGGCAACGCCTTCGACCCGCGGGTGATCTACGACCGCCTTTCCTCCCGCTGGTTCCTCGTGAGCGACGCCGAGGGAGGCACGGCTTCCTCGGCGATCTGGCTCGCGATGAGCCGGGGAAGCGACCCGACCGGGGCCTGGGACTTCTTCTCGCTCGACGCCGATGCGACTGGTCTCACGTGGGCGGACTTTCCCGGGCTCGCGACGAACTCGAAGTGGATCGTCATCACGAACAACATGTTCGGCGTCGACGACGACCTGTTCGTTGGCGCGAAGCTCTGGGTGATCGACAAGCCGACCCTCGTCGCCACCGGCTCCTCCACGGTCGACGTGTTCGCGACGGGCTTCGACGAACCGAGCGGCTTCGGCGGTTTCACCTTCCAGCCCGCGATCACGGTCGATGCCGGACAGCAGAAGCTCTTCCTGCTCGACGGCCCCTATCCGTCCGGGGCCTCCCGCTTCATGAGGCTCTCCGAACTCACCGGGACGGCGACCGATCCGCTGTGGTCCCCGACCGCGGGCTCGACGGCGGGCCTCCCCGGGTTCTTCGCCCTGCCGAACGGCTTTTCGTACTCGGGGCTCGATGCCTCGCAGTCCGGCCTCCCCTCCACCTGCAGCGGCGGCACCAACCCGGGCGTTGCCTGCGCCACGTCCGACGACTGCACCGGCGGCGGCAAGTGTCGTCGCATCGACACCGGCGACACGAGGATCTCGTCGATGCCGATGCTGCGCGGCTCGCGGCTCTGGGTCACCCACTCCGGATGGCTCCCGGCGAGCGGCCCGACCAACCGCACGGCGGTGTTCTGGTACGAGATCGCCCCGGCCTCCGCCGCGGCACCCGTCGTCCAGTCCGGGGTGATCGACGGCGGCAGCGGCGTCCATCACTTCTACCCGTCGATCGCGGCGAACTCGGCGGGCGATGCTCTGCTCGGATTCACGCGCTCGGACGCGGGCAGGTTCGCGGAGGCCGTCCGCACGGGGCGGGTCGCCGCCGATCCCGCCGGCACGATGCGTGCGGTCGAGGTCTCCAAGCCCGGCGAGGACAGCTACTTCAAGACCTTCAGCGGCAGCCGAAACCGCTGGGGCGACTACAGCGCGACCGTCGTCGACCCGGTCGACGACACCACCTTCTGGACGATCCAGGAGTACGCGGCGACGAGCGTCGGGACCGGGGTGAACGACGACCGCTGGGGCACGTGGTGGCAGCAGGTGCTCGCGACCGGGGCGCCGACGGCCACGCCGGCTCCGACCGCGACACCGGGACCGACCGCCACCGGGGGCGGCGGACTCTGCACGCCTTCGGCGACGCGCATCTGCCTGCTGTCGAATCGCTTTTCGGTCACGCTGAGGTGGAACGACGGCTCGGGCTTCCAGGACGCGCTCGTCGCCGAGCCGAAGACGGA
>JAFMJW010000396.1 GCA_017853315.1 Alphaproteobacteria bacterium
TCCTCGCGAACCCGGTCGCGGACGTCGCGATGGAGCAGCTCGCGCGGGTGAACCTGTCGACCGCCCTCTCGACGCAGGGGCAGCACGACCAGGCGGTCGCCGAGGCGACGCGTGCCGTCGGGATGGACGGCCCGGCGCACGGCGAGGCGCTCGTCGCGCTCGCCCGCGCGCAGGAGGCCTCGGGCGCGAAGGACAAGGCGATCGAGACGCTGCTGCGCTACCTGACGGACGAGCCGGAGGGCACGGTGCGCGACTACGCGCGGGCCCGCATCCTGGCCCTCGGCGGAACGCCGCCCGCCGAGGAGAAGAAGCCGGCGATGAACCTGCCGCAGATCCAGGTGCAACCGGGGGGGCCGGAGTAGGGAACGGCACCTTCGCGGGGAAGATCCCCGCGCGGAGGCCGTCCGAGGGGAGCGATCGGCTTGCGGCTCGTTGCCTCGATCGACGCCGACCCCTGGCGTGCGACTTCATGAACCGCGGCTCTGCACCCGTCGAGGGGGGCCCCGGGGCTCCGCGGACCCTGAACGCGCTCGGGATCGCGATCCTCTCCGCGCTCGCGACGTCCATTCCCTCGCTGCTGGTCGCCGTGCTGGTGATCGGGAGTGATCGCGCGGTGGTCGGCGCGCTCGGCGTCGGGCTCGCGATCGGGGCCGTCGTCGGACCGACCGCCTGGTGGCTGCTCGGCCGGAGAGGGCAGGCCTGAACGCCCCTTCCGTGAGCGGTGGCGCGTCGGGTCGCGGCCTGGGTGCGCCCGTCGTCGGCGCCTCCTTCGACGCGTTCCTGCGGGCGCTGCCGAGACTCGCGTCGGCCGGGCCGCTCCGGCGGCGGGTGCTCGGGGAGGAGCACGATCTCCTCGACCGCTTTCTCGCCGCGATCGGCGTCGAGGATCCTCGCGAGATCGACTCCGCGCGGCGTCAGCGCACGATGGCGAGCCTGATCCATCGGGTCCGGGGTGCCTACGCGAGCCTTTCGCCGGCGGCCCAGCGGCGGTGGCTGCCGCTCGAGGACGGCGTGGAGCCCGTGCTGCGGTCGGGCGGGGTTCTCCTGCTCGCGACGCACTTCGGCGGAGGGCTCCTCGCGCCGCTCGCACTGTCGCGTCTCGGCGTCCCGATCCTCACGATCATCCGCTCGTCGAAGAGCCCAAGGCTCCGGGCGTCTCTCGAGCATCCCTTGCTCGACCTCCAGGACCTGGAACAGGTTCCCGGGTACGCCGCCGCGGCGAAGGCGGTCGCGACCCTTCGGGGGGGAGGCGTGGTCTTCCTGGCGGGCGATCTCGCGTCGGAGCGGGCCACGGACAACCTCGAGACGACCGTCCTCGGGCGCGCGTCGAGCGTGTCGCGCGGCTTCGCCGAGATCGCGCTCGCCGGCGGGGTCCGCCCGACGCCGGTCTTCTCGCGCGTCGAGGACGATGGCCGCATCGTCACCTGGATCGAGGCCCCGCTGGAGGCCCCGGGAGAGAATCGCCGGGCACGGGTCGACGGCCTCGCGCGCGCCTATGGCGAGAGGCTTTCCGAAGCCTTTCGCCGGTTCCCCGGGAACGTGAGCCCGGTGAAGATGCGGCGGTGGCTCACGAGCGGGTCGGCGACCGGGGGCGGTCGCTGATCGAGGAGCGGATCCGGAAGTTTCGAGGGCTCCCGATCCGACCCTGTGCGAAGAGCCCAACGCGGCCCGACGCGCCGACTGCGCTCCGGACGAGGTCGCCCCAGCCGCCCAAAACCCGGGGTCACCAATGTCCGATAAGATTGATTATGTCAAATAGGCTCCGCAGAACCCCTTGCTGGAGAGCCCTTTTCCCGAAGCGCCCCGGTGGCCGCTTCAGCTCTTCGCGTCCTCCGGCTCGCCTTCGTCTTCGAGCAGGATGACGTCGGCCTCGTCGAAGGACTCGCTCTCGATGCCGGACCGCGGCGCATCGCCCGACGAGGCTCCGGGTTCGGAGGGCCGCAACCTCGCAAGAGCCGCCCGTGCCCGCTGGTCCCCGGGTCTCGCACGGAGCACCCGCTCCAGGTAGCCCCGCGCCTCGAGCCTGCGGTCCTCGTGGATCGCGATCTCGGCGAGCAGGCGCAGGATCTCGTAGTCGCCCGGGTCGGATTCCCGCGCCCGGACGAGGTAGCGCCGCGCGGCTTCCCTCTCTCGCCGCCGGTAGTGCCAGCGGCCGATCGTCTTCAGGGCCTCGGCGTTGAGCGGTGCGAGCCGGAGCGCCTCTTCGAGGGCGCCGATCGCGGAGCGGCCGAGCCCCTTGCGGAGCATCGAACGGCCGACCTCGACGAGGTTGCTGCTCTCCTCGGGAAATTCCCGCAGGTCGGCCTCGACCCGCAGGACGTCGTCGTCGAGCTCGACCCTGTGCAGCGAGGCTGCAGGACCGAGATACCGACGCAGCAGCGCCAGGATCTCTTCGCCTTCGATCGCGCCGAGGAAGATCTGCCCCAGGGCGTCGTACTTGTGGTCGTCGCGGTGGATCTCGAGAAGGGCGCGGCGCTTCATACCTTCTCGAGCGGGTCGAAGAGCTTCGAGTACTCGTCGA
>JAFMJW010000397.1 GCA_017853315.1 Alphaproteobacteria bacterium
GCGCCGGTGATCATGTTCTTGATGTAGTCGGCGTGGCCGGGGCAGTCGACGTGCGCGTAGTGGCGCTTCGGCGTCTCGTACTCGACGTGCGCGGTCGCGATCGTGATGCCGCGCTCGCGCTCCTCGGGCGCCTTGTCGATCCTGTCGAAGGCGATGTACTCGCCGAGCTTCTTCGACGCCTGGACCTTCGTGATCGCCGCGGTCAGCGTGGTCTTGCCGTGGTCGATGTGGCCGATCGTGCCGACGTTCACGTGCGGCTTGGTGCGCTCGAACTTTGCCTTCGCCATTGGAATCTCTCCCCGTGCGCCGGGATCCGCCCCGGCCCTCGTTGTCCTTCTCCCGTTTCCGGGATCTTCCGGTTCTCCCGGCCGGCTCCGTCAGGCTCCGACGGCCTTGGCGGCGATCTCCTGCGAGATCGCGGCCGGCACCGGCTCGTAGTGCGCGAACTGCATGGTGTAGGTGGCGCGTCCCTGGGTCATCGACCGGAGCTCGGTCGCGTACCCGAACATCTCCTTGAGCGGCACCTCGGCTGCGATCACCTGCGCTCCGCCGCGCGGCTCCATGCCCTGGATCTTGCCGCGGCGGCCGCTCAGGTTGCCGATCACGTCGCCCATGAACTCCTCGGGCACGACGACCTCGACTCCCATGATCGGCTCGAGGATGACCGGCGAAGCCTTCTGGCAGGCCTCCTTGAAGCAGATCGAGGCCGCGATCTTGAACGCCATCTCGGAGGAGTCCACCTCGTGGTAGGACCCGTCGTAGAGGGCGACGGCGACGTCGACGACCGGGTAGCCGGCGAGCACGCCCGAATCGAGGGCCTCGCGGACGCCCTTCTCGACCGCCGGGATGTACTCGCGCGGAACGGTGCCGCCCTTCACCTCGTCCTTGAACTCGAAGCCGGTCCCGGGCTCGCGCGGCTCGATCCGCAGCAGCACGTGGCCGTACTGGCCGCGGCCGCCGGTCTGGCGGACGAACTTGTGCTCGTTGTTGACCGTCTTGCGGACCGTCTCGCGGAACGCGACCTGCGGCTTGCCGACGTTCGCGTCGACCTTGAACTCGCGGAGCAGCCGGTCGACGATGATCTCGAGGTGGAGCTCGCCCATGCCGGCGATGATCGTCTGGCCGGTCTCCTTGTCCGAGCGGACGCGGAACGACGGATCCTCGGTCGCGAGCTTCGCGAGCGAGGTCGCGAGCTTCTCCTGGTCGGCCTTCGTCTTGGGCTCGATCGCGATGTCGATGACCGGGTCGGGAAACTCGATCGACTCGAGGATCACCGGCTTGTCGTCGTCGCACAGCGTGTCGCCGGTGCGCGTGTCGCGCAGGCCGACGGCCGCCGCGATGTCGCCCGCGTAGACCTCGCTGATCTCCTCGCGCTTGTTCGCGTGCATCTTCAGCAGGCGGCCGACGCGCTCCTTGCGGCCGCGCGACGAGTTCATCACGTAGGAGCCCGACTCCATCTTGCCGGAGTACACGCGGAAGAACGTGAGCGCGCCGACGAACGGGTCGGTCATGATCTTGAAGGCGAGCGCGCTGAACGGGGCGTCGTCGGCGGGCTTGCGGACCTCGGCCTTGCCGTCGGGGTCCACGCCCTCGACCGGGGGCTTGTCGAGCGGAGACGGCAGGAAGTCGCGGACCGCGTCGAGCAGCGGCTGAACGCCCTTGTTCTTGAAGGCGCTTCCGCAGAGGACGGGGACGATCTTCGCCGCGAGCGTACCGGTGCGGAGACCGGCGCGGAGCTCGTCGGGGGAGATCTCCTTGCCCTCGAGGTACTTCTCCATGAGGGCCTCGTCGCAGTCGGCGACGGCCTCGACGAGCTTCTCGCGGGCGGCCTCGGCCGCCTCCTTCAGCTCGTCGGGGATCGGGCCGGCGGTGAAACGCGCCCCGAGCGAGTCGTCGTCCCACACGAGCGCCTGCATCTTCACCAGGTCGACGAGCCCGACGTAGACGTCCTCGGCGCCGATCGGGACGTGGATCGGCACCGCGTTGGCCCGCAGGCGGTCGCGCATCATGTCGACGCTGCGGTCGAAGTTCGCGCCGATGCGGTCCATCTTGTTCACGAAGGCGATGCGCGGCACGCCGTACTTGTCGGCCTGGCGCCACACCGTCTCGGACTGCGGCTCGACGCCCGCGACCGAGTCGAACAACGCGACCGCGCCGTCGAGGACGCGCAGCGAGCGCTCGACTTCCATCGTGAAGTCGACGTGTCCGGGCGTGTCGATGATGTTGATGCGGGTGTCGCCCCAATTGCAGGTCGTGGCGGCCGACGTGATCGTGATGCCGCGCTCCTGCTCCTGGACCATCCAGTCCATCGTCGCGGTGCCTTCGTGCACTTCGCCGATCTTGTAGTTCACCCCGGTGTAGAAGAGGATGCGCTCGGTGGTCGTGGTCTTGCCGGCATCGATGTGGGCCATGATGCCGATGTTGCGAGTCCGCTCGAGCGGGTGGGAGCGTGGCATGGTCGAAGCCTACCTTCCGATCACCAGCGGTAGTGCGCGAAGGCGTTGTTCGCCTCGGCCA
>JAFMJW010000398.1 GCA_017853315.1 Alphaproteobacteria bacterium
CTCGCGCCGGTCTTCGCCTCGGACGTCGCGCGCGGCGCGGTCGCGGCGGCGCGCGAGAACGCGTCGCGGGCGGGCGTCGGCGAGGCGATCGAGTTCGCGGTCGCCCACGCGACCGGGCGGCCCGCGCCGGCCGCCCGCGGCACGATCGTGACGAATCCGCCCTACGGCGAGCGCATGGCGCCGCGCGGCGCGCAGGGAGCCGCCGCCGACGGGTTCGTGCCGGCACTCGCCGCGCACTGGAAGCGAGGCTTCGTCGGCTGGACGGCGTGGGTGCTCTCGCCCGACCCGAAGCTGCCGACGGCGATGCGCCTCGAGGCGAGTCGCCGCGTGCCGCTCTGGAACGGCCCGATCGAGTGCAGGCTCTTCCGCTTCGAGATGGTCGCGGGATCGAACCGGAGGCGAAGGACGTCCGACGACCTTCCCCTCGGCGGCTGGTCCGAGGGCTGAGAGAGCCGTCGTCGCGGGCCGGTGGTGCCCGGAGTCGTGTCCCCGCACGGTCGCCCCGCCCATCGGCATCGGGAAGGCGCTTGCAACGCGCGAGCCGTGCCGCGATGCTCCCGCCATGCTCGACACGGTTCCCGCAGCCGACGCCCGCGACCCGCGCGCCATCGCCCGCGCTCTCCGCCCCCTCGTCGAGGCGGAAGCCGAGCGCACCGACCAGGCCCTCACGCTGAGCGAGCCGCTGGTCGAGGCGTTCGCCGCGGCCGATCTCTTCCACCTGATGGTGCCGCGCGACCTCGGCGGGACCGAAGCCGACACCGACACGATCCTCGACGTGTTCGCGGACCTCTCGTGGGCCGACGGCTCGGTGGGCTGGAGCCTGATGGCGAACGCGAGCTCGACGGCCTACGTCGCGTTCCTCGCGCCCGGGGCCGGGGCCGAGATGGTGCGCGGCAACCCGCGCGGCTGCTCCGCCGGGATGTACGCGCCGCTCGGCGGGCAGGCCCACAAGGAGGGCGACCGCTTCCGGGTGAGCGGCACCTACGGGTTCGGAAGCGGCTGCGCGCACGCGACCCACTTCGGCGGGGGCGCGTTCGAGTTCCACGACGGCCAGATGGCGCCGCCCGACGAGACCGGCTTCCCGGCGATGCTCTGCTACTACGTGCCGCGCGACACGGTCGAGATCCGCGGCAACTGGGACACGCTCGGGCTGCGCGGCACCGGGAGCTTCGACTACGTCGTGCCCGAGCAGCACGTCGAGGCGGGCTGGACCTTCCCGCTGCTCCACGCGGAGGTGCAAACGGGCGGCCCGCTCTTTCACCTGGGGCCGATCGCGCTCGCCGGGCTCGGCCACGCGGGATGGGCGATCGGGGTGGGCTCGCGCGCCCTCGACGAGGTCGAGAGCGTCGCGAAGGGCGGACGCATGCGGCTCGGCCAGACGATGCTGAAGGACCAGCAGGTCTTCCAGCGCGAGCTCGGCGTGCACCGCCAGGCGATGCGCGCGGCCGAGCTGCTCGCGCACGACTCCTTCGGCCGCGCGTTCGACCACGTCTCGCGCGGCAACCCGCTCGGGAAGGCGGTGCTCGACGACACGCGGGCGGCGACCAGCTGGGTCACCCGGGTCGCCGAGGAGGCGGTGCTGTTCGCCTACCGCAACGCCGGCAGCTCGGGGCTGCGCAACCCGAGCCGCGTCCAGCGCTGCCTGCGCGACATGATGACCGGCTCGCGCCACGTCTTCGTCGACGACAAGAGCTTCGAGGACGCGGCCCAGGCGCGCCTCGCCTGAGAGGCGGGTCTTGGCAAGGGGTCGATTCGCCGTCGCCGGGACGCCGCGGCGCCGCGCGCGCGCGGCGCGGGATCTCGCGAAGTCCTCCGGCGTCGGCGCCGCGCTCGGCACGATCGCGCTCGCGGTCGCTGCCGCCTGCGGCGACTCGGGCGGCGCTCCCGTCTCGCGCGCGACCGAGTGCGTGCGCGTCGAGGTCGCCGACCTCTCGCTTTCGTCCGACCCTGCCTGCGGCGTCGCCACCGACCCGCTCGCCCGGCGTCTCCTGCCCGACCTCGAGTTCACGCCGGGGCTCTGCTTCGAGACCGCCACGGTGCCGCTCCGGGTGGTCGCGCTCGACGGCTCGTCCGGCGCCGGCGCGGCGGGCGACTCGATCGAGCTCCTGATGCGCGCGCAGTCGGGCATCGTCTCGAACCCGGTCGCGGGCGCGGGCCTCGCCCCGTTCCCCGGCCCGATCGTGGACGGGCAGGGTGCGGCCCACGCGGCGATCTCCTTCACCGCGGCGTCCGCGATCGCGGTCTCGACCGCGGACGGGCGCCCGGTCGGGACGCTCGTCGCGCGCGACACGGGCTGGGCCGAGGTCAAGCCGCCCAGCACGCTTCCGAGCTACGTCTCGGAGCGGCTCGTGATCGTGGGCGGCGAGGGCGAGGCGCTGCGGGACGCGGTCGGCGAGGTCTTCGCGACCGGCGACGAGTTCGCGGGCATCCCGGCCCGCGGCTCGCTGTGCGGCCCGGGTCTCTTCGGGCGGCTCGGCCGCGCGGCCGCGGGTTGAGGAGCGGGCGGTGCCGA
>JAFMJW010000111.1 GCA_017853315.1 Alphaproteobacteria bacterium
CGGCACGTCGTCGTGCACGACGGCCCCGGTCGCGATCACCGAGTGGTGGCCGATCCGGACGCCCGGCGCGACGATGACGCCGGGCATGATCCAGACGTCGTGTTCGATCACGGTCTCGAAGCGCTCGTACGGATAGAGCCGGCCGAGCGCGGTCGGCGTCGGGACGAGCTGGTGCGCCATGACGATCGTCCGCGTGCCGATCGCCGTGCGGTCGCCGATCTCGATGCACTCGGGGTGGAGACGGTCGAAGAGCACGTCGGCCCCGATGAACACGTCGCGCCCGACCCGCACCCCGTAGGCGCGGTAGATCGAGGCGCGAGCCGCGTCCGACGGGCAGAGGTTCGCGACTCCCCGCAGGATCGAGCGCCACGCCATCCGCGCGACCGACATGGGGCGAGCGCTATCCCACCCTCCCGGGGGGTTCAATGCGCGTTCTCCGGGCAGGGCCGCCGGGTGCGCGGAACGGCCGAATCGTTCGCCGCGGCGCGCTGCGGCTGCGCCCGACGATCGGTCGCGGAGGGCGTCGGCGAACCGGCTCGACGCCGTCGCCCCGGCCCGGAGGCGGGACCGACGGGCTCGATCCCGGCGCCGAAATCGCCTTTCCCCGCGCAAGTGAATCTTGATAACCTCCGGCCGTCGTGTCCCTTCTCGGCGATCCATCCCTCGCGGCGCCCGGCGCGCCGCGGCTCCTCTTCGTGCGCGCGCGCATCGAGGACGATCGCGGCGAGGCGTCGGGACCCGCGCAGGCGCCCCTGGTTCTCGGCGCCGTCGCGCGCGGCCTCGGCTGGGACGTCCGTTGTCTCGACGCTTACCTGGAAGACGACCCGGAGCAGGCCCTGCGCGCCGCGCTCTCGGAATTCCCCGCCGACGTGATCGGGCTCACCGCGCTGACCGCGGAGTTTCGGAGCATGCACCGGCTGGCCCGCGTCGCCCGCGCGGTGCGGCCGGGCGCGGTCGTGCTCGCGGGCGGCCCGCACCCGAGCGCGGACCCGGAGGACACGGTCGCGAACGACGCGATCGACGCGGCGGTGATCGGCGAAGGCGAGCTCACGCTCGAGGACGTGCTGCGCCGGGTCGTCCGGGACGAGCCCTGGCAGGACGTCCCCGGGCTCGCCCTGCGCGGGCCCGACGGCCGCGTGCGCCACAACGCGCCGCGACCGGCGATCGAGGACCTGGACTCGCTGCCGATGCCCGCCTTCGACCTGACCGACGTCGAGGCCTACTCGCACCGCCGCGGCATGTCGCAGTCGGGCAAGCGCCGCTACATGCCGATCACGACGAGTCGCGGCTGTCCCTACCGCTGCACCTACTGCCACGACATCCAGGGCAAGAGCTTCCGCGCGCACGGACCGGCCTGGGTCCTGCGCATGGTCGACGAGCTCCGCGAGCGCTGGGACGTCCACTCGTTCGACGTGACCGACGACATCTTCAACTTCGACGCCGAGCGCATGCTCGAGATCTGCAAGGGCTTCGTCGCCCGCCCCGACGTGACCTTCGCGTGTCCCAACGGCATCCGCGCCGACCGCATGACGCCGGAGCAGGCCGAGCGCATGGCGGATGCCGGCCTGGAATACGTCGCGATCGCGATCGAGACGGCGGTGCCCCGCCTCCAGAAGCAGATCCGCAAGCACCTGCGCTTCGACAAGGTCCTGCCGGTGATCGACGTCTTTTCCCGCAGGCGCGTCCTCGTCTCGGGCTTCTTCATGGTCGGCTTTCCCGGCGAGACGGAACCGGAGATGCAGGCGACGATCGACTTCGCCTGCCGGAGCAAGCTCCACACCGCCTACTTCTTCGTGACGACGCCGTTCGCCGGCACCGAGATGCACGAGCAGATCGTCGCCGAGCGAGGTGCGGAGGCAGCCGCGATCGTCGGCAGCGGCTTCTTCTTCCGCCCGGTCGTGAACCTGAGCGCGATTCCCGACGGGCGCTTCGCCCGCATGCGCCGAAACGGCTACCTGCGCTTCTACCTCGACCCGCGCCGCGTCGTGCGGATCTTCCTCGCGCATCCCCGAAAGCGCGACCTGCTGGAGTACTTCACGACGGTGTTCCTCCGGGACACGCTGCGCATCGAGCCCGCGCGCCTGCTCGCACGGCTCTCGCGACGCCCGGCTGCGCGCCGCCGCGCGGTGCCCCCCGTGGCGGCCGCGGCGAAGTGAGACGGGCCGGGCGCGTTCAGGCGGGCGAGCCCGGCCAGAGCGGGTCGAGCGGTCGGCCGGGGACGTGGGGCAGGGAGGCCCCGGTGCGCGAGAGCCCGCGCAGGTAGGCGCGGCGGTAGAGCAGGCCCGGCGGCATCACGTAGCGCGCCTGGCGCCAGCGCTTCTGGAGCTCGCCGAGCGCGATCTCCATCACGCCGTTCCACGGCAGGCGGAACTGCTCGCGGACGACCGGCGGCAGGAGCCCCGACGCGAGCAGCAGGATGAGCGGTGCCGCGGCCCGGTACCAGCCCGCGCGCCAGACGATCGCGTCGGCGATCTCGCGCGCCTCGTCGGTCACGAAGAGCACGTGGTCGACCTGGTGCCGGTACCAGTCCCGGAAGTCGTCCCAGGTGGGCGGGAGATCCTCCGCGGCGACGCCGAACAGGCGACCGGAGATCTTCATCTCCTCGTAGAGCGCCCGCCGCTCGTCGACCGGCATCGGGCCGACGAAGCGCTCGTTCGCGTCGATCGCGCCGTCGACCAGCGTCGCGTGCACCCAGAGGAGGAGGTCGCCGCGGTTCGCGTGGTAGGGCGAGCCCGCCTGCCAGGCGGGGCCGGCGTCGGAGGCGAGCGAACCGCGGACGCGCTCGTGGATGCGCCGCGTGCCCAGCGCCGCCTCGAGCGCCTTGTCGACCGGCCCGAACACGATCCGGTGCACCGCGACGAAGGTCCGCTGCAGTCGCCCGATCGGGTCGCCGCGGAAGTTGCTGTGCTCGGCGACGCCGCGCGCGACCATCGGGTGGGCGACCTGCATGAGCGCGGCCGCCGGCCCGGCGAGCTGGATCGTGTTCTCGCGCAGGTGGCGCCAGCTCCGCGAGCCGGGCCCGAAGAAGCCCGCCGCGGGATCCCGGACCGCGAGCACGAGGTCGCGCAGGTCGTCGGGGACGTCCCGCAGGTGCCGGGGAAGGAGTTGCGGGTCCATGGCGCCGCCACCCGAATACCACGACCGAGCGCCGCGGGAGAAGGCTTCCGCCGGGGAGCCGTGGGCGAGGGGGCTTGTCCGGACTTCGCCCACCCGTGTAGGCGTCGGACGTGACCCGCCACCGCCTCCTCGCCGCCGCCTCGTGCGCCTTCGTCCTCGCGACGGCGGCGCCACCGGTCGAGGCCTCTGCGCGGACGTCGACGCGGCGGCCCGGGATCGACGCGCCGGCGGGGCCGCTCACGGAGCCGTCGGCGGGCGATGCCGGGGACCCGTCGCGTCGGACGCTCTCGCGAGTTCACGACCCGGTCGTGCTCACGGGCCGCTCGCTCGCGACGCTCGCGACGCGGGAGACCTCGCACCTGCGGCTCGTTCGCTTCGACCACGGCAAGCCGGTCGCGATGCCGTTCCAGTTCGACCAGCGCGACCGCCGCGACGACTTGGTCGTGCCGGGCCCCGAGGCCTTCGCGCTCGACGACAACGACGAACTCGTCTTCATGGCGAAGGACGCCGGCGACCGAGCGACGGGAGACCCCTGCGCCGAGACTGCCTGCGACGGCGCTCTCGAGATCCGCGTCGCGGAGCCCTCGGGCGCGAGGCAGGCGTGGGCCTACCTGCTGGAGTACCGCGAGCCGCCGCCGCCCGGCCGGAGCGACCCCTACGTCACCTTCGACGACGACGGCCGGCTGGCGCGGTCGAACGCCTACGCGGTCGAGTACGCCCGCGGCCGAAACTACTTCACCGGCATGAGCGTCGGCCCGGCCGCCGGGGGCGCGGGCTCGAACCTGCTGCGGCAGACGCACATGATCGGCAGTCCGACCTTCGACCTGCTGCTGTCGAACGTCACGCTGAACTTCACCGAGCAGAACTCGATCGTCGAGATCGACGGCGTGCGCGAGGGGCCGGTCCGCGCGGTGCGCCGTGCGCGGCTGTCGGTCGACATGGGTCCCATGTTCCCCGACCTGCCGAGCGGCATCGCCTACACCTACCACTACCCGACCGCGTACCTGACCCCGAGCAAGGTGAGCTTCCCCTGGCTCATGGTGAAGACGCTGCGCGACTTCCGCTTCGAGACCGTGATGGACCTGGCCCCGGTCGGGGGCCGTCCCGCGCGCTACTTCGACGCGGCGAACCCGGGCGGCGTGAGCCTCGCGGGCGACGGCCCGGTGATGCGCACCTCGGACGACCACGACTGGTGGGTCTACAGCAGCGACGCCGGCACGATGCTGCACGCCTTCGAGATCCCCGACCTGTGGAAGCAGTGGGGGATCGTGCGAGGCGCGGTCGTCCGCCCGACCGGCGAGGACCCGGGAGTCGCGCGGGAGGCGAAGGACGGGAAGGACGCGGAGAACGAGTCCCCGGGGACCGCCGTCGCGGAAGCCGCGACGCCGCCCGCGGACGAGCCGCGCGACGGCGGTCGATCGGTCGGCTACAGCCTGCTCCACATGACGAAGCTGCGCGAGGCCGGAACCTTCGACCTCATGATGGCGTCGGTCGTGCTCCCCGGCCCCTACCGGGCCGGCGACGAGGCGGGTGCGCTCGCGATGCTGCACGCCCCGCTCGCGACCGAGGTGCGGCGGGTCCACTGACGGCGGTCCGGCGGACGCGGGTCCGCGCGCGGATCACGCCGGGTCGGGCAGTTTCTCGATTCCCGGCACGCCCGCCCGGACGCGGAAGCGGCCGAAGGTCCGCGGCTGCGCGCTCTCGTCGTAGGTGTCGATCACGCGGAACTCGCAGATCGCCTCCTCCGGCGTCACGTCGACGACCGCGTAGCCCTGGTTCAGCAGGTCGACGTGCTTCATGTACGGCGCGTTCGCGCCCATGAAGATCGCTTCCGCCGTGTGGAGCAGGTCCTCCGGGGCGATCTCGCGCGGGTCGGGGTCCGCGGTGAGGGACCCGGTGTTGAACTCGTGCGCAGTGACCGGCGACGTGGGGTCGTCGAAGTCGGGCATGATCTCGCTCGCGCGGTAGAAGTGCGTGTGCGCGCTCGACACCAGCACGTTGGGGACGCCGCGCCGCGCGATGAACTTCATGAGCTTGCGCCGCTCCCACTGGTAGTCGTCCCACGCCTCGTTCGACACGTAGAGCCCGCCGTTGCGCTGGAGCCCGGGGTCCTGCTCGCGGAGCGCGGGGGTGTCGCGGTCCTCGAACTTCCAGGGCGACATGTCGTAGCTGCTCGCGATGATCGGCCAGGTCGCCGCGCGCGCGGCGAGTCCCTTCTTGAGCCAGGAGCGCTGGGCCTGGCCGAGGGTCGTCCGGCCGGGTGCGAACATCTGGTCGCAGGGGGGCAGCAGCGTGTCCTTCGCGTCGATGAGGCCGGCGAAGCTCGAGTTCGAGGGAATCGCGGGGTCGCGGTACTGGCGGGTGTCCAGCAGGAACATCTCCGCGAGCGTGCCCCAGCGCAGCGACCGGTAGGTGCGGTCCTCGTCGTTCGCGGGCACCGGCATCGCCTCGAACCAGGCGCGCCGCGCGGCCGCGAGGCGCACGGGATCCCCGGTGCGGTCGACGCCGTTGTAGAACTCGCCGTCGTCCCAGACGGCGACGAGCGGCACCTGCGCGTGCATGTCCTGGAGCAGTGGATTCGAATGGAAGGTGCGCCACACCGAGCGGTAGTCGTCGAGCGTGATCGTTCCGCCGTCGCTCACGTAGACGTAGTCGCCGAGGTGGAGCAGGAAGTCGACGCCCTCCTCCGCGATCGCACGGTGCGCGACGTAGAAGCTCTTCGTGCGCTGCTGGCAGCTCGCGAAGGCGTAGCGGAGCCGCGCGGGCGACGAGGCCTCGCCGGGTGCGGTGCGCAGCCGCCCGGTCACGCTCGGCGTGCCCGCGACCTCGAAGCGGTAGTGGTACCAGCGGTCGGGATCGAGGCCCTGCACCTTGACGGTGATCGAGTGGCCGTGCTCGGCGAGCGCCTGCACGGTGCCGCCGCGCACCACGTTCGACATCCCCGCGTCTTCCGCGACCGACCAGACGACGTCGACCGGGTCGGCGGAAGGGGCGGCGATCCGCGTCCAGATCGTCGCGCGCCGCGGCCGCGGGTCGCCGGACTTGATGCCGTCGGGGAAGGGGTTCGCGGCGCCCGCCGGCGCGACGGCGCCCGCGGGGGCGGCTGCGACTGCGGCGAGCCCGCCGGTCGCGAGTCCGAGCAGCCGCAGGAACTCGCGTCGCGGCAGCGTGCGGCCGGTGCCGGGGGGCGGGGCGATCTCGACGACGTGAAAGGGGCGCTTCATGGGCCCCGGGGCTACCACGGCGCGCCGAAGCCGGTAAAGGCGGGATGGCTGCGCGCCGGTTGGCGCGCGACCTTCCCTCGCGGGCTCCTCGAGCGTCGGGCCGCGGGCCTTCCGGCCCGCCCGTCGCGCCCGGGAGCGCAGCGAGGACCGGTGCGCGCTGGTCGCCTCAGGCGAGTTCGGCGATCCAGGAGCGCATCGCCGGCAGCGTCGTGGTCTCCCACGAGTTCGCGGCGCGCGTCTCGCAGAACGCCTTGAACAGCCGGTCGAGCACGCCGACCACGTCCTCGACGTCGGCGAGACGGAGGAAGAAGTCGTTCTCGAAGTGGGCGCGCGCGTCGTCGCCGGGCGCAGGATCGCGCGGGCCGAGCGGCGGGCAGCGCAGCGAGTCGTAGGTGAGCAGCCCGCCGTCGAGCGAGAGCTCCCACTTGCGGTCGCCGCGCTGGACCGAGATGCGGGCGCGATCGAGCAGCTTGCCGCGGCGGAGCGCCGCTCCGAGCTCGGGGCGCATGTCGCCCGGGTCGACCAGCGTGATCCGCCCGCCGTTGGCCGCGCGCTCGCGCAGCGCGAGGCGGTCGCCCAGGGCCAGCTGGACGACGTCGTCGCCCAGCTGGATGCGCCCGCCTTCGTCCTCGAGCCGCCAGGCGAGCCAGGTGAGGAACTCGCGCCCGAGGAAGCGCTTGGTCTCGACGACCGCGAGGAAGTCCTGGTTCACGACGCACCCCCGGCCGCGGCCGCCGCGGCATCGCCCCGGCCGACCCAGAGCGTGCTCGGCTCGACCTGCCGGACCGCGTCGACCACCGTCCCGGGCAGGCCGACGCGTTCGGCCGCGAGCCAGGGGATGACGGGAGCCGGCACGACGCCGCAGGTCTCGTGGAAGAGCGACTGGAAGGCCTCGCGCGCCGCGCGCGCCTTGCCCGTGAACCAGAGGGTCCCCGTCTCGAGGTTCCAGGCGCACTCGAAGAGGCTCGGCGAGGGCAGGGCCTGCATCAGCAGCCGCGAGAGCACCTCGTCCTTGATCTCGCGCCGGACCGGGCGTGCGAGGCGCTCGACCCCGTCCGCGCGCCGCCGTTCCTCTTCCATCCGGCGCCGCTCGAGCATCACGAGCTTGGCGGGTGCGACCCGCCGGTCGTGGCGGAAGCCCAGGACGAGGTATTGCTGGAGGAACACGTCGTGCGGCTCGAAGGTCGTCACGAGAGGGTCGTGGATCGCCACCCAGCCGAAGCTCTCGGCTCGAGGGAGCCCGTCCTCGTCGTGCTCGCGGAAGGCGCGGCGGTCGATCTCCGAGCAGATCGCGTCGCGGTCGAGCTTCGCGGGGACGGGGGCGTGGTAGCGGACGATGGAGGAAGCGGCGGAAAGGAATCCCATGGGAGGCGGCGACCTACCATTCCCCGTCGACTCGCCGCAATCGGAGTCGACGCGGAGCGAGGCTGCATCGGGCGATTCCCCTGAAGGAACGCAGCCTTGCGGGCGGACGAAGTTCCCGGCCGCGGCGGTGGCCGCCCGTCGGGGCGGGAGGCGCCGCGGCCGCCCGGGTCAGTTCGCGAGCGCTTCGTTGATCGCGCCGAGCAGCTCGCGGCTGTCGGGCGCCACGCTGCTCGGGTACGAGGCGATCACCTTGCCGTCCTTGCCGACCAGGTACTTGTGGAAGTTCCAGCGCGGCTCGCCCTTGTCCTTCGTCAGGAAGGCGTACACGGGCGACTGCGAGCTGCCCTTGGTCGCGACCTTGTCGAACATCGGGAAGGTGACCTTGAAGCGCTTCTCGCAGAAGCTCTTGATCTCGGCCGCGGTGCCGGGCTCCTGTCCGCCGAAGTCGTTCGACGGGAAGCCGAGGATCGTGAAGCCCTTGCCCTTGTACTCCTCGTAGAGCTTCTCGAGGCCCGCGTACTGCGGCGTGAAGCCGCACTCCGAGGCGGTGTTCACGACCAGCACGACCTCGCCCTTGTAGGCCGAGAGCGCCTGCGGCTTGCCGTCGATGTTCGTCGCCGTCAGGTCGAAGAGCGAGGAGGTCTCGCTGGCTCCGGCCGAGGCGACGATCACGAGCAGCACCGCTGCGACGGAGGTGAGGGCGAAAAAGGCTCCGGGCTCGAAGATCGTCTTCATGAAGCGGGACACTAGACGATTCCGGGCGAGCGCCAAGCCCGATGCCTCCTTGCCGGGGAGGGTCGGCCCCGCAGGGGGCTGCTCGTCCGGAACCGGCCCGGCCGATCCGGCCTCCGGTCGGACTTGCGACCGCGCCTTGCCGGGATCGCGCGCCGGGCAGGCGACCCGCCCCTCCCGGGGGACGGTCTTTGGCTCAGTCCGAGAGGTCCTTGAACCGGCCCGCGTCCGAAAGCCGTGCCGGGGCGGAGTAGACGGCCTCCCAGCAGGGCCCGCTCCCGCTCGAGAGTTGCGCGGTGACCGTCGTCGCCTGCGCGAGCGGAAGCGTCGGCAGCGCAAGCGGCGTGCCCGAGGCCTTCAGGGTGATCCTCGCGCGGCCCGCCGTGCCCGCGTCGAGCTTCAGCAGCAGGAGACCGCCCGGGTCGAGTCCGGCGCCCGCCGCGTACTTGAAGCCGCGCGAAGTCTCGCGCCAGCACGTCGGCTGCCCGCAGGCCCCTCCCGCGTCGGCGCCCGGCGCCACGCCCAGCGACAGCACGAGTCGGTCGGTGCCGCCGTCGCGGTCCCATGCGCAGAAGCGGTAGGGCGAGCCGTCGGCCGTCGTCGGGTGGCCGAAGTCCTCTCGCGTGGTCGCCGCGCCCGCGCCCCAGGCCCACGAGAGCTTGTCGCGGGAGTCGACCGCCGAGTCGGTGAGCACCAGCACGGACTTGCCTGCGGCCGTGGGGCGACGGCAGCCCGCCCTCGGCCGAGCGGGGCAGTCGATCGCGCAGGTCGCGTCGCAGCCGTCGCCGCTCGTCGCGTTGCCGTCGTCGCAGGCCTCGCCCGAGGTGACGACGCCGTTGCCGCAGGCGGTGGCGGTGCAGTTCGCGTCGCAGCCGTCGCCGCTCGTCGCGTTGCCGTCGTCGCAGGCCTCGCCCGAGGTGACGACGCCGTTGCCGCAGGCGGTGGCGGTGCAGTTCGCGTCGCAGCCGTCGCCGCTCGTCGCGTTGCCGTCATCGCAGGCCTCGCAGCCGGGCGCGAGCGTGCCGTCGCCGCACACGGCGGACGAGCAGTCGACGCCGGCGAACGCGCCCGGAATCCCCGTGCCCGAGCGCGCCACGCCGTCCCAGTCGAAGCCGATCGCGATGGAGAGATCGCCTGCCGGAGACGCCGGCGGCGACGGGCGGTCGCCGCCGGGGAACGAGGGAATCGCGAAGGCCGCGACGCCGAAGAGGTTGCTGCCCGGCGCCGGCCTGAAGTCGCCGTGCTCGGGGTCGACGAGCTGCGGCTCGACCTGGTTGATCGAGTTGTCGGCGAGCAGTTGCGCCGCGTTGCAGGTCGGGTTCGAGTCGCGGCAGCCGGTCGACTCGCCGAGGCCCAGCGAGTGATCCGTCGGGCCGTTCCAGACGAGGTTGCCGCGGATCCGGAGATCGTCGTCGGTGCGGGCCGGGTTCGCGACGTTCGAGCCCGCGGGAGGCACCTGCGGTCCGTCGATCGTCAGGTGCTGCCACTGGCTCTGGAATCCCGGCGGATTGTAGAAGAGGTTCGAGTAGACGTAGACGTGCCGGTTGGGGATCGGTACGACGAGCGACGCGCTCCCCCAGCCGCCCGCGAGCCGGTTGGCCTCGCAGGTCGCGGTGATCCCGTCGCAGGACCGGCCGCCGAAGACTGCCTCGAAGACGTGGCTGCGCGAGCCGATCCGGTAGAGCGTGTTGTGGGCGAACAGGACGTCGTAGCCCCCGTTCACGCCCATGCCCGCGCCTTCGACGTCGTGCACCACGTTGTTCACGAAGGCGACGTCGTAGGCCTCGTAGTGGAGCCAGGGCGAGACCATGTACTCGAAGCCCGTGCCCTGCCCGGCGGTGAAGCCCCCCGTTCCGCAGTGGTGGAACTCGTTGCCCTCGACCCGGAAGTAGGCGGAGCCGCCCTTCAGGTACAGGCACCAGTCGCCCGAGTCGTGGACCACGTTGCCGCGGAACCAGCCGTCTTGCACGGCGACGGCGTCGATCGCGTTGTCCCAGGCGCCCGAGACGTCGCTGTCCTCGACGTAGACGTGCCGAGACTGGTTGATCTTGACCGTCTCCTGCACGGCGTAGGTCGCGGGGGGTCTCCCGCGCACGGTCGCGTCGCGGACGAGGAAGTGGTCGCAGAGTTCGCAGTGCAGCACGTCGCCACCCGCGGCCTCGACGTGGAGACCGAGCAGGTAGAGGTAGCGGCAGTCGAAGACGTTCATCGACGGCAGGCGCGCGGTGCCGGGTCCGTCGGCGGCCTCGACGATCACCGGGTGGGCCGCGGTACCCCAGCGCGACTCCCAGTACACCGGCACGGCGGACTCCGGATAGGTTCCCGCGACGAGACGGATCCGGTAGCCCGTCGACGAGAGCGTCGTCGACATCGGGATCCGGCCCCAGGCGGCCGACACCGTTCGCAGCGCCGTGGCGCGCGAGGCGCCGCCGTTCGAGTCGTTGCCGGAGACGGGATCCACCCAGAGGTCCTGGAGGACCGGCGAACCGATCGCGTAGCGGGTCGGGTCGCCCTGGGCGCGCGAGGGTGGCGCGGCGACCAGCGAGGCGAGCGCGACCAGCGAGAGCAGGGCCGCGATCGGAGTTGGGGACCGGTGCGGCCCGCACGCGCGCAAAACGCCTTCCATGAGATCGACCTACGCCGCTGCCCCGGCTCCGACAACGGGATCCGGGGAGATGCGGCGCGAGATCGACACGGCGATCTCGGGCGGGGAACGCCCGGGCCGCCCGCCCGCTGGACGGGCGGCCCGGGCGCGGGGGCTCAGGGCTTCGAG
>JAFMJW010000112.1 GCA_017853315.1 Alphaproteobacteria bacterium
GGATCGAGCCCATGAGCACCGAGCCCATGACCAGCTAGACGTCGGAGGCGAGCACGGCCTGCAGCATGAGGGAGCCGAGTCCCTGGAGGTTCATCACGTTCTCGACCAGCGCCGCTCCTCCGAGCAGCGTGCCGAGCTCGTAGCCGGCGAGCGTGACGAAGGGGTTCAGCGCGTTGCGCAGCACGTGTCGGAACAGCACGACCCGCTCGGGCAGGCCCTTCGCACGCGCGGTGCGGACGAAGTCGGCCTTCTCGAGGTCGAGGATCGCACCTCGCATGAGGCGCACGAGCCCGGCGAGCCCGCTGGTCGCGAGCACGATCGTGGGCAGCGCGAGGTGGTGCAGGCGGTCGAGGACGCGCCCCCCGAACGAGAGCTGGTCGTGGTCCATCGACACCGTCCCGCCGACCGGGAACCAGCCCGTGCGCAGCGCGAGCCGCAGCAGCAGGAAGGCGAGGAAGAAGTTCGGCACCGACATGCCGAGGAAGGCGAGCCCCGAGACCAGGCGGTCGCTCGGACGCCCTCGCCGGACGGCGACCAGCACGCCGAGCGGAACCGCGACGAGCCAGGTGACGAGCATCGCCGAGAGCGAGAGCAGCAGCGTGTTGCCGACCCTCTGCCCGATCAGCGTCGAGACGCCGACCCGGTGCGCGACCGAGAGCCCGAGGTCGCCCTGCGCCGCGCGCACGAGCCACGAGAGGTAGCGCACGACGAGCGGCTTGCCGTAGCCGAACTCGCGCTTCATCGCCTCGATCGCCTCGGGCGAGATCGTCGGGTTCATCGCGAGCGACGAGAAGAAGTCGCCCGGGGCGAGGCCGACGACGAGGAAGGAGACGAACGTGATGCCGACGAGCAGCGGCAGCATCTGGAGGAGGCGACGGGCGAGGAACGCGGCCATCGGGTCTTTCCCCGGCGAGGTCGGGCTCCCCGGGTCAGCGACGCCCGGCGCGCGCGAGGAACGCCCGTCCTTCCGCGTCGGCCGCGAGGATCGCGTCGGCGACGGCGGCGGGTTCGACGGCGAACGGCTCGTTGTGGATCGATTCGCCGGGCTGCGTCGACCGCTCGGCGATCCGCCGCAGCATCGCCGCGTCGAGGTCCGCGAGTCCGACCTCGGCGAGCGTGACCGGCAGTCCGACGGCGGTCGCGAAGCCCAGCACCTGCCGTACCGTCTCGCGCGGGGCGCCCTCGAGCGCCAGCTGCGCGCAGAGCCCGAACGAGACCTTCTCGCCGTGGAGTCGCCCGTGAGTACCGGGCGCGTCGGTGAGGCCGTTGTGGATCGAGTGCGCGGCCGCGAGCCCGGCCGACTCGAAGCCGAGCCCGGAGAGCAGCGTGTTCGCCTCGACGAGACGCTCGAGCGACGGCGTGACGACCTGACGCTCCACCGCGCGCAGCGCGGACTCGCCGTCCTCGAGAAGCGTCCGCCAGCAGAGCTCCGCGAGCGCGAGCGCGCTGCGGGTCGAAGCTCCGCCGCGCGTGTTCCTCGCGTGAGACTCGGCGCAGGCCTTCGCCTCGAACCAGGTCGCGGCCGCGTCGCCCATGCCGGCGACGAGGAAGCGCGCCGGGCTCTTCGCCACGACCTCGGTGTCCACCACGACGAGATCCGGGTTGCGCGGCAGGAAGCGGATCTCCTCGACCTCCCCGCTCTCGGTGTAGACGACCGAGACGGCGCTGCACGGCGCGTCGCTCGACGCGAGGCTCGGGCAGCTGACGAACGAGAGGCCGAGTTCGTGGGCCGACGCGCGCCCGGTGTCGACCGCCTTGCCGCCGCCGGCGCCGACGATGGTGCGCGCCCCCGCCGCGCGCGCGGCCTCGTTCACCCGCTCGATCTCGGCTCGCGAACTCTGCCCGCCGAAGCGGTGGACCACGTGGACGAGGCCCGCCTTCCGGAAGCTCTCGGCCCAGGCCGCGCCGAGCATCGCCTCCGCCGAACGGCCCGCGACCACGAGGACCGGCCCCTCGAGCCCGAGAGCGGCCATCTCCGCGCCGAGCGCGGCGGTCGCGCCGCGGCCCTGCACGTAGCGGGAGGGAGACGTGAAGACCGAGAGCATGGGCGCATATGGCACCTGCGGCCCGCGACACGCAACGACCGACCGAAGCCGCGCCCCGCGCCGCGGACTCGCGACCGGTCACGCTTCCGGAGGGCTCGTCGAGACCGTCGCCCGGGAGCCGTTGAAGCCCTCCCCGGCACGGGCTAGGTCCAACCGGTCGGGGCCCCCGCGACCGCGGGCGGTTCCCGGGTTCACGACTTCACGGGAGACGATCCATGGCGAGCAACGCGGAGAATGCGGTCGAGATCTTCAAGGGACTGGTCGGCAAGCCCGAGCAGCCCGGCGAGTGGTTCCAGGTCACGCAGGAGCGGATCAACCAGTTCGCCGACGCGACCATCGACCACCAGTTCATCCACGTCGACCCCGAGGCCTCGGCGAAGATGTCTCCCTACAAGGTGACGATCGCCCACGGCTTCCTCACCCTGTCGATGCTGACCCACCTCTCGACGACCGTGCCGAACGCGTCACCCGAGGCCTACCAGGGCATCGTCATGGGCGTGAACTACGGCTTCGACAAGGTCCGCTTCGTCTCCCCGGTCAAGGTCGGCTCGAAGATCCGCCTGCAGCGCAAGCTGATCGACGCGCAGTTGAAGGGCGCGAACCAGGTCCAGCTGACCCACGAGTGCACGATCGAGGTCGAGGGCGAGTCGAAGCCCGCTTGCGTCGCGCAGTGGCTCACGATGCTCGCCTACGCCTGAGATCCCCACGATGGCGAACCTCGATCTGAAGGAATTCGAGAGCGCGCTCGGCGTGCTCGCGGGCGACGCGCCTCCCGAGAAGCTGCGCGACCGCCTGGTCCAGTTGCACGCGTTCCACTCGCGCCGCGGCCTGAACGGTCTCCGGCAGATCGCCGAGCGCCTCTACGCGCTGAGCTCGGGCCTGCGCCGCGACGGCGCGCCGACGCGTGCCTTCCAGGCGCTGTGGATGGAGTTCATCGGACACCGGCTCGACCAGGACGTCGGGCGAGAGCTCGACGAGCTCGCGGACCAGGTGAACTCGCACCTGCACGACGACGGCACCGTGCGCGACGGCGAGCAGGCCGAGCTCGAGAAGAAGGTCGCGGAGTACGAGGACCGGCTCGCCCGCCGCGTCGGCGGCCAGGCCGCGCGCCTCGACACGGTCATGAAGGCCGTCCCGGCCGTCGCCGCGTTCCTGCGCTCGCGCCCCCTGCTCGACGTCCCGGTCGAGGCGCCGCCGGCGCACGACCACGACCACGTCCACGTCCACGACCACGTCCACGACGAGAGCTGCGGCCACGACCACGGGAGCGGATCGAAGGCCTGAGCCGGTCCCGGCCGCGCGCGGGGAGCGGGCTCCCGTCGCGCGCCACCGGCTCGCCGGAGACGCGGGCGCCCTCGACCGATGACGAAGCCTGCCAAGCTCGCGCTCGGGATCGGCCTCGCCGCGGCGGTCTTCGCTCGCGGGGCCGCGGCGACGAGCGGCTTCGCGCGATTCGCCTGCGCTTGGGTCGCGCTGTCGTGCGCGATCGCGTCCTTTGCCTACGCCTGGAACCGGCCCGACCTCTTCGGCAAGCGCGGCGGCCGGCTTTCGCGGGCGAACGTGCTCCTGCTCCTGCCCTACCTCCTCGCCTTCCGCACCGCCTTGCGCATCATGCGCGACTGGCGCCGCACGCCGCCGCTGAGCCAGGTGCAGCCATGGCTCTGGGTCGGCGGGCGCATCGACGCCGCCGACCTGCCGGTGCCCGACCCGGTGGTGATCGACCTCGTGTGCGAGTTCGACGAGCCGGACGCGCTGCGCACGCGGCCGGGCTACCGCTGCGTGCCGTTGCTCGACGGGCACCACCCGCCCGACGAGGAGGCGTTCCTCGCCCTGCTCGACGAGCTCGCCGCCGACGGGCCCGTCGTCGTGCACTGCGATTCCGGGCGCGGGCGTGCGCCCACGGCGGCCGCCCTTCTGCTGCTCCGCCGCGGCGTCGTGCGCGAGACCTCCGACGCGATCGCAGTCGTCGCGGCCGGGCGCCCGTGGACGAAGATCACGACGACCGACCGCGCCTTCATCGAGCGGATGACGGGGCGAATGCGGGAGCCGGGGCGGCCGGGCTGGGGGTGAGCGAGAGACCCGCGTCGGCTCAGGGCAGGCCGACGATCTTGTGCGTCTGGAGCGAGAGCCGCCATCGCGGGTGCCGCTGGCAGTAGTCGGCCGCGAGCCGCACGTTCTCGTCGCGGTTCGGGCCGTCCAGCGGCTGGAGGAAGAAGGTCTCGAAGTCGAGGCGCTCGACGCTCTCCGGCGCGATCCGCGTCGGGTAGACGAGTTTCAGCTCCTGTCCGCTGCGAACCGCGAGGCCCGGGCCGGGCTTGGGACTCACCGTGAGCCAGTCGATGCCGCGCGGCGGTTCGATCGTGCCGTTGGTCTCGACCGCGACCTCGAAGCCCGCCTCGTGGCAGGCCTCGACGACCGCCTCGTCGAGCTGCAGCAGGGGCTCGCCGCCGGTGAAGACGACGTAGGGACGCGCGCCCTCGCTCGACGGGACCGCCTCGTCCCAGGTGCGGCGGATCGCCGCGACGAGCTCCGCCGCCGTCGCGAACCGGCCGCCGCCCGGCCCGTCGGTGCCGACGAAGTCCGTGTCGCAGAAGTCGCAGCTGGCGGTCGCACGGTCGGCCTCGCGCCCCGACCACAGGTTGCAGCCGGCGAAGCGGCAGAACACCGCGGCGCGCCCGGTGCGGGCGCCCTCTCCCTGGAGCGTGTGGAAGATTTCCTTGATCGCGTAAGGCAAGGACCGGCCCCCGAGGGCTGGATGTTCCCGGTCGGGGCGAGCGCCCGCAATCCGCCTCGCGACGCGGTCGCAGGCGTAGCCTGGCCAACGGACTCCGTGTCATGACATGTCTTGCATCGTCATGACAGGCGTGCGACGGTCTGCCGATGGCTGCGACGGTGAAATTCAGTTCGAAAATGGATGCCGACGTCCTCGAAGGGCTGCGCGCCCATGCCGAGCGCGAGGGCCGGACGCTTTCGTCGGTCCTGACCACCGCGGCCGAACAGTACCTCGAGCGCGCCACGCTTCGACCCGCGTTTCGAGAGGCGGTGCGCGAGGTGCTGGAGGGCCACGCCGAGGTCCTCGATCGGCTGGCCCGCTGAGCCCGCGCGGCGCCCGGATGGTCCGGGACACCCTCTTTCTCACCCTCGAGGAGTTGCTCGATCTCCACGTGCAACTCATCGAGCGCTTCGGAGGTTCGGGCGGCGTGCGAGATCCCGGGCTTCTCGAGAGCGCGCTCGCCCGCCCCCGCTCCGGATATTACGCCTCGCTCTCCGAGCAGGCCGCTGCACTGATGCAGAGTCTCGCCGGCAATCACGCCTTCGTCGACGGGAACGAGCGTGTCGCCTTCGCGGCGACGGCCGTCTTCCTCCGCATGAACGGCTACGCGCTGGTGGTCGGCGCCGACCTTGCCGAGCGGTTTCTCGTCGAGGACGTGATCGTCGCCCGGGCCGACGTCCCGAAAATCGCGGAGTCGCTCGAGCGGTTCATGGTCGACCGAACGCGCCGCCGACCCATCTCCTGATCGGGAGTCTGGAAGCCACGCCGGGGAGGCTACGGCCCTCCACGATCGTGCGGACGAGGTCCGCCCGGGCCGTCGCGGCCGAGGCCCCTGGAGCGAGCCGCCCCTCGCTGGCCCTGCCCCGCCGGGGGGCGCTATGCATCCGCATCCCCGACACGATGGAGGAACGCCATGGCGGATGAACGCAAGCCCGGACTCGGCACGCTCGCGCTGCACGCGGGACAGGTCGTCGACCCCACCACCCACGCGCGCGCGGTGCCGATCTACGCGACCGCGTCCTACCAGTTCGACAGCCCCGAGCACGCGGCGGACCTCTTCGCGCTGAAGGAGTTCGGGAACATCTACTCGCGGCTCATGAACCCGACCTGCGACGTGCTGGAGAAGCGCCTCGCGGCGCTCGACGGCGGGGCCGCGGCGCTCGCCTTCGCGTCGGGGCAGGCCGCGATCACCGCGGCGATCCTCACGATCTGCCACGCCGGACAGAACTTCGTCTCCTCGACGAGCCTCTACGGCGGCACCTGGACGCTCTTCACCCAGACGCTGTCCAAGCTCGGCATCGAGGTGCGCTTCTTCGACCCCCGTCAGCCCGAGAAGATCTCGGAGCTGGTCGACGAGAACACGCGCTGCGTCTACCTGGAGAGCCTCGGCAACCCGAGGAACGACGTGCCCGACTTCCGCAAGATCACGGACGTCGCCCACCGCCACGACCTGCCGGTCATCTGCGACAACACCGTGCTGCCGCTCACCTTCCGGCCGATCGAGCACGGCGTCGACGTCGTCGTCTACTCGACGACCAAGTTCATCGGCGGCCACGGCGTGCACATCGGCGGCGCGATCGTCGACAGCGCCAACTTCCCGTGGGCGAAGAACCCGAAGAAGTGGCCCGAGTTCTGCGCGCCGGATCCGGCCTACCACGGCGCGGTCTTCGAGGAGGCGCTGCGCCCGATGGGCAACATCGCCTACATCCTCCACATCCGGACCCACTGGCTGCGCGACACCGGCGCCTGCATGAGCCCGTTCGCGGCGTTCCTCTTCCTGCTCGGGCTCGAGACGCTCCACCTGCGCATGGACCGTCACTGCTCGAACGCGCTCGAGGTCGCCCGCTTCCTCGAGAAGCACCCGGCCGTCGCCTGGGTGAACTACCCGGGCCTGCCGAGCCATCCCGACCACGCGGCCGCGAAGCGCTACCTCGACGGCCGCGACGGCGCGATCCTGGGCTTCGGCATCAAGGGCGGCCGCGAGGCCGGCGTGCGCTTCATCCGCTCGGTGAAGCTCGCGAGCCACCTCGCGAACATCGGCGACGCGAAGACGCTGGTCATCCACCCGGCCTCGACGACGCACTCGCAGCTCACCGAGGAGGAGCAGAAGCAGACCGGCGTCACGCCGGACTACGTCCGCGTGTCGGTCGGCATCGAGGACCTGGCCGACATCGTGGCCGACCTCGACCAGGCCTTGAAGGCATCGCAGGCGTGAGGTCGCGCGGCGGCCCGCTGCACCGAGTCGTGCCGCGGGTCGCCGCCCCGACGCGGATTCGTCCGTGACGCGCACCGATCCCGCGTTCGAAAGCAGCGACGCGGTCCGCACCGCGCGGCCGCTGCGGCACGCTCGCCAGGTGCGCCTGCCGGGCCCCGTCGAGCTCGAGCTCGGCGGGCGGCTCGCGGTGGTCGAGGTGGCCTGCGAGACCTGGGGGACCCTCTCGCCCGCGCGCGACAACGTGGTGCTCGTCTGCCACGCGCTGTCGGGCGACTCGCACGCCGCGCGTCACGACGCGGACGACGACCCCGGCTGGTGGGAGATCATGGTCGGCCCGGGCAAGCCGATCGACACCGACCGCTGGTTCGTCGTCTGCCAGAACGTGCTCGGCGGCTGTCGCGGCACGACCGGGCCGTCGTCGATCGACCCCGCCACGGGGCGACCGCACGGCGCGGACTTCCCGGCGATCACGATCGGCGACATGGTCGAGGTCCAGCGGCGCGCACTCGCGGAGCTCGGCGTCGAGCGGCTGCGCGCGGTCGTGGGCGGCTCGCTCGGCGGCCAGCAGGCGATGACCTGGGCCGTGCGCCACCCGGATCTCGTCGGCGGCTGCGTCGTGGTCGCGAGTTCCGCCCGGCTCACGAGCCAGGCGATCGCCTTCGACGTGGTCGGCCGCAACGCGATCGTTCACGACCCGGGCTTCCGCGAGGGCCAGTACGACGCCGAGTCCGCGGGTCCCGCGGTCGGCCTCGCGCTCGCGCGCATGCTCGCGCACATCACCTACCTCTCGCGCGACGCGATGACCGAGAAGTTCGACCCGGGCCGCACCGAGCCGCGCGACATCCCGACCGCCTTCGAGAAGCGCTTCTCGGTGGGATCCTACCTCGCCTGGCAGGGCGACAAGTTCGTCGAGCGCTTCGACGCGAACTCCTACGTCACGCTCACGCTCGCGATGGACTTCTTCGACCTCGGCGACCAGCCGGCGGAGCTGCGTCGTTCGCTCGAGGCGAGCCCGGCGCGCTGGCTCGTGCTCGCCTTCGAGAGCGACTGGCTGTTCCCTCCCGAGCAGAGTCGCAAGATCGTCGACGCCCGGATCGCCTCGGGACGTCCCGTCTCGTGGTGCTGCGTGGAGGCCCGCGGCGGGCACGACTCGTTCCTGCTCGAGGAGAAGCTCGACGTCTACGGCGGGATGATCGGCGGGTTCCTCGACTCGCTCGGCCCGCTCGGTCCGCGGGATGCCGGGGGCGCGCCGGCGGCCCCGACGGGCACGGAGGTGCGCGTCGCGCAGGCCGCAGGTGTTGCCGCGGCGGCGGACGCGACGTCCACGGACACGTCTGCAGCCGCGGATCGCCCCGCCGCACCGCGTGGCGTCTTCCGCGGCCAGCGCCTCGACCAGGCGGAGATCCTGCGCATCATCCCGCCGGGCGAGAGCGTGCTCGACCTCGGCTGCGGCGACGGCGACCTGCTGCGCGAGCTCCGCCGACGCGGCAACGCCGGGCTCGGGATCGAACTCGACGAGCGCCACGTGCTCGCGACGATCCGCGACGGGCACGACGTCGTGCAGCAGGACCTGGAACGAGGCCTCTGCCCGTTCCGCGACGGACAGTTCGACTGGGTCGTGCTGTCGCAGACGCTGCAGTCGGTCACCGAGACCGAGCTCATCGTGCGCGAGATGGTGCGCGTGGGACGCCGCGCGATCGCGAGCTTCCCGAATTTCGCGTGGCACCGGTTGCGCACGATGCTCTTCGAACAGGGTCGCTCGCCCAAGGCCGAGGGTGCCTACGGCTACGAGTGGTGGAACACGCCGAACCGGCGCTTCCCCTCGATCCTCGACTTCGAGGAGTTCTGCCGCCGCCAGTCGATCGCGATCGACCAGCGCGTCTACCTCGAGTCGGAGAGCGGCCGGCTGGTGGGCGAGGGCGAGGATCCGAACTGGAACGCGGACGTGGCGATCTTCGTGCTTCGCCGCGGAGCGTGACGGGCTCGCTCAGCGTCGCGGCAGCTGCTTCGCCTTCGCTTCCGCCTCGGCCCGATCCCTCTCCTGGCGCAGCCCGCGCGCGAGCAGCACGGCGAGGGTGACGGCGCTCAACGGCAGCGCGAAGAAGACCATCGCGTCGACGAATCGGCCGAAGAGCGGGTGCGCGAGCGCCGAGAGCACGAGGTAGACGACGTAGGCCAGGTACCAGGCGACGAAGAGTCCGCCTTCCCACCGGGAGACCGACTGCCCGTTGAGGGCCACCGGAAGGCAGGCCATGGCGGTGACGAGCATGACGGGGAGGTCGAGCTGTCGCGCCTCCGGCGCGACCGTGAGGCCGTGCGGCGCGAGCACCGCGCCCACGCCGAGGATGAGCAACAGGTTCGCGATGTTGGACCCGACGACGTTGCCGACCGCGATGTCCCCCTCGCCGCGCCAGGCCGCGGCGACCGACGCGGCGATCTCGGGCAGCGACGTGCCGATCGCGATCACCGTGAGACCGATCACGAGGTCGGAGAGGCCGAGGGCGCGCGCGACGTCCGAGGCTCCGTCGACCATCCAGCTCGCGCCGAGACCGAGCAGCACCAGGCCTGCCACGACGCGAGCGAGATCGGGCCCCCACGCCGCGGCTCCGCGGCCGTCGTCCGACTGCGGCAGGCGCTTCACGTCGAGCGGGACGGAGGTCTCGTCGGCTCGTCCCGCCCGGACCTGGAACCACGTGAAGGCCGCGTAGCCCGCGAGGAGAAGGAGCCCCTCGAATCGCGAGACGAGTCCGTCGCGGCACAGCATCGCCGCCGCGAAGGACACGGCGATCATGAGAGGGATCTCCTGGCGCGTCACGCGTCGCGCGACCGCGAGCGGTGCCACGAGCGCCGAGAGCCCGAGAATGAGCAGCACGTTGCAGATGTTGCTGCCGACCACGTTGCCGACCGCGAGCCCGGCCTCCCCGGCGAGCGCCGATCGCGCGGTGACCGCGAGTTCGGGCGAGCTCGTGCCGATCGCGACCACGGTCAGCCCGACGACGAGCGGAGAGATCCGGAACGCGAGCGCGAGCCCGGAGGCTCCGCTCACCAGCAGCGAGGCGCCCGGGACGAGGCAGGCGAGACCCAGGGCGACGAGCCCGAGGCTCGCTTGGTCCACCGCCGCGACGGCCGCGGCCGAACCCGGGTCCGCGGCACCCGCGGACCCGGTCGCGGCACCCGCGACCGCTCCGACCGCGGCGTGCAGCACTCCCGTCCCGTCCATCGCGATCCGCCTCCGCCCCTCAGGCGAAGAGGTCCATCACGTAGTCGTTCAGGTCGACCGCGACGCTCTTCGTGCGGGTCAGGTAGTTCACCATGCCGACGCCGTTCTCGCGGCCGTAGCCCGACATCTTGTAGCCGCCGAAGGGGCAGCTGGTCTCGATGCGGTGATAGGTGTTGATCCACACCGAGCCCGCCTTCAGCCGGCGCGCGAGCTTGTGGGCGCGCTTGATGTCGTTCGTCTGGATGCCGGCCGCGAGTCCGTAGACGATGTCGTTCGCCTTCGCGAGGACGTCGTCCTCGGAGGAGAAGCGCAGCACGCAGGCGACCGGCCCGAAGATCTCCTCCTGGGCGATCTTCATGCGGTTGTCGACGTCGACGAACACGGTCGGCGAGAAGTAGTGGCCCTTCGCGAGCTCGGGCGCGTCCGGCTTGCCGCCGCCGCACAGCATGCGCGCGCCCTCCTCCTGCCCGATCTTCACGTAGCGCGAGACGCGGTCGAACTGCTCCTTCGAGACGAGCGGCCCGAGCTGGGTCATCGGGTCGAGGGGGTTGCCGATCCGGATCGCCCTGGCGCGCGCGACCAGCTTCTCGACGAAGGCGTCGTGGATCTTCTCGTGGACGAAGATGCGGGAACCCGAGGTGCAGACCTGTCCGCAGTTCGTGTAGATGCCGAAGATCGCGTTGGCGACCGCGCGGTCGACGTCGACGTCGTCGAACACGATGTGGGGCGACTTGCCGCCGAGCTCGAGCGTCACGACCTTCAGGTTCGTGATCGCGTTGCGCGCGACCTCTTGCCCTGTCGTCGTCTCGCCGGTGAAGGCGATCTTGTCGACGTCCGGGTGCGCCGCGAGCGCCGCGCC
>JAFMJW010000010.1 GCA_017853315.1 Alphaproteobacteria bacterium
GCGCGGGCCCCGCCGCCGCATCCACCGTCGCGGGCCGGGCCGCCCCCGCGGCGGCGGGCTCCGCTTCGCCGCCCGCGCGCCGGGCGCGCGGCACGCGGGCGCCCTCGGTCAGGAAGATCCCGCCCGCGATGCCGGCCACGAGCACGAGCGCGACCGGGGCGAGCATCCAGGGCCGGAAGCGGCGGCGAGGACGGCCGCCGTCGAGCACGATCTCCGGCAGCTCGGCGGGATCGATCCGCTGGCGGCTCGCGCGACTGCGCGCGTCGTCCTGCGCCTTGCGCAGGACCTCGAGGATCGTGCTCAATTCGGGCTCCCGTCGGCCCGGGACTCGGCCGGCGGCGCCGGCGGCGCCGCTTCGAGCACGGCCTGCGGTGCCAAGACCGCGAGGCGGGGCACACCCTCGTCGGCGAGCGACTGGTAGAGCGCGATCATCGTCATCGGGCCCGCCTTGCCGTCGGCCGGGAGCTTGCGCGAGCGCTGGAAGCGCGAGACGGCGTCCGTCGTCTCCGCCGAAAAGACCGTGGCGTCCGGTCCCTCGTAGACCCCGGCCGCGCGCAGGAGCCCGTGCAGCCTGCGGACGCGACGCCCGCTCGATCCCGATCGCATCGTGCCCATGCCTTTCAGGTCCTTCCAGTACACGTGCGCGCGCCCGGACCACGACTCGGCGAGCACGATCGGCGAGACGTCGACGACCGCGCGTCCCGCGAGCACGTGCGCGACCTCGTCGTCGAGGCGCGTCACGGCGACGAAGCGCTGCGAGGACCCGTCGTCGGTGATCACCTCGAGGATCGCGGGCAGGTCGAGGGACCGCAGCAGGTTCAGGTTGCCGGTGACCGGGAGGTACTCGAGCCCGCGCGCGCGGCCGATCGCGGCCAGATCGATCGTCGGACGCGCGGCCTCCCGCGCGGACAACGGCTTCGCGCCCCACGCCCGCAGGAGCGCCTCGGTCGACTCGTAGGCGCTGTTGCCGCTGGTCGTCTGGCGCAGGGCCTCCGAGACGAGGAGTCGCTGGTCGGCGAGGCTCTCCGGCCGCTCGGTCGCGGGCTCCGGCGAACCCTCGGCGGCCGAGGGGGCCGCGGTCGCCTCGCCCCCCTCGGCCGCGGCGAGTCGCGCCTCGGGAGTCTCGTCGCCGCCGGGCGCCCCAGGACGCAGGGAGTCGGCCGCGGGCGGTTCGATCGCACCGGGGCGGACGACGGGTGCGCCCCCATCGACGACCGCCGCGACACCGTCGGCCGGAGCCTCGGCCGCCGCGAGCGCGACGGCTTCGTCCTGCGGCAGGGCCCCGGGTGCCGCGTCCCCCGCCGCGGCTTCCGCCTCGGCAGCCGCGACGGCGACGGACGGCTCGACAGATCGCTGGGCGACCGCGGGACGCGACCCGGAGGCGACCTGCGCCATTTCTTCCGCGGTCGCGGGCGCCACCGCAGACCGCGGCACGGCCGACTCGCCGACGCCTCGCAGCGCGTCGGACCCGCCGGCGGCCGAGATCACGGGCGCCGGGGCGCCGCTCTCCCCGCCCGGCGGCGCAGGAGCCGCCGTCTCGTCGACCATGGCCGCCCGCTGCGCGGGTGACCACTTCCACCACCAGGTGCCGCCGATCGCGACGGCCGCCGCCGCCGCGAGAGACGCCGTGGCCCAGGCGGCCCGCCGGGCCCCGGCACGCGGCTGCGCGCGCGGCGGGAGGTGGCGCTCCAGGTCCGCGATCGCACGCCGGGCGATCGCGCGCGTCACCTGGGGCGAACTCTCCGCGTAGGCGACCATGAGCGCCCGGTGCGCGGCCACGTTGATGAGCCGCGGCGTGCCGCGCGCATGCTCGTGGACGACCGCGATGGCCCCCTTGTCGAACAGGCTCCGGGTCTGGCCAGCGGTGCGGACACGGTGCGCGACGTACTGCGCGGTCTCGGCGCGGTCCATGCACCCGAGGTGCCAGCGCACGGTGATCCTCTGGTTCAGCTGCTCCAGGTCGGGGCGCGCCAGCAGCTGGCGGAGCTCGGGCTGGCCGACCAGCACGACCTGGAGCAGCTTCGCCGACTCGGTCTCGAAGTTCGACAGCAGGCGGAGTTGTTCGAGGATGCCGCCGTCGAGCGACTGGGCCTCGTCGACCACGAGCACCACGCGACGGCCCTGGGCCCGCTGCTCCACGAGCACCCGGTTCAGCCCCGCGAGCAGCTCGCGACGGGTGCCCGAGGACGGCGCTCCGAGCTCGTGGTTGATCTCCTCGAGCAGCTCGACCCCGGTCAGGACCGGGTTCAGGATGTAGGCGTACTTCGTCGTGTCGTCGGCCTCGCGCAGGAGTGCCCGCAGGAGCGTCGTCTTGCCGGCCCCGATCTCGCCGGTGATGCAGACGAAACCGGCCCCTTCGCGGATGCCGTAGACCAGGTGGCCGAGCGCCTCGCGGTGCTTCGACGAGAGAAACAGGTAGCGCGGGTCGGGCGTGAGCTGGAAGGGCAGCTCGTCGAGTCCGAAGAAGCGCTCGTACATGGCGTGCGTCGATCCCGGCGCCGGGGGCCCGGGGCGCGCCGCGGAGCGGGCGTGCCCCTCCCATCCTTAAACGGGTGCCCGGCCCGGGCTGTCAAATCAGCGCGCCGGGGTCGGCGACACGTTCGGGCGGGATCGCAGGGGCCGGAAGACGGTGCGCCAGTCCCGACGAACGTCGACGACCACCCACCCTCGGCCCGGCGCCGCGTCGAGTGCGCGGTCGAGACGTCCGACGGACGACTCCCGGTCGTAGGCCCACTCGCGCTCGGCGTCGGTGTGCCGAACGAGGACGCCGAGCCGCGGCCCGGGACCCGACGTCGTCCACTCCAGCATCTCGAAGTCCCCGTCGGAGTTCCCGAACGCCGCGACCGGGCGCCTCCCGGCGTGACGCTGGATTCCCGCCGGCTTGCCGGGGCCGTCGTCGACGAAGGCGATCGCCGGAAGGCGCGCGATCACGGGCTTGCCGTCCCTCGACTCGTACCGGGTCTCGATCGCGCTGCCGACGACCCTCTCCGGCGGGATGCCGTAGACTTCCTCGGCCCACGGCCGCATGAAGTCGATGCCGCCACCGGAGACGATGAACACTCGAAAGCCGTTCGCGCGCAGGAGGTCCAGGACCTCGAGCATCGGCTGGTACACCATCTCGGTGTAGAGCCGGCCCGTCGCCGGGTGCCGCGCGGTCGCGATCCACTCCCGGACGACCGCCTCGAACTCCTCCGTCGTGAGCCCCGCGTGCGTCGCGACGACGGCCTCGACCAGCGCCCGCTGGTCGGACAGGGCCACGGCCGGACGTCCGGCCAGGATCGACGCGAACGGTTCCTTCTCCCGCCACTCGGGGTGCGAGGGCGCGAGCGCACGCACGCGGTCGACCACGAACTGCGCCTGCACGTAGGTCGGCTTCTCGGCCCAGAGCGTGCCGTCGTTGTCGAACACGGCGACCCGGGCGGCCGGCGCCACCCGGTCGGGCGAGCCGGCCCGGGTCGTCCGCTCGACGAAGTCGAGGATGGCGCGCCGGGCGGGCCCCTCGTTCCAGGACGGGAGCGGGTCCTTGCCCGCTCGCGCGGCCGCGGTGCCGGCCACCACGAAGGCGGCAAGCACCGCGGCCGCCACGACGAAGGGGGTCGATCGGACGAGCGTGCGGCCGCTCGGGATCCGAAGGAAGGACCGGCTCACCCTCGGCTCAGCCCCCGCTCTTCGTGACCTGCTCCATCACCCGGTCGAGGTTGAAGCTGCCCGGCTTCTGCCGCGGCGGGAACTCCTTGAAGCTCTGCAGCCACTGGCCCACGTAGCCGGCCGCCGGGGCGATCACGAACATGTGCTCGGCCCACCACCGGGGGTAGTCCATCGCCTCGGACTGCGCGCGCTCGAAGGGGTCCATGCGGAGGTTCGTGAGCTTGGGCGCGCGCAGTGCCGTGAAGGGCTCCATCCAGACGTGGAAACCCTCGGCCTTCTGCTCGAGGAACATGACCTTCCAGTCCTGGTAGCGGAGCGCCGCGACGCTGCCGTCGTCGGTCCAGTAGAGGAACTCCTTGCGCGGCCACGGCGCCTCGCCCCGGAGCGCGGGCCCGAGGTCGTAGCCGTCGAGGTGGACCTTGTAGGTCTTGCCGCCGAGTTTCACGCCCTTCAGCGAGTCCGCCACCGCGGCAGGATTGCCGGCCGCCGCGACGAGCGTCGGCAGCATGTCCTCGTGAGCGCCGACGTCGTTCACCACCGTGCCCGGCTTGATCACGCCCGGCCAGCGGATGACGGTGGGAACCCGGTAGCCGCCCTCCCAGGGAGTGTTCTTCTCGCCGCGGAACATCGTCGTCCCGCCGTCGGGCCAGGTGAACGACTCGGCGCCGTTGTCCGTCGAGTACATCACGATCGTGTCGTTCTCGAGGCCGAGCTCCTTCAGCTTCGCGAGGATCCGGCCGACCTGCGCGTCGTGCTCGACCATGCCGTCGGCGTAGATGCCGAGGCCGCTCTTGCCCTGGGAATCGGGCTTCAGGTGGGTGAAGACGTGCATCCGCGTCGAGTTCCACCACAGGAAGAAGGGCTTGTCGGACTTCTTCGCGCGCTCCATGAAGTCGAGAGCCTTGGCCGTCACCTCCTCGTCGATCGTCTCCATGCGCTTGCGCGTGAGCGGACCCGTGTCGGTGATCTTGCCGTCGGCTTTGCTGTCGATGACGCCGCGCGGGCCGTAGCGCTTCTTGAAGTCCTCGGACTTCGGGTAGTCCGGGTGCTCCGGCTCCTCTTCGGCGTTCAGGTGGTAGAGATTGCCGAAGAACTCGTCGAAACCGTGCTGCGTCGGCAGCGTCTCGTCGCGGTCGCCGAGGTGGTTCTTGCCGAACTGCCCGGTCACGTAGCCCTGCGCCTTCAGGAAGGTCGCGATCGTCGGATCCTCCGCCTTCATGCCCTCGGGCGCACCCGGGAGACCGACCTTCGTGAGCCCCGTGCGGATCGGCGACTGCCCGGTGATGAACGCGGCGCGACCAGCCGTGCAGCTCTGCTGGCCGTACCAGTCCGTGAAGACCGCGCCGTCGCGGCCGATCGAGTCGATGTTGGGCGTCCGGTAGCCCATCATCCCCATGTTGTAGGCGCCGACGTTGAAGTAGCCGATGTCGTCGCCCCAGAGGACGAGGATGTTCGGCTTGCGGGCGCCCGCGGCGGCCGCGGGTGCCCCGGCCGCAGGTGCTTCGGCGTGGGCGGACTCCGGCGGCCCGGACAGCGAGGTGACGACGCCGAGGATCGCGAGCACGACCCCGGCCCAGACGAGGACGTCGAAGACCCACGATCCCAGAGATGATTCCCGGTGACGAAAGGGCATGATGAGCGACTCCTTCTTCGGGACACCTTCCTCCCCATGGAATGAAGAGGCCCGGACTGGACTTGCCGATGGAGCCGTGAGCCTAACCCGCTCCAGGCCATGTGCAAAATGCATCGACTGCAAATCGGCCATAGGAGTCCGGCATGGCAATCGACCTTCCCCAGTGGCGCCACCTCCTCGCGGTCGCCGAGCACGGCTCGTTCGTCCGGGCGGCGGCCGCGGTCGGCCTGAGCCAGCCGGCCCTCTCGCGCAGCATCCAGAACCTCGAGCGCGATCTCGGCGCGCCGATGTTCGACCGCACGAGCTCGGGGTCGGTGCCGACGGACCTCGGTCGCCTGACGATCGCCCGGGCGCGCGACCTCGTCCGGATGGCCGACGAGCTCGACCGCGAGGCGCGCACCCGGCGGGAGGTCGAGGCCGGGCACGTCTCGGTCGGCGGAGGCCCCTTCCCGTCGGAGATGGTGCTGCCCCGCGCCGCCGCGGCGTTCACGAAGCGACATCCGAACGTGCGCCTCCACCTGACGTCGCGCAACTGGGAGGACCTGCTGCGGATGCTGCGGGCGCGCACCCTCGAGTTCTTCGTCGCGGAGCAGAGCTTGCTCGACGACGCGAAGGACGTCGAGGTCGAGCCGCTCGAGACCGGACACCCGTTGTTCTTCTTCGCGCGCGCCGGCCACCCGCTGCTGCAGCGAAGCGACTTCTCGGTCGCCGACCTCTTCGACTGGTCGATCATCGCCTCGAGCCGCATCCCGCCGCGCGTGCTCGACCCGCTCCTGCGGACGCGCGACGGCCGCCGGGCCGCGGGTGGCACCATCCGCCCCTTCCCCTCGATCGAGTGCGGGTCGGTCGGCATGCAGATCGGGATCGTCGAGCGCTCCGACACGATCGCGGTCTCGCCCATCGAGGTGGTGGCCGAAGGCCTCGAGCAGGGTCGGCTCGGCCTGCTCGCGACGGTGCCGTGGCTGCACCTCCAGTACGGGATCGTCCGCCTCGTCGGCCGCCCGCTCACCTCGGCCGCCGAGCGCTTCCGGAGTTTCGTCGTCGAAGCGGAAGCGGAGGCCACGCGGGAGGAAGCGCGGCTGCTCGAACGCTGGACGACGCCCGAGGGGCGGAGCCTCCGACCGAAGCGCGGCGCGGCCGCGCAGCCGGACGTTGCTCGCCCGCTCGCCTCTCCACGCCCCGGCCGGGGAGCGCGCTCCGGGACGTGAGGCCCGTTGCCCGCCCGGGCGTCCCGTGACAGGGACGGAAGGCATGGCGGGAGAGTGGTGGCGTCGGCTCCCGGCGGCCCAGCGCCGCGAGTACGAGCGAAGCGTCGCGAAGACCCACGTCGCGATCACGGCGGGCCCGGACCTGCGCGAGGTCGTGCTCGAGATCGAGCGGCACCTCGGGTCCGACGACCGCGCGGCCACCGAGCGCGCCTCCGCGAGACTCGTCGACCTCCTCTGCAGGAGGCTCGGGCTGCCGCGGGTGCGGGTGTCCGTCTCGGGCGTCCGACCGCGCGACCGTGGCGGCGAGTTGCACGGCCTCTACGAGTCCGACGGCCGCACCCGGGAACTCATCACCGTGTGGATGCGGACCGCGCAGCGGCGCGACGTGGTCGCCGCGAAGACCTTCCTGCGGACCCTTCTGCACGAGGTCTGCCACCACCTCGACTTCTTCGGGCTCGACCTGCCGAACTCCTTCCACACCCAGGGCTTCTACCGACGCGAGTCGAGCCTGTACCGCGCCGTCACCCGGGGCACCCACCTCGCCGTCGTGCGTCGCGGCGTCCCCGGCACGCGGATCTCGCCCCCGGCGGGACGGCCCTCGCGGGCGGAGCGGGAGGCTGCCGAAGTCCGAGAACTCCAGGCGGAGGTCGACCGCGCCGCGCGGAGCCTCGGGATCGCGCCGAGGCGCCGCAGCCCCTCAGGGACGGAGGAGCCGATCAGCGGGATCGAGCTGCTGAGCGCCGTCGCGGCGAGCATCACCGCGCGCAAGCGCCGCGACGAGGACGGCCCAGGCGGCGAGGGTCGCTAGCGGCTCGAAGGCGCCGAGCGCACCCGGCTCGCGCAGGCGGAGCGCGCCGTCGCCCGCGAAGATCACGATCGCCGCGGCCGCGATTCCCGCGAGCGCCTCGCCCGCGATCATGCCCGAGGCGACCAGCGTCGAGCCGCCCTCGCCCGCGTGCTCCTTCGACGGATCGGTGGGCTCGAACTGGATCGACTCGTGCGGCCGATGGACCCGCGGGACGGCGTCGCGGCGGTCGAGCCATCGCCGGACGAGCCCTCCGAGGAGCAGCGGCGCCGTCGTCGTGACCGGCAGGTAGAGTCCGATCGCGAACGCGAGCGGCGTCGCGCCGACGAAGGCGGCGGCGACCGCGAGGCCGGCGCCGACCGACATCGGCCCCCACGGGAGCTCGCCGCGGGCGACGCCTTCCACCAGCGTCGCCATGAGGCGCGCCTGCGGCGCCGGCAGCATGTCCGAGCCGAGCCCCCAGGCGCGGTGGAGCAGCAGCAGCACCCACCCGGCGCGCAGCGCGGCCGCGAGCGTGCCCGCCACCTGCGCGAGCTGCACGCGCGAGGGCGTCGCCCCGATCAACGCGGCGGTCTTGAGATCCTGCGAGAGGTCGCCGGCCAGCGCGATCGAGATCGCGACGACCGCGCCGACCATGATGCTCGCCGCCATCGCCTCCGGACCGACCCGGCCCATCGACCGGAGCAGCCACGCGGTCGCGAGCAGGGCGGTGATCGTCATGCCCGAGACCGGCTGCGAGGTCGTCCCGACGAGACCCACGATCCGCGCCGACACGATCACGAAGAAGATCGAGAAGGCGACCGCGAGGAGCGCCTCGACCAGCGAGAGGCCGAAGTCGGGCACGAGCCAGAGCGCAAGCAGGCAGCCGAGGACGCCGAGCGGCGGCACCCAGGCCGGCAGGTCCCGGTCGGTGCGCACGACGAGCGGCGACGGCGCGAGGTCGCGGCCGAGAGCCGAGCGCGCCGAGCGCACGGCTTCGCGCAGGGCGCGCCCGATCGTCGGCACCACGCCGAGCAGCGAGATCAGGCCGCCGGTCGCGACCGCGCCGGCGCCGACGAAGCGCACGTGGGCCTTCCAGAGCGCGGTCGCGTCGAGCGACGCGGCTTCGGCCGGGATGCCGAGGGCGAGCCCCGTCGGGGTGCCGGCCAGCAGGTCGGCGAGCGGCACGAGCACGGTCCAGGCGAGGATCCCGCCGGCAGCCATGACGGCCGAGATCCGCGGGCCGATCAGGTAGCCGGCGCCGAGGAAGATCGGCGTCAGGTCGAAGCCGATCGTCGCCTTGTGCAGCGAGGCGAAGGTCCAGACGACGCGATCGCTCCACAGCCCGAGCACCTGGGAGCCGACCAGGTAGGCGATCCCGAGGAGCAGCCCGACCAGGACCGGGCGCGCGCTGGTCCCGCCGCGGTCGCCCGCGATCAGCACCTCGGCGCACGCCGTTCCCTCGGGATAGGGCAGCGTGTCGTGCTCGTTCACGGTGAGGTCGCGCCGCATCGGGATCATCGAGAAGATCCCCAGCAGCCCCGCCGTCGCGCCCAGCAGGACGATCGTGCGGTTGGTCGGCTCGAGGTGCAGGAAGATCAGCGCGGGCACCGTGAAGACGACGCCGCCGGCGAGCGACTCGCCCGCCGAGCCCAGCGCGTGCACGACGTTGTTCTCGAGGATGGTCCCGCGGCGCAGGAGCCCGCGCAGCACCCCCATCGAGATCACGGCCGAGGGGATCGAGGCCGAAACGGTCAGCCCGACCCGCAGCCCGAGGTAGGCGTTCACCATGCCGAAGGCGACCGACAGGATCGCGCCGAGCAGGAGAGCGCGCGGGGTGAGCTCGTCGGGCGAACTCCCCGTCGGGACGTAGGGAACCGGGCCGCGCGAACGCGGCGCGATTCGCGCGGCATCCTCCGAGCCCGCCCCGGAAGAGGCCGGCGCCGGGTGCGCGGGATCGCTCACGGTGCCGCCTCCTCCTCTTCCTCCTCGACGAGCGTGACGGGCTCGAGGAGCTGGTGCGGCACCGCGTCGAGGAGTCGCGACGGCCGTTGCGGGATCGTGCCGAGGCTCCGGTCCCACGCCGTCGCGGGCCAGGTGAGGATCAGGTTCTCCCGTGCGCGCGTGCAGGCCACGTAGAGGAGACGGCGCTCCTCCTCGATCTCGTCCTCGTCGACCGTCCAGGCCGAGGGGAAGCGCCCGTCGGCGAGGCCGATCACGAACACGCTGTGCCACTCGAGGCCCTTGGCCGAGTGGATGGTCGAGAGCACGAGCGACTCCCCCTCGGGCGCGTCGATCGCCATCGTGTCGCCCACCGCGTCGACCGGCGGCTCGAGCGCCATGTCGGCGAGGAAGCGCCCGAGCGCCTGGTAGCGCTCGGCGAGGATCGCGAACTGCTCGAGGTCGCGCATCCGCTTCGGCGCGTCGTCGCGGTGGACCCGCTCGAGCGTCGGCCGGTACTCGTCGACCACCCGCGCGACCAGCGCGGGCGGTCGCATCGACGACGCGTCGAGGGACGAAAGAAACGCGCCGAGCCTCGCCACCGCGGCCGACGCCGCCCCGCGCAGCCCCGCCACCGCGCCGGGAGTCCCGAGGCCGCGCAGGGACCCGTCGGGCGACGAGAGCCAGTCGATCACCGCCTCCGCGGCCCGGGGCCCGACGCCTTCCTGCAGGAGCAGGATGCGGTGCCACGAGATCGCGTCGCGCGGGTTCTCGAGCACCCGCAGGTGCGCCAGCACGTCCTTCACGTGGGCCGTCTCGATGAAGCGGAAGCCGCCGCGCTTCACGAACGGCACGCCCGCGCGCGCGAGCTCGAGCTCCAGGTCGAAGGAGTGGAACGAGGACCGGAACAGCACCGCGATCTCCGAGAGCGGCACGCCCTCCTCCGCGATGCCGAGGATCCGCTGCGTGACGAACAGGCTCTGCAGCCGCTCGTCGGGGGCCGGGACGAGCTGCGGACGGTCGCCGGCGACGCGACGGGTGAAGAGCGTCTTCGTGTAGCGCTCGCGCGCGGCCGCGATGACGGCGTTGCCGACGTCGAGGATCGCCTGGGTCGAGCGGTAGTTCTCCTCGAGCGTGACGACGCGCGTCCCCGGAAAGCGCTCGGGGAACGACATGATGTTGCGGAAGTCGGCGCCGCGGAAGCCGTAGATCGACTGCGCGTCGTCGCCGACGGCCATGACGTTGCCGCGCGGCCCCGCCAGCAGCTCGGTGATGTCGGCCTGCAGGTGGTTCGTGTCCTGGTACTCGTCGACCATGAGGTGGCGGAAGACGCCCCGCAGGCGCTCGGCGAACTCCGGGATCTCCCGCAGGCGGTCGCGAAAGTCGAGCAGGAGGTCGTCGTAGTCCAGCAGGTTGCGCTGGCGCTTGTAGTCGACGTAGGCGTCGCGGCAGCGCTCCACGTCGGGCACGTCCTCGGCGAGGTTCGGGTACTCGCTCTCGACCACGTCGGCGACGGTGAGCCCGCGGTTCACCGCGGCGCTGAAGATCGACGCGAGCGTCTGCTTGCGGGGAAAGCGGCGGTCCCGGCGGTCGAGCCCGAGCCTCGTGCGGGCGAGCCCGATCGCGTCCTCGGAGTCGGAGCGGTCGAGGATGCTGAAGACCTCGGGCCAGCCGAAGACGCGGGCGTAGCGGCGCAGCATCGTGTTCGCGAAGGAGTGGAAGGTGCCGCCGACGACCTCCTCGGCCCCGCCGCCCACCAGCGCCCCGGCGCGGCGCAGCATCTCCTGCGCGGCGCGCCGGGTGAAGGTGAGCAGCACGATCGAGCGGGCCGGGATGCCGGTTTCGACCATGCGCGCGACGCGGTAGACGAGCGTCCGGGTCTTGCCGCTGCCCGCGCCGGCGACCACCAGGACCGGGCCCTCGAGGGCGGTCGCGGCCTCGTACTGCGCGTCGTTCAGTTCGCCGCGGTAGTCGATGCGGAACGAGCGCGCCTCGCCCGCCGCGCGCCGGATCGTGAAGGTCGCCATCGCCGCGCCCGACCCTACCACACCGCTTCGCCGGAGCCGCCCGTCGCGGGTCGCGGGCGAGTGACTTCGCGGAACCACCGTGGCATGGTCCGCCCATGGCGAACGACGAGGTCCCCCAGGGGCTCGCGATCCAGGCCGACCCCGCGACCGCGGTGGGGGCCTACGCGAACCTGCTCATGATCTCCCACCGGCGAGAGGAGTTCGTGCTCGACTTCCTGTTCGTCCAGCCCCAGCGGGGGCCGGGCGGCGAGGCGGTCGCGACGCTGCGCTCGCGGGTCATCTCCTCGCCGGCGCACGCCAAGCGCGTGCTCCGGGCGCTCGAGGAGAACCTCCGGCGCTACGAGGCGGCGTTCGGGGAGATCGAGGAGGCGGACGACGCGCCTTCCACGATGCAATGAGCCCGGACGGCGCGCGAGCGGCGGGCGGTGCCGCGGCCGAGCGGATGGACCTGGTCGGCGTGAAGTGCCCGCTCAACTGGGCCCGGGCCAAGGTGCGGCTCGAGGACATGGAGCCCGGCGCGCGGCTCGCGCTGATCGTCGACGACCCGCGCGCCGTGCGCGACATCCCCCGCGCCGCCGAGGCGCACGGCCACGCGGTCGTCGAGGTGGTCGCCGAGGGCGCCCGCTGGCGGATCGAGATTGAGCGCTGACCGCCGCAAGCACGGGACCGGCGGCTCGCGCGGCACGGCCGGCCGGTTCACGACGCGGGAGATCGCGCGTCTCGCGAAGCTCTCGCCGCGCAAGGTCCGCGGCTGGGTCGAGGCCGGGATCCTCGTGCCGGCCCGCGGACCGAGGCGCCGCTACGAGTTCGCCCTGCGCGACCTCCTCCTGCTGCGCGCGGCACGGGACCTGCACGGCGCGGGCCTCGGACCGCACCGGATCGGCCGCCTCCTGCGGCAGATCGAGGCGCAGCTGCCGCGGGGGCGCGACCTCTCGAGCGTGAAGCTGCGCGTGGTCGACGACGGGATCCTCGCGAGCGACGGCCGCCACTCCTGGAACGCCACCTCCGGCCAGATGCTCTTCGGCTGGGAGCGACGCGGCCCTGGCGCCGAGATCGTCCGGCTCGACGGCCCGCTTCCCGGCGAGGACGAGGGCGACGACGCCGCCGCGTGGAAGGCCTTCGCGAAGGCCCAGTCGCTCGAGCGGCGCGCCCCGGACGACGCGATGGCCGCCTACCGCGAGGTGCTGCGGCTCGACCCTCGCGCCGTCCCCGCCCTCGTGAACCTCGGCCGCCTCGAGCACGAGTGCGGCCGCTGGGACGAGGCGGAGCGCCTCTACCGCGAGGCGCTCTCGCTCGATCCCTCCGAGCGAAACGCCGCCTTCAACCTCGCCGTGCTCGCCGAGGACCGGGGCGACGTGCGTCTCGCGATCCGCCGCTACGAGCAGATGCTCCGCGGCGCGCCGGAGAGCGCCGACGCGCATCGTTGCCTCGCCCGGCTCCACGCCGAGCGCGGCGATCGCGAGGCCGCGCGGCGGCACACGATGCTCTATCGCCGGCTGCTGCGCCGCGGCTGAGGGAGCGGGCGCGCACGATCTCTCGCGCGCGCCCCGCGAGGCGCGGATCCCGGAGGGGACCCGCACCCCGCGTGCGCCGCACGAGGCTCAGGGCACGTAGCGGAGCCGACGCCTGGCGTGGCTCGCGACGTCTCCCGGCGTGAGGCGCAGCTCGAAGACCTCGCCCCCGATCCACCCCGGGATGTGCGTGCCGTAATCGGTCTCCGGCGAGATCCGGTTGTAGTTCTCCGCGTCGCGCCCGCCGGGATTGCCGTTGTTGCCGCCCGGGAGCTGGTTCACCGCCCGGATGCCCTTGGGGTCGAGCACGGCGACGTGCCGCATCGACGGGCCGCCGGCGAACGACCAGGTGTCGGACGTGAGCGAGTAGTTGGCCGGGTTCACCGTGAAGCGGCCGCCGGGCGCCGCGAACGGGAAGAGGTCGAAGGTCGGCAGCCCGCCCTGTCCGAAGAAGTGCTGGAAGCGGGCCTGGTGGATCCTGCCCCAGAGCCAGGACGACTGCGGCTGCGACTCGAACTTGCCCGAGAGGAACGCGAGCCCGTCGGCGAGCGCTCGCAGCAGGATCACGTCGCGGGTCTCGACCTCGGCGGTTCGGCGATCGTCCCAGAGCCGGCTCTCGCCGTTCTCGCCCAGCGTGTGGACGCGACGCCCGGGCTCGGGACGGTTCACGTCGTCGAGGATGTGGAGCAGCGCCTTCGTCGGCTCGGCTCCGCCCGGAACGTTGACGCCGGTGCCCTCGAACTCGTCGGCGAGCACGAGGCGTGCGAGCCGCGACGAGAAGCCGCCGAAGATCGACGCGGCGACGGCGTCCGCCTTCTCCTCGTCCGAGACCGGCTCCGGCCGGGGCGTCGCGTCCTCGCGCACGTCGGCGAGGTCGATGCCCGAGACGAGATCCCACGCCACCGCCCCGGGGGCCGTGCCCGGCTTCGAGCGGCCCCATTCGCGCAGCCGACCGAGCGCCTCGGACATCGCGGGCGTGACGAGGTCGGGCCGGGCCTCGGCCGCGGCGAAGAGGTGCGGCAGGAGCCGCTCCGCCTCCTTGCTCTGCGTGTCGACCTGGTAGCGCGACATGTCCTCGAGCGACATCCGGGCGCCGGGCGCGCGCAGCCCCGCCGTGTTGTCGAGCATCTCGAGGATGCGCTGCTGGCGGAAGCCGAGGTCGTAGCTCGGCGCCAGGTAGACCGCGTCGTTCAGCGGGTCGTTGTCGAGCGTGTTGCCGATCTGGTCGTTGTTCGAGGTCGCGAGGAAGCCCTGCGGCGGGTTGGTCGCCTGCGGGATGCGATCGGCCGGCAGCCACGCCGTCTCGCCGTTCTCGTCGACCAGCCACTCGGCCTCGCCGGTGCCGGGCATCGGCAGGTAGGGCACCGTGCCGGCCGGGCGCTGCGGCACCAGCACGTAGGGGAAGTAGGCGATGTTGCCGTCGACGTCCGCCCAGATCCAGTTCTGGCCGCCGACCGCGAAGTTGCGCAGCGCGCTGCGGAACTCCGCGACGTTGCGCGAGCGCTGCAAGTCGATCAGGAAGCGCGAGTCGAGCGTGACCTCGTGGCCGGTCCAGCGGAAGCTCAAGCCGGTCGCGGCGATTCCCTCGACGTCGTCGGTGAGCTCGGGGTCGGGAACCATCGGGCCGTGGTGCGGCACGACCTCGACGACGTGGGTCACCGTCTCGCCGCGGTTCACGCGGAACTTCTCCTCGAGCCGGATCACCGGAACCTGGCGGCCGCGGAAGAGGACGGTGCGCGGGCTCGCGGGGTAGTCGGACGGGGTCGTGACCGTCTCGCGGTAGACGTCGGTCACGTCGAACACCGAGACCGTCGCGCCCCACGCGCCGCGGTCGTTCAGGCCGAGGATGATCCCCGGCAGCCCGGGGAAGATGACGCCGTTCGCGTTCAGGTAGTCGCGGCTGCCGGGCCCGTCGCCCGAGGACGACAGCTGCACCATGTGCCAGATCGGCGGGTTGAAGAGCTGGAGGTGCGGGTCGTTCGCCATCATCGCGAAGCCCGACTCGGAGAGCTCAGGCGACACGAGCCAGTTGTTGCTGCCCACGCCCGAGAGCTCGGATCCCATCGGGTTCCAGCGCTCGGCCTCGCCGAGCGACCGCAGGATCGCGTCCAGCGTCGCGGCCGGCACGGGGGCCGGCGCCACGGCCGCGGACGGCGCCGAAGCGACGGCCTCGGGCCGCGCGCCGTTCTCCGCGGGCGGCAACACGGTCGCATTCGATGCCGGCGCGAAGCGATAGACGTCCTTCGCGAGGTCGTCGGGCAGCGTCGAGAGCACCCGCGCGAGCGAGATCTCCGAGGAGAGCGAGTTGGCGAGGTTGTAGGCCTGCAGTCGTCCGAGCGCGAGGGTGTCGCGCGGATCCCACGGCGCGAGATCGCCCGCGCCGAGCCCGATCAGCGCGAAGCCGTACTCGGGCGGCAGCTGCGCCCCGTTGCGGCCGTTCTTCAGGTCGTCGAGCCAGGCATTGATGCCCGAGGCGTAGGCCGTGACGTAGGACGCCGCCTCCGGGTCCTCGGCGGACAGCCGGTCCCAGAGGGCGTCCTGCAGGCGCCGGCCGTCGCGGGTCGTGAAGGCGGTCCGCAGCTGGACGTCGGTCGAAAGCGTGAGCGAGCCGAAGATCTCCGAGAGGCGCCCGGTCGCGTAGCGGCGCAGCGCGTCCATCATGAAGAAGCGCTGGCTCGCGGTGACGTAGCCCTGCGCGAACAGCACGCTGCGCGGGTCCTTGCCGTAGAGGTGCACGACGCCGTTGTCGTCGAACACCACGTCGACCGGAGCGCCGAGCCCCGCCATCGCGACCGACTGCTCGACCGGAAGCGCCTCGATCGGACTCCCGTTCGAGGTCTCGGTGCTGCAGCCCGACGCCAGCGCGCAGGCGAGCGGCAGCGCCGCGAGGGAGGCGGCGCGCAGGGCGCGGCGTGCCGCGCCCGGGATCGTCCGCGGAATCGAGATCTTCGATGCGAAGTTCATGGGTCGATTCTCCTTGGCTTCGGGATGGCGGCGGGTGCCCCGGGGCGGCCGCCGGGTGGCGAATCTAGTGCACGAAAGCCTGCGCGTGGAAATGCCCGGCGTGCCGTCTCGGGAGGCCTGCGCCGGGGCCCGCCGGCGGGCGACAACGGCCCATGCTCCCGCTGCGAGGAGGCCCCGCGTGACGGCCCGAGCCCTCTCCTGCGTCCTCGCGGGCGTCGCGGCGAGGCCGATCGAGGTCGAAGTCGACGTCGCCGGCGGGCTCCCGCACTTCGCGATCGTCGGGCTGCCGGGGGGCGCGGTCCGCGAGAGCAAGGACCGCGTCCGGGCGGCCCTGCGCAACGCCGGGCACCCCGCCCCGGAGCGGCGCATCACCGTGAACCTCGCGCCCGCGCACCTCCGCAAGGACGGCGCCGCCTTCGACCTGGCGATCGCGGCGGCGCTGCTCGCCGCCGACGGGCGCCTGCCCGCGCCCGCCCTCGAAGGCGCCTTCGTGCTGGGCGAGCTCTCGCTCGACGGCGGGCTGAAGCCGCTGCACGGCGTGCTGCCGATGGCGATCGCCGCGCGGCGCGCCGGCGCCTCCCGCCTCCTGCTCCCGCGCTCGAACGCGGCCGAGGCGGCGCTCGTCGCGGGACTCGACGCGATCGGGCTCGATTCCCTCGGGCACGCGATCGACGTGCTCGCCGGTCGCGTCGCCGCGGAGCCGACGAGACTCGACGCGGCGGCGCTCCTGCGCGGCTCGCGAGCGAACGACGTCGACTTCTCCGACGTGCGCGGCCAGGCGGTGGCCCGGCGCGCCCTCGAGATCGCCGCCGCCGGCGGGCACAACGCGCTGCTGCTCGGACCGCCGGGCTCGGGCAAGACGATGCTCGCGCGTCGGCTGCCGACGATCCTGCCCGAGCTCACGCTCGAGGAGGCGCTGGAGGCGACGGCCGTCCACAGCGTCGCGGGCCTGCTCGGCGAGCGGCCGCTCGTCGCGACGCGCCCGTTCCGCGCGCCTCACCACACCGCCTCGGAGGCGGCCCTGGTCGGCGGCGGACGTCTCGCGCGGCCGGGCGAGATCTCGCTCGCGCATCGCGGTGTCCTCTTCCTCGACGAGCTGCCGGAATTTCCCGTGGCCGCGCTCGAAGCGCTGCGACAGCCGCTCGAGGAGCGCCGCATCGCCGTCTCGCGCGTGAGCGGGCACCACGTCTTCCCGGCCGACGCGCTCGTGGTGGCGGCGATGAACCCCTGCCCCTGCGGATTCCTCGGCGACCCGACCCACCTCTGCAACTGCCCGCCCGGCGCCGCATCGCGCTACCGCCAGCGCATCTCGGGCCCGCTTCTCGACCGGCTCGACCTGCACGTCGAGGTGCCCGCGCTCGCGTGGGCCGAGCTCGTCGGCCCGGCCGCCGGCGAGGACTCCGCCGCGATCCGGTCGCGGGTCGCATCCGCACGCGCGCGCCAGCGCGAACGGCTCGGTCGACCCGGCGTGCGCTGCAACGCCCACATGAATGGTCGCGAGATCGACCGCCACTGCGCGCTCGACGCGGGCTCGGAGCGCCTGCTCGAGACCGCGGTCGAGCGGCTCGGGCTCTCGGCGCGCGCCTTCTCGCGCGTCCGCAAGGTCGCCCGCACGATCGCCGACCTGGCCGCGCGGGAGTCCATCGGGGCGGCGGACGTCGCCGAGGCGCTGCAGTACCGCGTGCTCGACCGACGCCCGACGTGATCGCGCGGCGACGAGAAGGCTCCTCGTCGACCGCGGCATCCCCCGTTTCGCGATGGCGGCTCTTGGCGGGCCAGCTGCAATTCGTGCGCGGGACCTACGCCTCCCGCGGCGGGAAGTCCTTCCTGTGCCTCTCCTCGACCCGGGAGCGCGACGGCGTGCGCAAGAGCCGGATCGTGCCCGAACTCTCGCCGGGCAACATCGTGACGACCCCGCGCACCGACGTCATGTACGTCGCCACCGGGCACGAACTCGTGGACCTGAAAGGCAAGTCCGTGCTCGATCGGGCGCGGGCGCTGATCGGGATCGCACACCCGGATTTCCGCGAAGACCTCGAGCGGGCCGCATTCGAGCGACGGCTTCTCCCGCGACGCGCCTGACCGCGGGTCGGGCAGGCGATTCCGGCGGAATCACGGCGAAACCGCCTTTCTCCGGGCGCCGAACCGGGATTCTGCTCTGGACGAGCCCGGGGCTCCCGGTACACAAGAGGGGCCCGGTCGCCCGAGCGCACCCTGGACGACACCCGCATGCACTCGACGACACCCCGGCTCGCCGCCCTCCTGTTCGCCAACGCCCTGCTCCTTCCGGGTCAGGCCCTGGCTCACAAGCCCTACTACAAGGCCTACCTGACCGACGTGGGCGGGCAGCGCAACGTCGCGCACGTGGAACTCGCGCCGACGCGGCAGGGACGCGTGAAACTGGAGATGAGCGAGCCGCTGCCGGGAGCCGGCACCGGTACGCTCGTCGTCACCGCCGCGCTGAACCGCGTCCCGGTCGCGCCGCTCACCTACGCGATCGACTCCCTGCAGGAGACGTGGCCGCTCGGGCTGGAAACCGCGAACCAGGACAAGGTCGAGATCCTCGACGTCGCGATCCTCGACGAGGCCGGCACCCCGTGGGGAAAACTCGGCACGGCCGGCCCCCCTCCGAACCAGAGCCTGCGCGGCAAGTATTCCTTCGTCGCTCCGCTCGTCTACGTCGTGGACACCGCGAGCGACGTCGCCTTCACGCGCGGGGGCGACACGATGCTGCTCCCCACGGGCTTCTGGACGGTCGGCTTCGACGCGCTTCGATCGCGTTCGACCGGCGCGCACCTGAACGCCGTCGGGCTCTACGCCGAGATCGAGTTCCGCCGCAACGGCGGCCCGTGGGAGACGCAGTCGGTCGGTTTCGACGTGAAGAGCGGGAAGTCCCAGCCGAGCGGGCGACCGGGACTCCACTTCGGCTTCGCCCAGGGCGACGTGGTCGCGGTGAAGCGGGTCGAGGTCTTCGACCGGTTCGGCAACCTGTTCGCCAAGGTCGGCATCCGGATGGGCCTCGCCGGCAAGTACCGGGAGCGCCACGCCCTCGACACCTCGACCCCGATCGCGACCGGCGAACACGACCACTGACCGGTCCGACCGGCCGCTGGCCCGGGACCGCGAGGCCCACGGGGGGCGGGCGTCCCGGGACATGGTTCGCGGGGCGCGGGCTTCGGCGCTGCGGCCTGCCGAATCGCCGAATTTCCTGCCTAGGCAAGCGCCGACACCCGCGCTATGGTCGCGGAACGTTCGGCGGCCCCGCGGCCGACCGGCCTTGCCCCCGGAGACCATCCCGTGCGCCCGTCGACGACCCGGCTTGCAGCCACGCTCCTGACCGCCGCCCTGTTCCTTCCGGCGACGGCCTTCGCTCACCGTCCCTACTACCGGACCTACCTGGTGGACGAGGCGGCCACGCACAACGTCGCCTACCTGGAACTGAAGCCGACGGCGCAGGGGCGCGTGAAGCTCTACCTGAGCGAAGCGCTTCCCGGGAACGGCACGGGAACGCTCGTCGTCGACGTGCTCCTGAACCGCGTGGCGCTCGCGCCGCTCACCTTCTCGATCGACTCGGCGAAGGAGACGTGGCCCCTCGGCCTGCCGACCAACAACCAGGACAAGCTCGAGATCCTCGACGTGAAGATCCTCGACGAGACCGGCGCCCCGTGGGCGAAGTGGGGCTCGGTCGGGCCGCAGCCGAACACGAACCTGCGCGGCAAGTACCTGTTCGTGTCGGCGCTCACCTACGTCATGGACACCGCGAGCGACGTGGCCTACACGCGCGGCGGCGACACGACGCTGCTTCCGAGCGGATTCTGGACGGTCGGCTTCGATGCGCTGCGGTCCCGCTCGACCGGCGCGCACCTGAACGCCGACGGCCTCTACGGCGAGATCGAGTTCAGCCGCAACGGCGGCCCGTGGGAGACGCACTCGGTCCCCTTCGACGTGAAGAGCGGAAAGTCGCAGCCCAGCGGACGGCCCGGCCTGCAGTTCGGCTTCTCGCCGGGCGACGCGATCGTCGTGAAGCGGGTCGAGATCTTCGACAAGGCCGGCAACATGTTCGCGAAGATCGGCATCCGCATGGGGGCCCAGGGCCACTACGTCGAGCGCCACGCGCTCGACACGACGATCCCGCTGTCGACCGGAGAGCACGCCCACTGACCGGCGGCGCCCGCCCGCGACGCGAGCGATCCCGCGGCGGATCGACGTCGTCGCCGTCGCGGGGCGATCCCAGGCGCTCCGCCGGCCCCGGGAGCCTTCAGCCGGACTGCGTCGCCGGGTCGGGAGCCGGGCCGCCGCCCTCGGGCGTGAGGCGGCCGGGAACCAGGAAGTTCCCCATGATCGACTGGTAGGCCTCGCACGGCGTCCAGCACTGCGGGCAGTCGTAGTTCCAGATCTCCCGCTGGGTCGCGACCGAGGTCTGCGACGACCAGATCCGCCGCAGGTCGTAGTCGACGTCGCGCAGGTTGCCGAGCTTGCGGTCGTAGATCGTGCACGGGAACACGTTGCCCCACGAGTCGACGAAGCAGGAGGCCGACAGCGCGTGGCAGCGCATCGGCGTCCGCCCGGTCATGAGGTAGCGCTCGACCTGGGCGAGGTAGGCCCGCTCGAGATAGCCCACCGGGCCGAGCGGAACGCCGCGGAGCCGCGCCACCTGCTTCACCGCGGCGAGCATCTTGGTCGGCGGCACGTGCCGGCGGAGCTCGAGGTTCGCGTTGCCGAGGTAGTGCGGCGACTCGTGCACGATGTTGACGTGGAAGTCGCGGTAGGTGAGCCCCGGGATGACCTTCTCGGCGGCGGCGTAGGCCTCGGGGAAGTGGTCCACGTTCTTCCCGGAGAGCGTCATCCCGAGCACGACCTCGACGCCCGGGATCTCGCGCAGGCGGCGGAAGGTCTCGACCTGCCGCTGCCATCCGCCCTCGATGCCGCGGATCTCGTCGTTGGTCGCCTCGTCGCCGTCGGTCGACACGGTGATGATGAGCTTCTCGGGGCGGCGCGCCATGATCGCGCGGGTGTTCTCGACGATCTTGTCCGTCAGGTAGCCGTTCGTCGGGAAGTGGAGGAGGAGCAGGTTCGGGCAGGAGTCGATCACCGCGTGCGCGACCTCGACGAAGTCCTTGCGCAGCGTCACCTCGCCGCCGGTGAGGTCGACCCACAGGAAGTCCCGCGACTTGCGCATGAACTCGCGGATCTCGTCGAGGCGCAGCTCGTCGCGCGGCTTCATCTGCCAGATGTTGCAGGTCTGGCACTTGTAGTTGCACCAGTAGGTGATGCAGAAGGTGAGCTTGAAGGGGTGGTCCGGGCGCCGGAAGTTCGCCTCGAAGGCCTTCCGCGCCAGCGCGAGGTAGGAGCGGGGCTTCACGTGATCGCCTCCAGCAGGCGGAGCGCCGGGTTCGGCTTCGGCGCGACCGACTGCCAGTTCCGGCAGTACCAGTCGTAGGCCTCGCAGGTGATCGCGACGTTGTCGCCCGAGGGCTCCCAGCCCAGCCGCTCGCGCGCCCGCGAGACGTCGAGCACGAAGTCGGCGTCGGCCAGCAGGTAGTGCTCGGGCACGATCGGGGAGATGCCGAAGACGTTCAGCACCCGCGCCGCGTTGCGCAGCAGCGGGGCCGGGATCGCGTGCACCGTCGAGCGGCTGCCGGCGTGGCGGATCAACGCCTCGACCTGCCGGCGCACCGTCGGCACGCCCGCGGGGTCCGAGCCGACGTTCACGACGAGACCGGACGTCCCGGGCGTGGTCGCCGCGGCGATCGCCGCGCGCGCGACGTCGTCGGCGGAGACCATCTGCACGCGGTTGCTCCCCGCGCCCAGCAGGAAGACCTTGCGGCCGCGGCGCACCCAGTCGAAGAGCAGCACGAAGACCCCGGTCATGCCGTCGCCGAAGAGGCTCATCGGGCGCAGCCAGGTGACGTCCTGGCCCTGCTCGACCGCGCGCCGGCAGAGAACCTCGGCGTCGAGCTTCGATCGCCCGTACGCGCCGATCGGATCCTTCGGGTGGGTCTCCTCGTCGACCGGGACCGTGCGGGGAATGCCGTAGACGGCGGAGCTCGAGATGAAGACCACCTTGCGCACGCCGCGCTCGCGCGCCACGTCGAGGACGTTCCTCACGCCGCCCAGGTTCATCTCGAAGATCTCCTCCTCGGAGCAGGAGGCGAACTGGGGCTTCATGCGTTGGCCGGCGGCGAGGTGGTAGATCGTCTCGACGCCGTCGACGGCGCGAGCGAGCACCTCGCGGTCGCGCATGTCGCCCTGCACGCCGGTCCACGTTCCGCCCTTCTCGGCGACCTCGCGGGCGAGCGCGTCGGGCGTGGCGACGACGTCGAAGAGCCGCAGCCGGTCGCCCCGGGCCGCGAGGCGCGGCACGAGGCTCTGGCCGAGCACTCCCGAAGATCCGGTGACCAGGACGTCCACGACTTCCTCCGACTTCCCCGCCCCGTCAGCTCGCGGCGGCGGCGCCCGCGGCGGACGCGGCCGGCGACGGGAAACGCTTCTCGATCGCTTCCGCGACCTCGTCGACGCCGATTTCTCGCATGCAGACCGGGTCGACGCAGCGGCTCATCTTCAGGTTGTAGTTCGACAGGCACGGGCTGCAGTAGAGCCCCTTGTAGAAGACGACGTCGCCCGGCCCGCGCGGCCCGTAGAGCCGCGGCTCCGTGGGTCCGAAGATCGCGACCGTCGGCGTCGCCACCAGCCCGGCGAGATGGATGATCGACGTGTCGTTCGAGACGATGAACTCCGAGGCCTCGAGCAGCCCGAGCAACTCGCCGACGTCGAGAGCGTCGCACAGCGAGACGCAGCGGTCCGCGTGACGCATGCCGGCCATCGCCTCCCGCACGAGCTCGGCCTCCTCCGCCCCCTGCCCGGTGAAGACCACCCGGGCTCCGCGGTGCTCGACCAGCCGGTCGGCGAGCTCGCCGAAGCGCGTGGCGTCCCAGCGCTTGAGCGCGATCTTGTTGTAGTTCGGGCCCGTGCCCATGTGCATCGCGACGATCTCCCGGCCGGGTTCCGCCCCGGCGCGCTCGCAGGCGCGCCGTCGCGCGTCGGCGTCGACCGGGACGCGGACGCGCGGGGCCGGCACCAGGGCACGACCCGAGGGCTGCGCGGTGCGCATGAAGATGTCGGCCATGTGGTCGGTGTCGGCGTAGGCGATGCGGTGCGTGTACAGCCAGCCGCGGGCCTGCCCCTCGGTGTTGAAGCCGATCCGGACGGGCGCGCCGGAGAGGAACCCGAACACCCCCGAGAGCTTCATGAACTGTTCGAAGTCGAGCACCGCGTCGTAGCGCCCGGAGCGCAGCACCGAGAGCAGCTCGGCCACCGACCGGACGAAGCTCGCCCAGGTCCGAACGTCGACCGAGAGCGTCCGGTCGACGAGACCGCTCTGGCGGAGAAGCGGGACGTTGCCGGGCAGGGTGAGGAAGTCGACCTCGCACTCGGGCCCGCCGGCGTGGCGCTTCATCGCCTGCAGCGTCGGCAGGATCATGGCGATGTTGCCGAGCCCGTAGAACTTGATCGCGAGCACGCGGCGCGGCGGCGGGAGCGGATCGGGCGACTGCGGGGTGGTCGCGAGCAGCGGGGGCACGATGCTTCGCCCCCGCACCGCACCGGCGACGCGGCCGCCGAACCAGAGGAGCCAGGCGAGCCCGAGCCCGCCCCACCGGTCGATGTAGCGCGCGAGGTGGAGGTTCACCGCTTCACCGCGAGCATCTCGACGCGCGCCTCCAGGCCCGTCCAGCGGCCGGCCTCGACGAGCGCCGTCACCCCGAGCCGCACCAGCGGCGAGAAGTCGTAGCGCCCCACGTAGGGCGACGCCCCGCGCACCCAGAGCGGGTCGAACCCGCACTCTCGCGCGAGCCGGCCGAGCGTCTCGCGCGTGAAGTACGTGTAATGGTTCACCGCGAAGAACCGGCCCGCGAGCCCGCCGACCCGGGGCAGGCGGGCGAGGAGCTCGGCGCCGCGGAAGAGCGTCGACCGGCAGCACGGCACGGCGACGAAGAGCGCGCCGCCGGGGCGCAGCACCTCGCGCGCGTGCTCGAGGAAGCGGCGCGGATCGCCCGCGTGTTCCAGCACGTCGGACATCGCGACCGCGTCGACCGGCACGTCGGGGCGGAAGCCCTCGAAGTCGCCCACGACGACGTCGACGCCGAACTCCTCGCGGGCCTTCGCCGCGCAGGCGGGCGAGATCTCGATCCCGAGCGGCGAGAACCCGGCCTCGCGCGCGAGGTGGAGGAACAGCCCGGTGCCGATGCCGACGTCGACCAGCCGGCCGCCGCCGACCGCCTGCCGGATCTCCTCGACCGACTCGCGGAAGCCGCGCACGACCGGATCGTCGGGATAGTTCCGGTAGTAGGCGGTGAACATCTCCGTGGTCTCCTCGCGGAGACCGCCTTCGAACGCCTCGATCTCTCGCCCGGCGATGACCTCGGCGGCCGGCAGCGGGTCCATGTAGACCGTCCCGCACGCGCAGTGGCGGAGCGAGACCTCGCCGGTCCGTCGCGCCCGCCCTCCCCGGTCGCCGCACACCGGGCAGGGGCGCGGCTCGCCCGCCACCTGCCCGTGCGCGACGGCGCGGGTCCCCGGGGCGGAGAGTCGCGCCGCGCCTGCACCTCCGGCCGTGCTCACCGGTCTCGTCCTACCTGACCGGCACCCGGCCCGCGAGAGTCGCCCCCGGACGCGCCCGGCCCGGCGCCGATCCGGCTCGCGTGGAAGGAAAGGCTTCCGCTTGGCGCCCGCGGGGAGGTCCCCTAGTGTCTCTCCGCGATGCCGCCAAACCTCCCCGAGTCGAGCGGGCTCCGGCACGCGGGCCGCATCGTGGGCCGGGAGATCGCGATCGCGCTCGGGCTCGCCTCCGGCGCGGCGGTACTCGCCCACTGGTCGCCGCCCGGGCCGCCGGCCGGGGCCGCGAACATGGCCTGGACCGCCTGGCTCGTCGCCGCGATCCTCGCCTGCGCGTTCCGCGCGATGTCGCACGCCGACGAACTCGCCGAGCGCCTCGGCGAGCCGATCGGCACGATCCTCCTCACGGTCTCCGCGATCACGATCGAGGTCGCCGCGGTCTCCGCGATGATGATCGGCTCGCAGGCCGACACCAAGGTCGCGCGCGACACGATGTTCTCCGTGCTCATGCTCATCCTGAACCTCCTGCTGGGCGCCGCGATGATCGCCGGCGGCAAGCGGGAGACCGAGCAGGAGTTCAACGCGCAGTCGGCCGCCGCCTACCTGCCGCTCGTGATCGCGCTCGCGACGGTCACGCTCATCCTGCCGCGATTCACGACCAGCGAGGAGGGCGGCTGGATGAGCAACCCGATGCAGGCCTTCGTCGGGGTCGCCTCGCTCGTGATCTACGGCGTCTTCCTCGCGATGCAGACGACCCGGCACCGCGAGTTCTTCGCCTACCACGGCCACTCCGAGCGCATGGCCGACGCGGACGCGCTCTCCGAGTCGATCGGCGAGGGACCCGCGGCGAGGCAGGCGCCGCTCGGGCCGACGGTCGCGCTCCTCGTCCTGAGCCTCGTGGCGGTGGTCGCGATCGCCGAGGGGCTCGCAGGCCGGGTGCGATCGCTCCTGGAAGCGACCGGCGTCCCGGGCGCGATCGGCGGCGTCTTCATCGCGGCGCTGGTGCTCGCGCCCGAGGGGCTCGCCGCGTTGCGGGCCGCCCGGCGCGACGACATGCAGCGCAGCGTGAACATCCTGCTCGGAAGCGCGCTCTCGACGATCGGCCTCACCGTGCCCGCCGTGATCGCGATCGCGTTCCTGACCGGCGCCGAACCCGAGTTCGGGCTCGAGCCGCCCTACATCGTGCTGCTCGTCTCGACCCTGCTGATCGCGACGGTGAACCTGGAGCGCGGGCGCACGAACGCTCTCCAGGGCGTCGTCCACCTGCTGCTGTTCCTCGCCTGGATCGCGACGATCCTCGACGAGGCGGCAGGGAGGCGGTGATCGCCGCCTCGCCGTCGCAACGCCCGGCGCACGGACGCTCTGCCGCGCACGCCGGCAGAAGCCACGACCGAACCCTCGAAGGAGACCTCGATGCACTCGAACCGATCGCTGCCCCGATTCGTCGTGGGACTCGCACTCGCGGGCGTCCTCGCCGCACCCGCGGACGGACGCGCCCTGGCGGCCGCTCCCTCCATCCCGACGGTCGCGAACGGGAGGTTCGAGATCCCGCCCGCGGACGGCGACGGCTCGACCCTGACCGTCGCGGGGCCGTCGGATTTCCGCTTCCGGCAGTCCTTCCCGACGGGAACGCCGCCCTCGATGCCGCTGCGGGATTCCTCGGACGCACCGCTCGCCGACGGCATCTACCGCTGGGAGGTGCTCGACGCGCCGCCGGTCTCGCCCGCGACGCGAGAGGCGCTCGCAGCCGCCCGTGCGGCCGGCGACGAGCAGGCGATCGAGCGCATCCGGCGCGACGGCCTCCTGCCCGCCGCCCCCGCGAAGCGCAGCGGGAGTTTCCGCGTCGTCGACGGCACCGCGGTCCTCCCCGGCGCCGCGGAGGGCTCGGACTCGCCACGGGACCCGGCCGCCCCGGAGATTCCGCTCGCCGCCACCGTGATCCCGAACGACCTCGTCGTGGACGGAAGCGCCTGCATCGGGATCGACTGCGCAGACCCCGAAATCTTCGGGTTCGACACGCTGCGGCTCAAGGAGAACAACACCCGGCTGAAGTTCCTCGACACGAGCGGGGCGCCGTTTGCGACCCACGACTGGACGCTCGAGGCGAACGACACCGCGAGCGGCGGACTCGACCGATTCTCGATCCGGGACGAGGACGCGGCGACCACCCCGTTCACCGTCGAGGGAGGCTCGCCCAGCGCCGCCCTCTACGTCGACTCGTCGGGCCGGATCGGCTTCGGGACCCTCGCCCCGGCCATGGCTCTCCACATGCTGAACCCGAACACGCCGGGGATGCGCCTCGAGCAGACCTCGGGCGGCTTCGGAACCTACACCTGGGACGTCGCCGGCAACGAGGCGAACTTCTTCGTGCGCGACGTGAGTGGGGGAAGCCATCTCCCCTTCAGGATCAAGCCGGGCGCCCCGACGAACAGCCTCTTCGTCGCCTCCGACGGCGGGGTCGGGATCGGCACCCAGACCCCCAACGCCCCCCTTCACGTGGCCCGGTCGGACGGGAAGGCGGAGCTCCGGGTCGTCGAGGGCTCGGTCGTCAGCGCGTCGCGCACGCTGCTCACGCTGCGAAACAACGGGCCCGTCCTGGTGAAGTACGCCGACTCGAGCACCGGCACGAGCTGGATCGTGAAGCAGGGCAACGGGGCCTTCGTGTTCTCCAACGCGGCGAGCGGCCAGCAGGAGCTCAAGCTGAACAACGACACCTCGATCGAGATGGGAGCCTCCGGGGGCACCGCGCGCTTCCGACTCGACCCCGCGGGCAACGTCGCGATCTCCGGCACGCTCAGCCAGGGCTCGGATCGCGCGTCGAAGATCGACGTCGCGCCGGTCGACGCGGAGCAGGTCCTCGACAAGGTCGCGGCGCTGCCGGTCAGCACGTGGCGCTACCGGGCCGACACCGGGAGTGTCCGCCACATGGGCCCCATGGCGCAGGACTTCGCGGCGGCCTTCGAACTCGGCGACGACGAGCGGCGGATCGGGCTCGGCGACGTGGGCGGGGTCGCCCTCGCGGCCGTGCAGGGCCTCTCGCGCCGCGTCGATGCGCGCGCGGAGGAATTGCGCTCGCTACGCCGTCGCAACGAGGAACTCGAGCGTCGCAACGCTGCACTCGAACGTCGGCTCGACACGCTCGAGCGCAGCCTCGCGCCGGCCTCGGGCGGCTGACCGCCCCGACGCATTGCCCCCGATCGCCCGGCGGTGGTACCCGGACCCCGTGTCGCAGGTCCCGATCCACCCCGGGCTGTTCACGCTGCCGGGCGACCCGCGCGGGCCGCGCCTTCTGGCCGCCCGGTGCCCGTCGTGCGCCGGCCTCCACTTCCCGGCCGGCGAGACCTGTCCCTACTGCGGGACCGACGGCTGCCGCGAGGAAGCGATCGGTGCCGAGGGCCGTCTCTGGCTGTGGACCGCGGTGCGCACCGCGCCGCCCGGCTACCGCGGCCCGGTGCCCTACGGCTTCGGCGTGGTCGACCTCCCCGAGGGCCTGCGCATCGTCTCGCGCCTCGCCTCGGCCGAGGTCGAACGGCTCCGCGAGGGACAGGCGGTGGACCTCGTGATCGAACCCCTGTTCACGAACGACGCGGGCGACGAGGTGCTCTCGTTCGCCTACGCACCGCGGGAAGCGCGATGAAGGGCGGGCGCGCGGTCCACGTCGCCGGCGTCGGCCTCCATCCGTTCGGCCGCTTCGACGGGAAGGACGTGACGCGGCTCGGCCAGCACGCGGTGCGCGAGGCGCTCGCGGAGGCGGGCGTCGGCCGCGGCGGCTTCGGCGCGGCCTTCTGCGGCACGGTCTACACGGGCGTCGCCGCGGGCCACAAGGTGCTCTCGGGGCTCGGCCTCTCGGGCGTCCCGATCGTGAACGTCGAGGCCGGCTGCGCGAGCGGCGGCGCAGCGCTCTCGCTCGGCGCCGCCGCGATCGCCTCCGGTCAGCACGACCGCGTGCTGGTCTTCGGCATGGAGAAGATGCCGCGCGGGATCATCCGCTCGAGCTTCTTCCCGCCGTGGTGCGAGGAGGCCGGCCTGTCGCCCGCCCCGGCCTACTTCGCTCTCCGCGCCCGTCGCCTGATGCTCGAGTCGGGCGTGACCCGCGAGCACCTCGCTCGCGTGTCGGTGAAGAACCACGCGAACGGCGTGGACAACCCCTTCGCCATGTTCCGCAAGCCGTTCACGACCGAGCAGGTGCTCGCCTCGCAGGTGGTCTGCGACCCGCTCACGCTCTACATGCTCTGTTCGCCCAACGAGGGCGCGGCCGCGGTCGTGCTGTCGTGCGAGCCCGGCCCGGTCGGCCCGCCCGTGCGCGTGCTCGCCTCGGTGCTGCGCTCGCACCGCCCCGGCAGCGTGCTCGGCGAGCACACGCCGATGTCCGGCCTCCCCGGGGCCGAGCCGCCGACTCCGACCGAGACCGCGGCCCGCGAGGCCTGGGAGCAGGCGGGCATCGACCCGCGCGACCTCGACCTGGCCGAGGTGCAGGACACCGACTCGGGGCGCGAGATCCTGTCGGTCGAGGAACTCGGCCTCTGCGAGCGCGGCGGCGGCGGGCGCTTCGTCGAGGACGGCGTCGGCGAGAGGACGGGCCGCCTGCCCGTGAACCCGAGCGGCGGGCTGCTCTCGAAGGGCGAGCCGCTCGGAGCCTCGGCGCTGGGCCAGGTCGTCGAACTCGCCTGGCAGCTGCGGGGCTCGGCCGGCCCGCGACAGGTCGAGGGAGCGCGACTCGCGCTGGGCCACACCGTCGGACGCGGCGCGAACGCCTCGGTCGTCGTGCTCGGGCGCTGACGCCGGACGACGAGCACCCGCCGGGGCGAGGCTCGCGCCCCGCGCGTCGTCCCTACTGGTACATCTCGAGCAGCTCGATCGCGCCGAGCGAACGCATCGTGTCGAAGATCGCGCTCTTCACGTCGGAGACGCGCGAGAGCGAGAGCACGTGGCGCGACAGCCCCGACGCCGCTTCCCAGGACACCGAGCGGATGAGCTTCTTGATGACGGGAATGAAGAACGGCTCCATGCTGAGCTCGTCGAGCCCCAGGCCCAGCAGGACGAGCGTGCACATCGGGTCGGCCGCCATCTCGCCGCACATCGAGATCGTCTTGCCGGCCTCGTGGGCCGCGCGCGTGCAATGGTCGACCGCGGCCAGCACCGAGGGGTGGAGCGGCTGGTAGAGCGGCGCCACCTTGCGGTTGTTGCGGTCGACCGCGAGCACGTACTGGATCAGGTCGTTCGTGCCGATCGACAGGAAGTCGCAGGCGGCGGCGAGCTGCGGCGCGAGCTGCACCGCCGAGGGCACCTCGATCATGACCCCGAGCGGCAACTCGGGGGCGTGCGGGATCCCCTCGCGGACGAGATGCTCCCGGGTCTCGGCGATGAGTTCCTTCGAGCGCTCGAGCTCCTCGAGCGAGGAGATCATCGGCAGGAGCAACCGGGTCGGGCCGGCGAGCGCCGCCTGCCAGATCGCGCGCAGCTGCACGGTGAAGAGCTCCGGCATCTCGAGCGAGACGCGGATCGAGCGCCAGCCGAGGAAGGGGTTCTGCTCCTGCGGCACGCGCAGGTAGGCCGGGTACTTGTCGGCGCCGAGGTCGAGGGTGCGCGCGGTGACCGGGCGACCCTCCATGCCGGAGATCACCTTGCGGTAGATGTCGAGCTGCTCGCGCTCGGTCGGGAACTCGCGGAACGAGACGAACGGGAACTCGGTCCGGTAGAGCCCGATGCCCTCGGCGCCGTGGCGCTTGGCGAGCACGACGTCGCCGACCAGCCCGACGTTCGCGTTCAGCTGGACGCGGCGCCCGTCGGTGGTGGTCGCGGGGAGGTCGTGGAGGTTCTCGAGGCCCTCGTTGAAGGCGCGGTACTCGCCCTCCATGCGCTCGTACTCGCGCACGACGTCGGGGCCCGGCTGGCGGTAGACCACGCCGGCGTTGCCGTCGACGATCACCTCGTCGCCCTCGCCGACGACGCCGAGCAGCCGGTCCACGCCCACGACGGTCGGGATCTCGAAGGACTTCGCGAGGATCGTCGCGTGCGAGGTCACGCCCCCGGTCGCGAGCGCGATGCCGCAGAGGTTCTTCGGCTCGATCTCGGCGAAGTCGATGAGCGTGAGTTCGTCGGCGACGAGCACGCTGCCCTCCCCCGGCACCGACTGCGCCTGGCCGATGCCGAGCAGCAGGCGCACCAGCCGCAGCCCGATGTCCTTCACGTCGAGCGCGCGTTCCTGGAGGTAGGGGTCCTGGATGCCCTGGAAGGCCGCGAGGTATTCCTCGACGACGCGGCGGACCGCGTACTCCGCGCAGGCCCCCTCCTGGATCAGGTCGCGCACCCGCTGCTGGAGCGAGCCGTCGCTCAGCATGAGCAGGTAGGCGTCGAAGATCTTGCCGGTGCCCTCGGGCAGGATCGCGTGCATCTGGTCGCGCTGGCGCTCGAGCTCGGCGCTCGCCTCGTCGAGCGCGCGCTCGAAGCGCTCCGCCTCGCCGGCCGCGTCGTCGACCGGCCGGTCCTCGATGTCGGAGAACAGGATCTGGGGATGCAGCACGTGCGCGCGGCCGATGCCGAAGCCCGGTGAGGCGGCGATGCCGGTGAGCCGCTCGCCCGGGTCGCGCGCCTGGCGCACGTCGGCGGACGCCCGCTCCGCCTGCCGCTCGAAGGCCTGCAGGCGGCGCACCGTCTCGACCATGCGGCGGCGGATCTCGACCTGCTCCTGCTCCTTCACCTTCAGGCTGTCGAGCAGCCGGGCCTGCACGAGGACGCCGGAGAGCTGCCCCGCGATCGTGCGGAGCAGCCGGATCTCGTCCTCGGTGAACTGGCGACGGCGCAGGGTCTGCACGACCAGCACGCCGAGCGGGGCGCGGCGCTCGAGGACCGGCACGCCGAGGAACGAGTGGAAGCGTTCCTCGCGCGTCTCGGGGAAGAACTTGAACCGCGGGTGCACCGGGGCGTCGGGCACGACGACGGGCGTCATCGTCTCGATGACGAGCCCGGTGAGACCCTCGTCGGTGCGCATGCGGACGCGGCCGACGGCGCCGCGCTCGAGGCCGGTCGTCGCCCACAGCGTGAGCATCGTCGAGCCGGGGTCGAGCAGGTAGACCGAGCAGGCCTCGGTCCGCATCCGCTCGGCGACGACGTCCACGACCGAGTCGAGCGTCTCCTGCAGGTTGTCCGACTGCCCGATCAGCGAGCTCACGTCCTCGAGCAGGCGCAGCCCGTGACGCGAGCGGATCGGCCCGTCCGCCCGTTCGCGGGAGGCCGAAGGACGGGGGTCGGAGGTCGACATGGCCGAGGGTGTAGCACGGCGGCGACCGTTCGTGCCCGAGCCGGGCGCCCGGGGGTTGGCCCGGGCCTGCGGAAACCCGTAGAAGCGGGGCGGTGGCGGGATCGGGAAGGCGGCGGGGCGGGAGGCCGGCGCGGCGGCCCTTCAAGACGTTCGTCTTCGGCTTCCTGCTGCTCGCGCTCGCGGCCCTCGGCAGCGGCGCCGCGCTCGTCTACCGCGAGTTCAACGAGAGCCTGCCGCCGGTCGAGAAGCTGCTCGACTGGCGCCCTCCGGTCGCCACCCGGGTGTACGCCGCCGACGGGTCGCTCCTCGGCGAGTTCTTCACCGAGAAGCGCTACCTGGCACCGATCCACAAGATCCCGCGCGGCGTCCAGTACGCCTTCGTCGCGGCCGAGGACTCGAAGTTCTTCGAGCACAAGGGCGTCGACCCGGCGGGCATCCTGCGCGCCGCGCTCAAGAACTCGCTCGCGGGCGGCACGCGCCAGGGCGGCAGTACGATCACCCAGCAGGTCGTGAAGTCGCTGCTGCTCACGCCCGAACGGAGCTACGAGCGCAAGGCGAAGGAGCTCGTGCTCGCCTACCGGCTCGAGAACCAGTTCACGAAGGACGAGATCCTCTACGTCTACCTGAACCAGATCTACCTCGGCGACGGGGCCTACGGCGTGCAGGCCGCGGCGCGCGAGTACTTCGACAAGGACCTCTCCGAGCTCACGCTCGGCGAGACCGCGCTGCTCGCCGGCCTCCCGCAGGCCCCGAGCCGCTACGCGCCGCGCCAGCACCTGCGCGCCGCGAAGGCGCGGCAGCGCTACGTCCTCGAGCGCATGGTCGAGGAAGGCTTCGTCACCCGGGCCGAGGCCGAGCGCGCCGCCGCGGAGGCGATCACGATCTCGCCCGCGCGTCCCGCCGCCGCCGCGGCCGCGCCCTACTTCCTGCAGCACGTCCGCCACCTCCTCGAGCAGCGCTACGGCGCGACCGGCCCCGAGCAGCTCGGGCTGCAGGTCTGGACGACGCTCGACCTGCCGACCCAGCGGGCGGCCGAGAAGGCGGTCGCGGACGGCATCGAGGACCTCGACCAGCGCCAGGGCTTCCGCGGCCCGATCCGGCGACTCGACGGGAAGGCGCAGGAGGTGGTGGAGGCCGACGCGGCCGCCGACGCCGGGCGCACCGAACCGCTTCCCGCGGTCGGCAGCACGCTCGAGGCCGTCGTGGTGGCGCCGCGGGCCGGGGCGCGCCGCGACGGCTCGACGCCGCTCCACTGGGCGAAGGGCAACGCCTCGATCTCGCCGCGCGGGCTCGCCTGGGCGACCCGCACCGGCTGGGCGCCGCGACCGGGCGACGTGCTCGACGTGAAGGTCGTCGCGGGCGCCGCCGGCCGCCCCGAGCTCGTCCTCTCGGGAAGCAACGGGACGCAGGCGGCGCTGGTCGCGATGGCGCCGGCGAGCGGCGACGTCCGGGCGATGGTCGGCGGCGTCGACTTCGCCCAGAGCCAGTTCAACCGCGCGACGCAGGCGGTCCGCCAGCCGGGCTCGTCGTTCAAGCCGCTGGTCTACGCGGCGGCGCTCGACAACGGGTACACGCCGGCCTCGATCATCACCGACGCGCCGGTCTCCTACGCGATGGGCGGCGGCGAGCGCTGGGCGCCGCAGAACTTCGACCACCGCTACCACGGCCCGACCACGCTGCGCGACGCGCTCACCTTCTCGCGCAACGTGGTGACGGTGAAGCTGGTCGACGCGATCGGGATCGACCGGGTCGTCGACTACCTGCCGCGCTTCGGCTTCGAGCGGCGCTTCCCGCGCAACCTCTCGATCGGCCTCGGGTCCTCCGAGGTCACGCTGCTCGAGATGATCGAAGCCTACGGCGTGTTCCCGAACCTCGGCGTCCGGGTGGAGCCGCGCTTCGTCACGCGCATCGTCGACGCGAAGGGACGGGTCGTGGACGACGGCGCCGTGCAGGGCAAGCGCGTCCTCTCGCAGGACACCGCCTACCTCATGGAGAGCATGATGCGCAGCGTGGTCGAGCAGGGAACCGGCAAGCGGGCCGCCGACCTCGGGCGCCCGGTCGCCGGCAAGACCGGCACCACCAACGACGGACGCGACGCCTGGTTCATCGGCTTCACGCCCGACCTTCTCGCGGGCGTCTGGGTCGGCTACGACCAGGACAAGACGCTCGGCGAGAAGGAGACCGGCGGCCAGGCCGCGGCCCCGATCTGGGAGAACTTCATGGCGCAGGCGACCGACGGAACCCCGGTGAACGACTTCCCGGTCCCCCGCGAGATCGTGCTGGTCAACATCGACCGCCGCTCCGGGCTGCGCGCCGACGGGGACACCGAGAGCCCCCGGCTCGAGGCGTTCAAGCGCGGGACCGAGCCGGTCACCTTCGCGCCGCCGGCGCGCGGCCGGCGCAAGCCCGCCGTCGACGAACTCGGCCTGCCGATCGAGGAGGACCTCGACGCCGAGCGGCTGCGCGACCTGCGCGCGAACCCGGGCACCTGAGGTCGCCGTGCGGACCGCCGTCCTGGTCGACCCCCGCTACCGCGACCACGATCCCGGGCCGCACCACCCCGAGCGCCCGGAGCGGATCGACGCGGTCGAGGCGATGCTGCACGACTGGCGCGGCGCGCCGATCGAGCGCGTCCGGCCGCGGCTCGCCTCCGAGGGCGAGATCCTCGCCGTCCACGCGGCCCCGCTGCTCGAGGCCGTGCGAGCGACCGAGGGCAAGGCCCACGTCGCGATCGACGCGGACACCCACACCTCGGCCCGTTCCTACGAGACCGCGCTGCTCGCCGCGGGCGGCGTGCTCGAGCTCGCCGACCTGGTCGCGCGCCGCGACGTGCAGAACGGCTTCGCCTTCGTCCGCCCCCCCGGCCACCACGCGACCCGCGCCCAGTCGATGGGCTTCTGCCTGTTCAACAACGCGGCGGCCGCGGCCGAGCGCCTGCGCGCCGAGCACGGCCTCGAGCGGATCGCGATCGTCGACTGGGACGTCCACCACGGCAACGGCACCGAGGCGATCTTCTACGACGACCCCGGGGTGCTCTACGTCTCGCTGCACCAGTACCCGTTCTACCCGGGCACCGGGGCCGCGACCGACCTCGGCCGCGGCGCGGGCACCGGCTTCAACGTGAACGTCCCGTTCTCGGCCGGCGTGGGCGACCTGGGCTACGCGCTCGCGTTCCAGGAGGTGATCGAGCCGGTGCTGCGCCAGTTCGCGCCGCAGTTCGTGATCGTGTCGGCCGGCTTCGACTGCCACCACCGCGACCCGCTCGGCGGGATGGAGGTGACCGAGGAGGGTTTCCGGGCGATGACGCGCAGCCTGCTGTCCGTCGCGCGCGACTCCTGCGAGGGAAGGCTGCTCGCGATCCTCGAGGGCGGGTACGACCTGGACGCGATCCGCGGCTCGTCGCGCGCGGTGCTGGAAGAGCTCTGCCGGCCCGACCCGCCGGTCGAAGAGATGCTCGGCCCGGCGCACCTGTTCGAGCAGTTGAAGGGCATCCTCGCACCGCATTGGCGGCTCTGAGCACCCCTTCCGCGATTGCCGGCTCCGGGGCCTTCGGCTAGCGTCCCGGGCATGTTCGGCATCGGGATGCCCGAGATGGTGGTGATCCTCGTGGTCGCCCTGATCGTGCTCGGGCCGCGCCGCCTGCCGGAAGTCGCTCGCGCCCTCGGCAAGGGTCTCGCCGAGTTCCGCAAGGTGACCGGCGACGTGAACAAGGAGCTCGACGCCGCGCGCGCGATGATCGAGGCCGAGGCGCGCCAGCACGAGGCCGACCAGCGCCGCAAGTCGCGGGAGAAGGCGCTCGCCGAGGCGCAGGCGGCTCCGGCCGCGGTCGCAGGGACGGCCGCGGACGCAAGCCCCGTCGAGGGCGAGGGCACCGCGGCGCCCGGGAGCGCGACCGCCGCGGCCAGTACGCCGCCCTCCCCCGGGGCGGCGGGCGAAGGCGAAGCCCAGGCTTGAGCAACGACGGCACCCCCGCGGCCGGCTCCGCCCACGGCGCGGCCGAGATGCCGCTCACGGACCACCTCGAGGAGCTGCGCTGGCGACTGCTGGCGGCGCTGCTCGCCGTCGCCGGCGGCGCCTGCCTCGCCTACTGGTTCGCCGACTCGCTCTTCGAGATCCTCGTGCGCCCGCTCCACGAGGCCGCCAAGGGCCACGACGTCCGCCTGATCGGCACGGGACTCGCCGAGGCGTTCTTCACCAAGCTCAAGGTGTCCGCGATCGCGGGCTTCATCCTGGCACTGCCGTTCGTGCTGCTGCAGGTCTGGGGCTTCGTCGCGCCGGGGCTGCACAGCCACGAGCGCGCCTACGTCGTGCCGTTCGTGCTCTTCGGCACGCTCTTCTTCCTCGCGGGCGCGCTGTTCTGCTGGCGCTACGTCTTCCAGGTCGGCTACGGCTTCTTCATCGACCAGTACGCGTCGATCGGGATCGAGCCCGCGATCCGCGTGAGCGAGTACCTCTCGTTCAGCTCGCGGCTGATCCTCGCCTTCGGCCTGACCTTCGAGCTGCCGGTCGTCACCTTCTTCCTCGCGCGTACCGGGGCGATCGACCACATGAGCCTGATCCGCCCGTGGCGCTACGCGATCATCGGGATCGCGGTCGTCGCGGCCGTGCTGACGCCGGGCCCCGACGTGGCGTCGCAGATGCTGCTCGCGGCCCCGCTCACCCTGCTCTACGTCGTAAGCATCGGCGTCGCCTGGGCGTTCCGGCGCGACGCGACCGAAGAGTAGGCCTCGTCCCGCCTCACGAGAGGCGGGGGAGCGGGATCATCGCACGCGTCCGGCGCGCGTACTCCTCGAAGCCGGGCCGACGCTCGGCGCTGCGCTCGTCGAGCATCGGGATGCTCGCGAACAGGAACATCGCGGTCATCGCGAGCGGCCCGAGGATCGTCCACCACCACGACGAGGGCGAGGCGGCCACGCCGAACAGCCAGAGGCCCCACCAGAAGGAGAGCTCGCCGAAGTAATTCGGGTGGCGCGACCACTTCCAGAGACCACGGTCCATGATCGCCCCCGGGCGCTTGTCGCGCGCGAACGCGCGCATCTGCTCGTCGGCGACGAGCTCGACCAGGATCGCGGCCGACGTGACCAGCACCGCCAGCACGTCGAGCGCGCCGAAGGGCCGCGTGCCGCGCGCGAGCGCCGGGACGAGCGCGAGCGAGCCGAGGAAGACCTGCAGGGTCGGGAAGACGTGGACGCCGAACAGGCTCGAGGCCCACTTCGGCATCGGCGCGCGCTCGTAGAGCAGCGGGTAGCGCCAGTCCTCGTGGTGGAGTCCCGTCCAGCCCCGCGCCCAGTTCCAGGTGAGGCGCACCGCCCACGCGAGCACGAGGATCGCGACCGCCGCCTGCCTCACGCCGGAGACGCCCGGTCCCGCCTGCGCGATCCACCAGGCGACGAAGAACGGCGGCGCGACGCTCCAGAACGCGTCGTAGAAGCTGCCGTTGTCGAACGCCATGCTGAAGGCCCAGATCGCGAGCGTCGCCGCGAGGTCCGCGGCCGCGAGCGTCAGCAGGGGCCGCTCGGCTCCGAACAGGAGCGCCGTCCAGCAGCCGACCGCGAGCGCGACCAGGTAGGCCGCGCCGACCAGGGCGAAGGAGTCGAGGCGGCTGCGGCTCCCCGTCGATTCGCTTTCCGACATGGAACGGAGTGGGCCCGACCCCGCGGACATTTGCAACTCCGCGGGCGCACCGATCGCGACCTCCCGCCGACGAGCGCCGGTCGCGCGGCCCGCGGAGCGAACGCCCGGGGCGCCGGCGCGCCGGGCCCCTCAGTCCTCGCGCGCCCAGGTCGCGAGGAACCAGTCCTCGTGGCAGGCCGACGGCAGCGCCCGGTCCTCGAACGCGGGCGTGCCGTCGGCCCGGACCGAGTCGAGGATCCCGCTCGCGACCGACGTCCAGTCGGGCGTCGCGATCAGGGCGACGATCGCCCGATCCAGGTCGAGCGTCTCGACCGTGCGCAGGATCGCCACCCCCTCGTGGGACTCGAACAGGTGCTTCCAGAAGGCGATGTCGCGTCGCGAGACGAGCAGCGCCCGGGCGAGGAGCCCCGAGGCGCCGAGACGAGTCCAGCCCTCGGCCGGGCCGGGCGCGGACCTCACCTTGCCGGGGCGGCCGGGGCCGG
>JAFMJW010000113.1 GCA_017853315.1 Alphaproteobacteria bacterium
GCCGAGCGCGCGTCTACCCGAGGCCGCTCGCGGCCGGGAGCGCCGAGCCCCGAGAAGACGCTCCATGGACCACCGAGACATCGACCCGGCGCGGGCCCGCCCCCGGCACGGACGGACGATCTCGCGGCTCGTCCTCGCCTTCGGCCTGGCGCTCGTCGCACCGTCGTTGCCGCGCGAGGCGGCGGCCCGGCGCTGCTCCTACGAGCAGCAGGTCGACCCCTGCCTCGGCCAGGACCCGGTCTGCCCGGCGGTGTCGACCCGCACCGGGCCCTCGAACTCGGAGTGGCCGGTCTTCCAGCACGACCAGCAGCACACCGGGCGGACGAAGTGGCTCGGCCCCTCGTGCGCGAAGGAACTCTGGACCCGCAAGCTGCGCGGGCCGCTGTTCGCGGCGCCGGCGATCGGGCCGCCGATGCCCGGCGGCACCGACGGCATCGTCTACGTCGCGACCGCGAAGTACCCGGTGTGCGCGCTCGACCCGGCCAACGGGATCGTCCGCTGGTGCGACACGACCGACATCGGCAAGCTCCCGGATCACTCCGCGCCCGCCGTCGGCAACGGCAAGCGGCTCTACGTCGGCACGCGCGACAACGACCTCTGGGCGATCGACGCCGATCCACTGCAGGGAGTCGCGAGCGTGCCGTGGCGGCAGAAGGTCTGCACCGACGGCGACGTGTCGACACCGCCGAACATCGCCGACGACGGCACCGTCTACGCCGGGTCGGACTCGCTCAGCGCGGGCACGATCCTCGCGATGTGCCCCGGCGACTCGGGCCAGATCCGCTGGTGCATCAACCCGGTCGGCGGCGGCATCAAGACGGTGTCGCCCGCGCTGTCCCCGGACCAGTCGGTCGTCTACTTCACCGTGAACGGCATCGAACTGCGGGCGTTCGACGCGGCGGTCGGGACCCCGCTGTGGAAGATCCGGGTCGAGACGACCCGCAACGGCGCCCGCCTCTGGAACTTCACTCCGGTCGTGAACCCGGTCACCGGGCGGATCTACCTGGGCTTCGACACCGGGCTCTGGGCGGTCGACCCGCCGGCCTCGCCGGGCAGGAGCCCGACCGCGAAGCTGCTCTTCGGCACGCGCGGGGAAGGGGCGGAGGTCATGGCCTCGCCGCCGGCGCTCGACGTCGAGAACGGCCGCATCTATCTGGGCGCCGCGAACCGCAACCACGCGACGTTCTACGCCGTCGACCTCGCCGGCAAGCTGCTCTGGTCGGTGCCGATCGGCATCGCCAACATGCGGAACACCCCGCCGGTCGTCGATGGTGCGGGCAACGTCTACCTCGCGGCCGGCCGCCGGCTGATCTCGTGGACGAAGGACGGTCGCGAGCGCTGGCGCAAGGACGATCCCGGCGGCTTCACCTCGTCGCCCGTGATCGGAAAGAACCGTCTCTACGTCGGCAACCGCCAGGGGCGGATCTTCGCCATCGGCGGCTGCTGAGTCACCGCACTCCCCCTCGGAAAGAGAACTCCCATGCACGATGCCCACGCCGACCGCCGCACGAAGGCGCTCCTGCGGCTCCTCGCCCTCCTCCTGGCACTCGTCCCGCTCGCCGCGACCCAGGCACGCGCCGCGTTGCGCTGCTCGAACGACCTGCAGATCGACGTCTGCCTCGAGGCCGACGGCACCTGCCCGGCCTTCGCCGGGACGCCGGGCCCGGTCGACTCCGAGTGGGCGAACTTCCAGCACGACCCCCAGCACACCGGGAAGTCGGCGCTGCGCGGGCCGACCTGCGGACGCGTGCTGTGGCAGACCAAGGTCCGCGGCCCGGTGCTGAGCCAGCCGGCGGTGGGCAAGCCGCTGCCCGGCGAGTCCGACGGCGTGCTCTACGTCGCGAGCGCCAAGTACCCCGTCTGCGGATTCGCACCCAGGGACGGAAGCCTGCTCTGGTGCTCGACCGACAACCGCGGCAAGCTGCCGGATCGCTCGGCGCCCGCGATCGGCAACGACGACTCGATCTACGTCGGGACGCGCGACAACGACATGTGGGCGATGAAGGTCCCGGCGACGACGCCCGGCGTCGCGCCCGAGATCCTGTGGCGGCAGAAGGTCTGCACCGACGGCGACATCTCGACCTCCCCGGTCGTGAGTCCCGAGGGCCTGGTCTACATGGGCTCCGACTCGCTCAGCGCCGGGACGATCATGGCGATGTGCCCCGGGCCCGAGCGCCACGTGAAGTGGTGCCACAACCCGGTCGGCGACGGCATCAAGAACGTCTCGCCCGCCCTCGACCCGACCGGAACGCGCCTCTACGTCTCCGCGGGCGGCCGCGACCTGGTCGCCTACGTCGCGAGCACCGGCGAGGAGAAGTGGCGGATCCGGATGGAGGAGCGTCGCAATGGTCTGCGCGGCGCGAACTACTCGCCGGTCGTGAACCCGTCGACCGGCCGGATCTACTTCGGCGGCGACTCGGGCGTGATCGCGATCGACCCGATCGTCGATCCCGACACCGGGGCCGAGAGCGCCGCGGTCTCGATCCTCGCGACCCCGGACAAGGGCGAGATCCTCACGTCGCCCCCGGCGATCGACGTCGCCAACGGCCGGATCTACTTCGGCGCCGCGCGCGGCTTCAACGGCGCGCTCTACGCGGCCGACCTCGCGACCGGCGAGCGCGCCTGGCGCATCGAGGTGCCGCTGTCGCAGATGCGCAACCGCCCGCCGGTGATCGACGGCGACGGCAACGTCTACTACCTCGGCCGCTACTCGATCCACGGCGTGCGGCCCGACGGGACGGAGATGTTCAAGGTGGACACCGGCGACGACTTCCAGTCCGCGCCCGTGCTCGCCCGCGCCCGGCTCTACGCCGCGACCCGGCAGGGCAAGATCTTCGCGATCGGCGGCTGCCCCTGAGCGGGGCGGCCGAGACCCGCGATCCAGGCACGCCCCGCGCAGCGGGGGCGCCGTCCGTCGCCTCCCGGCTCGGACGCGTCGCCCTGCGGCTCGCGGCCGCCTTCGCCGCCCTCTCGGTCGCGTGGGTCGCGGCCTACCGCTTCGTCGACCCGCCGTTCACCCCGCTCATGGTGCTGCGGGCGCTCGCCCGCCGCGGGCAGGGGCTCCCGACCGCGATCGACGCGGCCCCGGTCCCGCTTCGCCGCGTGTCGCCGGCGATGGCGCGCGCGGTCGTGGCCGGCGAGGACGCGGGCTTCCTGCGCCACCACGGCATCGATTTCGCGGCGGCGCGCCGGGCGAGCGAGTGGAACGAGCGACAGGGCGGCCGGCGGCTGCGCGGCGCGAGCACGATCAGCATGCAGTGCGCGCGCAACGTCTTCCTTTGGCCGCAGCGCACCTGGTTACGAAAGGGGCTCGAGGCCTGGTTCACCGGCCTGGTCGAGCTGCTCTGGGGCAAGCGGCGGATCCTCGAGGTCTACCTGAACGTCGTCGAGTGGGGCGACTCGGTCTACGGCGTGGAGGCCGCGTCGCGACGCTGGTTCGGCGTGCCGGCCTCGCGGCTCGACCCGGCGCAGTCGGCGATGCTCGCGGCGATGCTGCCGCTGCCGCTTCGGTCCGACCCGCGCGCGCCGTCGCCCCGCATGCGCGCGCTCGCCGAGCGGATCGCGCGCGGGGCACCGCGGGTCGACCTCTCGGCGATTGGTCTCGGCGGTGCGCCGTCGCCGCCCGGGGCCGATCGCGCCCGTGTGCGGACGCGGCCCGACGTCCGGCCCGGCGCGACCGCGCCGGCTTCCGCGGCTCCCGGCCGCGGGCTATGACCGGCGTTCCGTGTCGTCCATCGAAGCCGTCGCCGAGCCCGGGAGGAGTCCCGCGCCGTCGCGGCCGGCTCCGGGAACCGGGCCGTCCGAGGCGACGCGGCCCGCGCCAGCGCGCCTGCCGGGCGGGATCGCCGAGGTCGCGGCGCTCGCGTTCCCGGCCGTCCTCCACACGCTCTCGGACACCGTCATGCAGGTCGTCGACTCGGCGATCGTCGGTCGCCTCGGGGTCGTCGAGCTCGGCGCGATCGGCTTCGCCGGCGTCTGGCTCTGGACGCTGACCTCGGGCTTCGTCGGGACGGCGACCGGGGTGCAGACCTTCGTCGCGCAGGACGTGGGCGCGGGCCGCCGTCGGTCGAGCGCGCGGTGGGCGGTGCAGGGGCTGTGGGCGATCGTGCCGGTCGCCGCGGTCTTCTTCCTGCTCGTGCGGGCGTCGATCGGCGGCTTCTTCGCGCTGCTGGGGCCCTCGCCCGAGCTGCGCGACGCCGGCACCGCGTATGCGCGCGCGCGGCTTCTCGGCGCGCCCGCGATCCCGGTCGCGATCGTCTTCAACTCCTGGTTCCGCGGGCTCGGCGACGCGCGCACGCCGCTCGCGGTCGCGGTCGCGGCGAACGTCGTCAACGCGCTGCTCTCCTACGGGCTCGTCTTCGGGGTCGGCGGGCTGCCGCGCCTCGGCGTGGCCGGCGCGGGCTACGGGGCCGCGGCCGCGATGACGACCGCGGCCCTGCTGCTCGGGTGGCTCTTCCTGCGGCGGCGCGCGTCGATCGAGCGCGAGGCCGCACCGGGCGACGGCCACGCGGGCCACGGGCTCTCGTGGGCCCCCGATTCGCGCGCGATCACGCGGATGCTGCGCACGAGTGCGCCGATCGGCGGCGCCTTCGTCCTCGACATGGTGACCTTCGCGCTCTTCACGACGATCCTCGCCCGCATGGGCGACCGCGCGATGGCCGCGAGCCAGGCGATGATCCAGCTGCTCTCGCTGAGCTTCATGCAGGCGGTCGGGATCGGCATCGCGTCGGCGGCTCTGGTCGGCCGTTACGTGGGCGCCCGCGACCTCGAGGCCGCGCGCCGCAGCCACCGCTCGGCGGTCGCGCTCGGGAGCGCGCTCACGGCCGTCGTCGGCGCGCTCTTCCTCGCGGTGCCCGACCTCCTCCTGCGCATCTTCACCGACGACCCGTCGGTGATCGCGATCGGACGGCCCCTGCTGCGGCTCGGCGCGTTCTTCCAGGTCGCCGACGCGGCCGGCATCGTGGCGGCGGGCTCGCTGCGCGGTGCGGGCGACACGACCTGGCCGTTCGTCGTGCAGGCGGCGCTCGCGTGGCTCTACCGGCTGCCCGCGGTGTGGCTCGCGGCGGTCTGGATGGGCGGCGGCGTGCAGGGCGCGTGGCTCGCGGAACTCGGCTACGTGATCCTCCTCGGCGTGCTCCTGCTCGCCCGCTTCGAGCACGGCGCATGGCGGGAGAAGCGCATCTGATCGGCCAGGTGCGCACCGTGTGCGAGGCCCCGGGCGGCGGGGTAGGGGAGGGCCCATGGAAGCCAAGCCGTCGATCGTCGTCACCGGGGCCACCTCGGGCATCGGGCGCGCCCTCGCCCGGGAGTGGGCGCGGCGCGGGCACGCCCTCGGGCTGACGGGCCGCCGCCTCGAGGTGCTCGAGGAAGTCCGCGCCGAGATCGCGGCCGATCCCGCCGCGAAGGGCGCCGACGGCAAGCCGGTGCGGGTCGAGGTCGCGGCGCTCGACGTGCGCGACTCCGAGGCCGTTCACCGCGTTCTCGGCGACCTCGCGCAGCGGCTCGGCGACGTCGGCATCGTCGTCGCCAACGCCGGCATCGGCAACGAGCGCCGCTGCGGCGACGGGCGCTTCGACAAGGACGAGGACATCATCCGCACGAACGTGATCGGGGCGATGGCGACGGTCGACGCGGCGGTCGAGCTCTTCCGGCGCGCGGGCCGCGGCCAGGTCGTCGGCATCTCCTCGGTCGCCGCCTTTCGCGGGCTTCCCGGGAGTGCCGCCTACAGCGCATCCAAGGCCGCGATCTCGACCTACCTCGAGGCCGTCCGCGCCGAAGTCGAGCCCGCCGGCCTCGCGGTCACGACGATCTCCCCCGGCTACATCGACACGCCGATCAACCAGTCCATGAAGTCGCGGCCGTTCCTCATCACCCCCGAGGAAGGTGCGCGCCAGATCGCGGACCTGGTCGAGCGCAAGGTGCGCCACTCGACCGTGCCGGTGCTGCCGTGGGGCGCGGTCGGAACCTTCATGCGGATCCTGCCCGACCCGATCTGGTACCGGGCGATGTCGAGCGGCCCCGCGAAGCGCGCGGCGGAGCGCGACTGAGAGCGGGTCCGACGCGGTACTCGCCGTCCCCGACCGCCGTCGCGACCGGCCTCGTCCTCGCGATCGCCGGAACCCTCGCGACCGCCGCCGGTGTGTCGCTCGCCGCCGGTGACTCGGCGGGGGCGGGTGCTCCTGCCGCCGCGGATTCGACCGTGCCCGCCTCGCGCGAGGGCCGAGCCTCCGCCGCGTCGGCGCAAGGTCTCGATGACCGGCAGCGTGCGGCGGTCGAGGCCGTCGTCGCGTGTGCACGGCCCGACGGCGGGTGGACCTACGCCTGCGACCCGCCGACCGGTCCCGGGGGAGTCGTGACCGCGATCCTGATCCGCGCGCGCGCGATCGGGGAGGTCCTCGGCACCGCCGACTGGGACGTGCTCGTGATGCGCAGCCCCGGGACGCCGGCCGCGGGACTGCTCCTGCTCGACGCGTGGTCTCGCGGCGGCGACCCGGGCTGGCTCGAGGTCGCGCGCCGCGCGGGCGACCTGCTGCTCGCGACGCAGCTCGGCTCGGGCGGCTGGGCCTCGGAAATGCCGGTGCGGGGTGCCGGGCTCGCGTGGTGGTTCCGCCCGGCGAACCTCTGGACCGCGCTCGACGACGACGTCACCTCCGGCGGCGCGCGGTTGCTGCTCGCGCTCTGGCAGGCGACCGGCGAGCCCGCCTACCGCGACGGCGCGCTCCGCGCGCTCGACCTCCTGTGCGTCGCGCAACGCCCCGACGGGTCGTGGCCGCTCACCTGGCGGCCGCGCTGGGCGACCTGGCTCGCGCCCACCTTCGAGGACCTGCCGAGCACGAACGACGCCGCGACCGCGGCCCCGATCGAGACGCTGGTCGCCGCGTGGGAAGCACTCGGCGACCAGCGCTTCCTCGAAGCCGCCCGGCGCGGAGGCGAGTGGCTGCTCGCCGCGCGCGGCGCGCCGCCGCAGGCCGCGTGGGCGCAGCAGTACGACGCGAACGGTCGGCCCGGGCCGGCGCGCGCGTTCGAGCCCGCGGGCTACGCCGCGTGGGAGTCGCGCGAGATGCTGGACGCGCTGCTCGTGCTCGCGCGGGCGACCGGCGAGGAGCGCTGGTGCGAGCCGGTGGCGGGTGCGGTCGCGTGGTTCCTCGGCTCGCGCATCGGGCCGGGCTGCTGGGCGCGACTGCAGGCCCCGGGGGAGACGGTACCGCTCTACGCGGACCGCTCGGGCCGACGCGTCGCGACCGCGGCCGAGGCGAAGCACCCGTACAAGTGGACCGGCGACTACGGGATCCCGTGGCTCCTCGCGGAACTCGGGCTCGACGCGAATGGCGCCCCGCGCGATCCGTCGAGCCCCGCGCCGCCGCGCCGCCCGTTCGGCGACGCCGGGGCCTGCCCGGGCGGCGTGCCGGTCGAGGACGCGATCGAGGAGCCGGGTGCGCCGAACCCGCGCGCGCGCATCGTCCGCGCGGCGGTGCTGATCGCGCGCTCGCGGGGCGTGCCCCTCTCGCCGTGCGCACCCTCGGCCGCGCGCTGGCGCGAGGTCGCGGCGGCCCCGGGCCGCTGACGGCGGGGCAAGCGCGCTTGCCGACACGGCATCGACGGTGGGATGCAGGTGCGCGCGGTCGGTGCCGCGCTCGCATGGGCCCGCCCCCGGAGGCGGGCGACGGAGGTCGTCGATGGGCCGTCTACGGGATCGCGTGGCGCTGGTGACCGGCGCCTCCTCGGGCATCGGGCTCGCCTGCGCCCGGCGCTTCGCCGAGGAGGGAGCGACGGTCGCGGGGCTGGACCTCGCCGAGTCGGATGGCTGGCGGCAGCTCGCGGCCTCGCACGCCGCTTCGTCGTTCGGAGCCTGCGACGTCCGCGACGAGGACGCGGTGCATGCGGCGGTCTCGGCGGTCGTCGCGCGCCACGGCCGGATCGACGTGCTCGTCACGGCCGCGGGCGTCGCCGGCGGCGGCCCGGTCCACCTGCTCCCCGCCGAAGAGTGGCAGCGGGTGATCGACGTGAACCTGAAGGGCACCTACCTGTGCTGCAAGCACGTGCTCGGCGGCATGGTCGATCGACGCCGCGGCAGCATCGTCACGATCGCGAGCATCGAGGGGCTCGAGGGTACCGAGGGCGGCAGCGCCTACAACGCCTCGAAGGGCGGGGTCGTGCTGCTGACCCGCAACCTGGCGATGGACTACGGCCGGATCGGGCTGCGCGCGAACGCCGTCTGCCCGGGCTTCATCGACACGCCGATGCTCGACGGCGTGCTCGGCAGCGAGGCGATGGCGCCGTACCGCGAGCGCATCCGCGACCAGCACCAGCTCGGCCGCTTCGGGCGGGCCGAGGAGGTCGCGTCGGTGGTCGCGTTCCTCGCCTCGGACGACGCGTCGTTCGTGAGCGGCCAGGCGATCGCGGTCGACGGCGGATTCACCGCCGGGCACCGCTTCGGCTTCGCCGAGATGATGGGGCTCGGCTGACGAGGGGCCCGCCCCGTCGGCGGGGTCGTTCGCGGCTTCTCAGTCGCAGCAGCTGCCGGGAGCGGAGACGCCGCCGGCACGCGCGCAGTCCGCGCTGCTGTCCGCGAGGTTGCAGCTCCCGACGCAGTCGCCGTTGGTCGTGCAGGCGCGCCCGATGTCGTCCGAGCAGAGGCCGTACAGGCACTTGGGCGCGTTCGGCAGCGAACAGGTGACGACGCCGGCCTCCTCGCCGCAGGTCGAGAGCGATCCGCAGCGGAACGCCATCTTGATGCACGAGCGTCGCAGCGTGTTGTTCGAGTCCTTCATGATCGTGCGCTGCGCCTTGCGCAGGCACGCCTTGTACTGGCGCTTCACGTCCCAGTTCCCGTCGCAGGGGCAGAGGGCCGCCATCTGGTCGATGAGCGACTGGACGAGCGCCGTCTCGCAGGTCTTGGAGCCGCGGGCGGGCGACGGGGCGGCGGCGGACTGCGTCGGCGCGAGCAGGAGGAGGGCGCCTATGACGATGGGCAGCGCGAGGGGCGGGAGTCGGAAGGTCTTCATGCAGGGGGTGTCCGGTAGGTGGGTCCCGATCTCCCGGGACGTCGTACGGGCGAAGGCGCCCGCGGGCCGAATCGGCGTGGATCGAACGTGGACGGGAATATGTGACCGGCCCCTTCGGAGTCAACGATTTTCATGGGGGAGTTGCTGAGGACGCATGACACGGGGGCAGGGGGACCTCCCGGCGCCCCAGGGGGCCTCGGGCACCCGCCGCCGCCCCCTCCGCCACCTCGCTCGGGGCGAGGCCTCGGGGCCCCGGGCGCGCTCCTTTTTGTGTTGACTCGCTCGGGCGGCCCGTCTAAGCAAGCAGAATGTCTTACAGCCTCCACCTCCGCGCGTTCCTCGTCGCGATCCTCCTCGGCCTCTCGATCTCTCCCGAGGCTCGCGCCGCCCGCGGGCCGCGCATCTGTCCGCTCGACCAGGTCGATGCGATCTTCGCCCAGCTCGACGCGGCCTGCCCGTGCAGCGAGGCGACGAGCAAGCGCGAGTACCGCCGCTGCGTCCGCCTCGCCGGCCGCACGATCATGAAGGCCTCGAACAACTCGCTGCCGCGGAACTGCCTGCGGGCCGCCCTGCGCTGCGGCAACCAGTCGACCTGCGGCATCGACGGCGCGGTACTCTGCGAGCGGGGCAAGCCGGGCAGCTGCGTCTCGGGCGCCTGCCAGCACGACATGGCCATCTCGTGCGCGACCGACCAGGACTGCGTCCTCTCGGTCTGCGACGTCCGCCTGTCGCCGAAGAACTGCGGGGACAACGGCGGGACGCCCGCCGGCCTCGGCAGCTGCTGCTCGCTCTAGGGCTCGGCCGGCGCGTTCGAGCGCGCCCCGGAACCGCGGCGCGGCCCGGCGCAGCCCGGCCCGGCCCAGCCCGGCCTCCCGGGGAGCGGCTCGCGCTCAGGCGAGCTCGGTCTCCGCGAGCATCATCGCGTTGCGGCGCGCGCGGCACACGACTTCGCCGCGCTGGTTTCGGCCGACGTGCTCGAAGAGCACGATCCCGTGGCCGGGCCGCGACTTCGAGCGGCGCGCCTCGAGGACGGTCGTCTCGACCGTGATCGTGTCGCCGACGAAGACGGGAGAGGGGAAGTCGATCTTCTCGAACCCGAGGTTCCCCACGGTGGTGCCGAGCGTCGTGTCGCCGACCGAGAGACCCACCACGAGCGCCAGGGTGAACATGCTGTTCACGAGCGGTCGCCCCCACTCGGTCCCCTTCGCGTATTCCGCGTCGAGGTGAAGCGGCTGGGGGTTCATCGAGAGCGTGGTGAGGAGCAGGTTGTCGGTCTCGGTGACCGTCCGTCCCGGCTGGTGCCGGAAGGTCGTGCCGGGAGCCAGTTCCTCGAAGTATTTGCCCGCCAAGACCGTTCTCCTCGCTCGCGCTCGCCGGCCCCTTCCGACGGCGCCCCGACTCTACACCCGCCGTGCCCGTCGAGGCGAGCGTGGGCATCGAGAGCGGCGGTGACCGTCCGACCCGGCCTCGGCACCGTCGGCGCAGGAGCCTCGGCGTCGGTTGCGGCGACGACCCTCGGTGCGATGATCGACGCGTGACTCGCGCCGACGCACCGGTCGAAGCGGTGGTCTTCGACCTCTTCGACACGCTGGTCGACCTGCACTTCGACCGGCTGCCCCGGGTCGAGGTGGCCGGTCGCACGATGCCCTCGACCTACGGCCGTCTCCACGCGGCGCTGCCGGAGGGCACGGACCTCGGCTGGGACGAGTTCGCAGGCGCGCTCGCCGCGCTCGACCGCGAGTGGGCCGAGGGCGCGATGCGGGAAGGGATCGAACTCCCCACGCGCGAGCGCTTCGCGCGGCTCGTCCGGCGGCTCGGCCTCGAGGATCACGCGGGACTCGCGGAGACGCTCGCCTCGGTCCACATGGGCGGGCTCCGGTCGTGCGCGGAGGTCCCGCCGTCGCACGCGGAGGTGCTGGAGCGCCTCGCTGCGCGCTACCGGCTGGGACTCTGCTCGAACTTCTCCGACGCGGCGACCGCGCTCTCCCTGCTCGACGAGGCCG
>JAFMJW010000114.1 GCA_017853315.1 Alphaproteobacteria bacterium
CCGTACAACCGCCTCGAGGACTACCTCGAGGGCGACGACATCTTCTCGCCCGGAGCGGATGCGTCGGTCTGCAAGCTGCCGCGCGAGATGTCGATCGTCGCGGTGGTCGCCGACGACAGCGAGACGTCGAACGCCGTCACGTCGGTGTCGGACGAGTTGATCAACGTGACGGGCCTGCCGCGCGAGCACCTGAGCGGCTGGGTGGACTTCAACCTGGTCCGCGACCCGGCGATCTCGGGCGGGGTCATGGACGAGACCGCCTGGGAGGCCTGGACCCCGAGCTGCCTGATGGCAGGCCAGTTCCACGCCCTGAACGGGGTGGACGTGAACCTGCTCGGAGCTCCGTACGGTGGGTTCTACGGCCTGCCGGTGCTGAGCCTGACGCTGCAGGAGTACGTGAACGCGAACCTCGCGCCGTCGGGTGTCTACGGCGGCACGATTCCGACGCCCAACGAGGTCGACCTGATCGAGTCCAAGGGCCCGCCGCCTCCGGCCTGAGGACCACGGAATTCCGCCGGTCCCGCCGCGACGAGATCGCGGCGGGACCGGCCATCTCCCCCGAAGCCGGGGGCGCCCGGAAGGGCGCCCCCGGCTTCTTCGTTTCGACGGTCGTCGCAACCCTCGCCGCCCGCCCCGCCTGTGCTAGGCGAGACCTCATGACGAAGCAGGAGTACATGCTGCTCGCCGACGACTGCCTCGCGCGCGTGCAGCGCTGGCTCGAGGACCTCGACCCCGAAGAAGTCGACTACTCGACGACCGACGGCATGGTCTCGATCGAGTTCTCCGACGCGACCCGCTACGTGCTGAACCGGCAGTCGGGCAACGACCAGATGTGGTTCGCGGCGGGCACGTCGGCCTGGCACTACGACTGGGATCCCGAGCGCGGCGAGTGGCGGGACGACCGGGACGGGCACGCGCTCGTCGACCGGATCCGCGACGTGGTCTCCCGGCGCGTCGGTCGCGAGTTGCCGCCGGTCGGCTGAGGCTCGCGTGGCCCGGCGGCGTTCGAGGAATCGACCGGGACGGGCACCCGCGACCGGCCATCGCGCGGCCGGCGGACGCTCTCCGCGAATCCGGGCCGCGGAGTCGGCCACGGCGGACATGGGAGCACGCTCGACCCGCCGACTCCTGCGCGCATGCGCGGCCGCGCTCGCCGTCGGGCTCTCGACCGGGCTCGTGGTCGCCGCCTATCGCCTCGCTCTCCATTCGGCGATGGCGACCCACGACCGGGCCTGGACGGCCCTGCCTCGGCTCGGCGCCATCGGCTGGGCCACGCTCGTCGCCGCCACGGCGGCAGCCGGGGCGGCGGCGCGACTCGTGGTGAAGCATCTCGCGCCCGAGGCCACGGGCAGCGGCGTCCCGACCGTCGAGGAGAGGCTGCGGGGCGGAGCGCCGCTTCGGTGGCGACGCATCCTTCCCGCCAAGTTCGGCGGCGGCCTGCTCGCGACCGTCACCGGGATGTCGCTCGGCCCCGAGGGCCCGAGCGTCCACATGGGAGCCTGCCTCGGGGAAGCGATCGCCGGCGGTGCGATTCGCGACGACCGGCTGCGACGGGCGCTCGTCGCGGCGGGATCCTCCGCGGGCCTCGCCGGCGTGTTCGATGCGCCGGTCTCGGGCATCCTCTTCGCGTTCGAGGAACTGCGCTGCGAGCGGGCTCTTCTTCCCTGCGCGACCGTCGTCGTCGCCGCCCTCGCGAGCCGGTTCGTCGGCGGACGCGTCTTCGGAGAGGGTCCGCTGCTCGGGCCCGTCGACCTGCCGACGCCGGGCGCGGTCGCGATCGTGCTCGCCGCCGCCTGCGGGCTCCTCTGCGGTGCGACCGGCGTCCTGTTCAATGCCGCGATCGTCGCCGTCGCGAATTTCCGGGACCGCCGGGCGCTCGTGCCCGACGAGGCGAAGGCAGCCGTCTCGGCGGCGTGCGCGATCCCGGTCGGGTTCCTGCTGCCCTCCGCCTGGTTCGGGAACCTCGGCGTCCTGCGCGGACTCCTGCACGGCGCCGTCGTGCCGGGCGACCTCGCGGTGCCCGCGCTGCACGGGACGCTCGCGGGCCTCGCCGTGTTCGCCGCCGTGAAGCTCGGTTTCACCGCCACGAGCTACGCCTCGGGCGCGGTCGGCGGGCTGTTCGCGCCGCCGCTCGTGATCGGGGCGGCGCTCGGCGCGATCATGGGCCGGCTCGGCGACCCGCTCGCTCCGCAAGCGCAGCTTCCGCAGGTGCTCGCCCTCGCGGGAGCGGCCGCGGTGTTCGCCGCGAGCATGCGCCTGCCGCTCACCGGCATCGTGATGGTGCTGGAACTGACGGGCCACGTCCGCAACGGCCTCGCCGTCGCGACCTCGGTCGGCGTCGCCTGTCTCGTGGCAGCCGCCGTGGGCGCGCATCCGCTCTACGAAGCGCTCGAGGCCCGGCGGGCGATCGGGTCTCAGTCCGCGTAGCCGAGCGCCTTCAGGGCCTCGCGGTGCGCACCGCCGCCGAGCGCCGCCGCGCGCGCGGTCGACGGCCTGGACGCGAGGAACGCATCCGCCGTGCCCTTCATGCGCTGGGCGTCGTCCGGGCGCGAGGCGACGACGTTGGTCCTCTCGAGCGGATCGACCGAGAGGTCGAAGAGCTGCTCGGACTCGCCCGGAAGGTAGCCGAAGCGCTTGCGCCAGGGGGCGGCGCCCTCGCCGTCGTCCCCGTCGTCGTCTCCGTCGCCGTCCGCGCCCGGCGCCATCTCGCGGTACATCCAGTCGGGCGTGCGGACGCTCACCTCCTTCTCGCGGGGCGCCTCGATGACGAGCGAGGGCCTCGCCTCGAACGACGACGGCGTCTCGATCGCGGGGAGCAGGCTCCGCCCCTTCCACGCGGCGGGCACGGCGACCCCGAGGGCGTCGAGGACGGTCGGGGCCACGTCCATGTTGCCGACCAGGGCCTGCACGCGCGCGCCCGGCGCGCGGGTGCCCGGGACGCGCACGACGAGCGGGATGTGGGTGACGTCGTGGAACAGGCCGGCGTGTGCCCACGCGAGCGCCCCCCGGTCGCCGAAGTTCTCGCCGTGGTCGGCCGCGAACACGAAGATCGTCCGGTCCCACAGGCCGTCGCGGCGAAGCGCCTCGACGAGGCGCCCGACCTGGGCGTCGACGAAGGCGAGCTCGCCGCGGTAGCGCGCGCGCGCGATCGCGTCGGCGCGCGCGCGCGTCGCCTCCGGCAGGCGGGCGACCTCGCCCGGGCGGATCCGCCGCGGGCTGCCGTCGGGCCAGGAGAACAGGCGGGCGAGATCGGGGTCGTCCGAGGGGTCGCCGCCCGGGGGGAGGAAGGCGGCCGGCGGAGCGTAGGGCTGGTGCGCGTCGAAGAGGTGGATCCAGGCGAAGAACGGCCGGGCCGGGCGCGTGCGCAGCCAGTCGAGGAACAGGTCCACCGTCTCGTCGCCGGGGCGCTCGCGCAGCAGGCGGCGCGCGGGCTGGTCCGCGGTGCGCAGCGCGAGCGCGTCGTCGAAGAAGTCGAAGCCCTGCGAGAAGCCGAGCGCGCGGATCAGCGGAAGCCCGCTCACGAGCCCGGCCGTCGCCCAGCCGCGATCGTGGAGCGCCTCGGCGATCGTCACGCGCTCCTCGGGGAGCACGCTCGAGTTGTCGTAGACCCGGTGGTCGCTCGCGTGCGACGCGGTGAGGAGCGACGCGTGCGACGGCGTCGTCACGCAGGCGACCGTGTAGGCCCGTGCGAAGGCGGCGCCCTCGGCGGCGAGCGCGGAGAGGTTCGGCGTCGCGGCCGGCCCGCCGTAGCAGCCGAGGTCGTCCTGCCGGGTCGTGTCGGAGGTGACGAGGACGACGTTCCAGGGTCGCACGCCCTCGCCCGAGGGAGCGGCGCCGGCCACGGCCCACTCGACACGCGGCTCGATCCACCAGAGCCTCGGGGCGGCGCCCGTCGATCCCTCCGGCCCGGGCGTCCATGCGCTCGACAGCACGAGCCAGCCGGGCCCCTGCCAGGACGCGGGCACCTCCGCGTCGACCGAGCCGTCGCCACGGCCGCCGGTCTCGACCGAGGCCTCGGCGAGCACGACGCCTCGGGCGTCGGATGCAGGCGCGAGTCGCAGGCGGAAGTCGGCGCGGCCCGGAGCCGCGGCACCGCCGTCGCCGCGCACGGCGAGCCCGGCGCGCACCGTCGCCCCGGGCTCCGGGTCCACGCGCACCGCGAGCGATGCCCCCGGCTCGATCTCGATCGCGCGGTGGAGCCCGTCCTCGAGCTCGACCCAGCGCGCGACCACGCGGCCACTCGTCGCGACGCGTGCAGGATCCTCGGAGCGAAAGCCCACCAGCGGGTGGACGCCGCGACGCAGGGACCGATCGGCCCCGGCCACGGGGGCGGCCGTGACCTCGGACTCGTCGCCGCCGACACGGGCCGGGCGCGCGTGCGATCGGTCGGCCGCAGGCTCGGGCGGCCCGTCGGAGCGCCGCTCGCAGGCGGCGAGCGCGGACGTGATCGCCGCGGCGAGGAGCAGGGCGCGCGCCGCCTCCCGGCTTCTGCGAGGCCGTTCCCGGCGTGGATTCGCTGCGAAGGACACGCGCCGCGGAGCCTAGCGCGACCCCCGTCGGCTGGCGAGGCGGAACGTCGGCGAGACCGCCGAGGCGAGCAGCCTGCGCGCTGCACGCCCGGGTCGGGCCCGGCGTCGATGCCGGCCCGCCCGGAGCTCAGGAACCGGCCGGATCCGCGCGGTCGGCGAGCGTCGCCTCCCAGCCCGCGAGGTCCGCGGGCCACGCGCTCTCGAAGCGCATGCGCTCGCCCGTCACCGGATGCGCGAAGGCGAGCAGCGTCGCGTGGAGCGCGAGCCGCGGCGGATCGAACGCGGTGCGACGCCCGTACCGCCGGTCGCCGAGCACGGGATGGCCCGCCCCGGAGAGGTGGAGGCGAACCTGGTGCGTGCGACCGGTCTCGAGCCTCGCCCGCAGTCTCGTCGCGAACGAGCCGTAGACGGCTTCGCGCACGAAGTGCGTGCGCGCGCCCCGCCCGTCGATCGGCGCGTCGATCGTCCATGCCTCGCCCGACGGGACACCCTCGACGACGGCGAGGTACTCGCGCTCGACGTCGTGCACGCGGAACGCCTCCGACAGGACGCGGTTCGCCCCGTCGGAGCGCGCCAGCACGAGCAGCCCGCTCGTCTCGAGGTCGAGCCGGTGCACGACGCGGAGGGGCTTGCCCGGCAAAGGACCGCGCACGAGCAGGTCCGCGAGGTGGCCGCGGTCGCCCTCGGGAGTCGGCGCGCTCAGCACGCCCGAGGGCTTCTCGACGACGACGACGTGCTCGTCGTGAAACACGATCGCGGGGCTCCGCTCCGTCGTGCCGACCCGCGCGACTCCGTCGGAGCCGGGAGCGGGCCGCGGCCCTCGCTCGCGGGGCGCCGAGGTGGCGCGCTCGAGCGCGCTCCCGACCCAGGCCTCGACCACCTGCCCCGGGCGAAGTTTCCGGCTCGCGATCCGCACGCGGGAGCGGTCGACGAACACGCCGCCGAGCGAGAGCAGCACGCGCGCCGACCCGCGGGAGAGGCCGGGCACCCGCCGCGCGAGGAGCTGGTCGAGGCGCAGGTCCGCGTCGCCCGGCTCGACCTCGAAGCGATGGCGGACCGCCGCGCGACCGCCGCGATCCCCGCGGCCGCTCACCCGCCGGGGACGGTCACCGTGTCGGTGTCGCGCCCCGAGCGGATCACGCGGCCGGGCAGGTCGCCCGTCGGCTTTCCTTCACGCACGATGTCGCGTCCCGCGACCATCACGCGCTCGATGCCGCGCGCCTCCGACCACAGCCGCTCGGTCCCGCCGGGGAGATCCGCCGCGGTCCGCACCGGGCCCGGACCGACGGTCGCGGGATCGAGCAGCACCAGGTCGGCATGGCAGCCCGGCGCGATCCGGCCCCGCCCGCGCAGCCCGAAGAGGGCGGCCGGGCGGCCGGTCATCATGTGGACGGCCTCCTCGATCGAGAGCAGCCCGCGCTCCCGCACCACGTCGCCGAGGAAGCCGGTCGGGTAGCGGGCGCCGCACATCCGGTCGAGGTGCGCGCCCGCGTCCGAGCCGCCGATCATCGCGCGATCGTCGCGCCACACCTCGAGGCGCAACTTCCAGCTGTCGACGTCGTCGTCGGTCGGCAGCGGCCAGAGCGCCGTGCGGAGCTCGTCGGCGACGACGACGTCGAGCAGCGTGTCGAACGGGCTGCGCCCGATCTCCGCCGCGACGTCGGACACGAGGCGTCCCGCAAAGGCCGCGTTCTCGGGCGCGAAGGTCTCGCCGATCTCGTAGCGCTCGCCCTTCGCGAGTGCCCCGAAGACCCCGGCCTCGGGGCGCGCACCGCCCTCGCGCATCCGCTGGCGCACGGCCGGGTCCTTGAGTGCGCGGATCCTCTCGGGCACCGGCAGCTTCAGGATCGGTCCCCACTCGGGGATCGAGTTCAGCGCGCAGTAGTCGAGGAAGCTCATCTTGAGACCGCCGAGCGTCGGCATCGTGAGCGCGACGATCCGGGCCCCCGCCGCCTTCGCCTTGGAGCCCGCGGACAGCTGGTGCTCGTGGCGCTCGCGGCGCAGCGCGCTCACCTGCATCACGTTCCAGTTGAGCGGGCGGTTCGCCGCGAGCGACATCGCGATCATGAGCCCGATCTCGGAGTCCTCGAACTGGTTCAGGCAGCCGTCGATGATGAACTCGAGCGTCGTCCCGGGGTGCTCGCGCACGGCCCCCGCGAGCGCCAGCGTCTCGTCGCGCGAGGCCCAGCGCGACGGCACGGCGTCGCCCGCGCCGTCGACGTGGGTGAAGGCCTGCGAGGAGGAGAAGCCGAGCCCGCCGGCCTCGATGCTCTCGCGCAGGAGGCGCACCATCGCCGCGGTCTGCTCGAGGCTCGCACGCTCCCCGACCGCGGCCTCGCCCATGACGCTGCGGCGCAGCGCGCAGTGTCCGACCAGGAAGCCGGCGTTCACGCCGATGCGACCGTCGAGGCGATCGAGGTACTCCCCGAAGCTCGACCAGTTCCAGTCGATGCCGTTTTCGAGCGCCGACAGCGGCATGCCCTCGACGTTCGCCATCATGCGGCGCAGGTAGTCGGCGTCGCTCGGCCCGAGCGGGGCCAGCGTGAAACCACAGTTGCCGCCGATGACGGTGGTCACCCCGTGCAGGTTCGACGGGCTCGCGAACGGGTCCCAGAAGAGCTGGGCGTCGTAGTGGGTGTGCGGGTCGATGAACCCGGGCGCGAGGACCAGGCCGTCGGCCTCGACGGTGCGGGAGGCCGTCTCCCCGGTCCCGCCGAGGCTCGCGACGATGCCGTCGCGGATGCCCACGTCGGCCCGGAAGCCCGGGGCTCCCGTGCCGTCGACCACGGTGGCGTTGCGGATCAGCGTGTCGAGCATGGGCCGCACCCTACGGCAGCCGTGCCGGGAGCCTCAAGCGGGCCTCGGCCCGGCGACCCGCGGCGAGCGAGGCGAGGCCGCGGGCCCCGCCCGGGTGGCACCCCGGGCGTCGGCGCGGCCCGGGGCCGGCCGAGCGCGCCGCTCGCCCGCCCCGAGCGGCCGATCGTCAGAACCAGCCCGAGTCCTCCATCTTGCCGCGGACGAGCCGGGCGCTCGCGTCGTAGGCCTGGTCCTTCACCACGAGGTCGCCCCCGTCGGCCCAGATGCGGGCCTTCTGCTTTCCGTAGCCCTCGATGAAGAAGGTCACGTAGCCGTCCGCGATCGCGTAGGTCCCGGTCCTGGTCGTCTTCTGCTCGTCGATGAACCGGACGGTGGCCGAGAAGTTCGTGTCGTCGAGGAAGCGCACGCCGACCCCCTTCACGACGAACAGCAGCGGGCCGCCGTCGACGTCGCGCGTGTGCCAGGCCGTGCCCGCGAGCGAAGGCAGCCGGTTCGACGGGCCCTTGCCGGAGGCGACGTCCGCCAGCGACAGCCCGGCGACGACGAGCAGCGCCGCGAGGAGGAGGCCGGGGCGGTGCCCGACGGGGCGACGGAGAAGGATTCGGGGGGCACGGTCTTCCATCGAACAGGGTCTCCTCGGGTCCACGGCATGCGAACCGCCTCCCCTCGGGGGGGGCAGGCGGGATCCTGCAACATCGCCCGGCCCTGGCGCCAACGGAGGACAGGGGTCGGGGAATGCCCGGGTTGACCGTCCTCGGGGCGGCGGCCAGTCTTCCCCCATTCCCGGCGAGGCGACCGTCGCGTGCGGCGCCGTCGACCGACCCGGAACGGCCCCACCATGAGACGACTTCCCGCCCCGACGAAGCCGGTCGCGATCCTCGTCGCGGCGCTCGCGCTGCTCGCCCCGGCGGGGGTCGCATCCGCCCTCGACTGCACGTCGGGCGCGAACTGCTTCTGCGGCGACACGATCCAGGGCACCGTCGTGCTGTCGAAGGACCTGGGCCCCTGCCCGAGCGTCGGGCTCCGGGTCGCGGCCGGCGCCGTGCTCGACTGCGACGGCCACGCGGTGACCGGGACCGGCGCCGACTCCGCTCTCTACGGCGTGCTGCTCGACGGCGTGACCGGCGCCGAGGTGCGCAACTGCAAGGTCTCCGGCTTTCGCCGCGGCATCCGCCTGCGCGGCGGAACCGGCAACCACCTGCTCGGGAACGAGACCTGGGACGACGTCTACGGCATCGAGGTCGCGGGCGCGACCGAGGCCGGCGAGGCCCACGACCACCGCATCGAGGCGAACCTCGTCCGCGACAGCATCGACGAGGGCATCCACCTCGGCACCGGCAGCATCGGCATCCAGGTCGTGGGCAACACGATCCGGTCGAGCGCCTACGAGAACCTCTACCTGCTGAACGCGCGAGCCTGCTCGGCCGAGTCGAACGTGCTCGAGGGATCCGGCGCGGCCTCCCTCTACGTGAAGCACTCGGAGTCGAATTCCTTCGTCCGCAACGTCGTGCGCGACAAGCTGGTGCACGTGCGGGGAGGCTCGGTCGCGAACGTCTTCGATTCGAACTCGCTCGACGGCGTGGGCTTCTTCTTCCAGGCCTACCAGGAGCCCGAGGGCTGGCTGCACCCGCACGACAACCTGGTGCGGCGCGGCGAAGTCACGTCGCCCACCATCTGCTTCCGCTTCGCCGGGGCCTACGACAATCGCGTCGACCAGGCGGTCGTCGGCAGCTGCCGGGTGGCGGAGAACCTGCCGCTCGGCGGCGTGGACTCGACGAACAACGTGATCGACGTGATGACGTCGGTTCCCGACGCGGACGGAGACGGCATCCCGAACCTCTACGACGAGTGCACCGACGTCGACGGCGACGGGTTCGGCAACCCGGAGTACTCCTGGAACACCTGCCCGGACGACGTCTGCCCGTTCGTCGCCGACCCCGACCAGGCCGATACGGACGGCGACGGCTTCGGCGACGCCTGCGACAACTGCCCCGCGCTCGCGAGCCCCGACCAGACCGACACGGACGCCGACGGCCTCGGCGACGCCTGCGACGACTGCACCGACGTGGACGGCGACGGCTTCGGCCTGCCCGGCGAGGCGTGCCCCGCCGACAACTGCCCGGAGCGGTCGAACCCCGACCAGGCGGACCGCGACGGGGACGGCTTCGGCGACCGCTGCGACAGCTGCCCGCTGCTGCCGAACCCCGCGCAGGAGGACACCGACGCGTGCGAGCCCCTGCCGCTCGCGCGCCTCACGGCGGCCGAGCAGTCGCGCTTCCAGGGCGGTCTCGACCGCTACGCGGAGATCGAGAGCCCGGCGTCCGGCCTCGGCCCGGCATTCGAGGCCGCGAGCTGCGCCGGGTGCCACCAGGTTCCGACGATCGGCGGGGCGGGAACGCGTCGGGTGACGCTCTTCGGCTCGTCGACCGGCGGCGCCTTCGACCCGCTCGCGGCCCACGGCGGGCCCGAGTTGCAGTCGAGCGCGATCGTGACCGACCTCTGCTCCGCCGTGCCGGAGACGGTCCCGGCGCAAGCCGACGTCGTCGTGCAGCGCGACGTCGCCGCCGCCTATGGCGACGGCCTGGTCGAGGCGCTCGAAGACACGACGATTCTCAAGAAGTCCGACCCGGACGACCGCAGGCGCGACGGCATCTCCGGGCGGCCGAACATGGTCGGTGGACGGGTCGGTCGCTTCGGCTGGAAGGCGCAGGCCGCGACGGTGGACGGGCTCCTGCCCGGACACTCGCTCGCATGGATCGGCATCACGTCACCCGCAGCGCCCGCCGAGCTCGCACCCGGCGGAACCGCGTCGGACTGCGACCCCGCACCGGACCCGGAGGACGACGGCACCGGTCTCGCGGCGCAGGCCGACTTCGTGCGGCTGCTCTCGCCGCTCCCCGCCCCGACGAAGCTCTCGCCGGACGGGCGACGCGGACGCGCGGCGTTCAAGAAGTCGCGCTGCGACGGCTGCCACCTCGAGAAGTTGCGCACCGGCGAGTCCGCGAGCCCAGCCCTGCGCAAGCAGTCCCTGCGACTCTACTCGGACCTCCTGCTGCACGACATGGGCGCGTCGCTGGCCGACGGCATCCCGCAGGGCGACGCGACCGGCAGCGAGTGGCGGACGCCCCCGCTCTGGGGCGTGTCCCGCACCGCGCCCTACCTGCACGATGGACGGGCGGCGACGCTCGACCAGGCGATCCGCATGCACGACGGCGAGGCCGCGGCGGCGCGCGACCGCTTCCTCG
>JAFMJW010000011.1 GCA_017853315.1 Alphaproteobacteria bacterium
TTGATCTTGCCGATCGCGTCGCGGCCGAGCTGCCGGATCCGCTGGTCGGTCGTCGCGGTGTCGAGTTTCTGCAGCTCCGGGATCGACTTCGGGTCGCCGATCTCGCCGAGCGCGAAGATCGCGGTGCCGACCAGGTCCTTGTTCGTGTCCCGGCCGACGAAGTCGGCGATCGGCTCGGAGGCACGGTTGTCGCCGATCTTGCCGAGCGCCACCAGCACGTGCTGCTTGAGCCAGGGCTCGCTGTCGCGCAAGTACAGCATCTGGATCAGGGCCGGCGTCGCGTCGGTCGCACGCAGCGTCCCCAGCGCGTCGATCGCCTTGATGCGCACGCGCGGATCGGCGTCGGCGGTCGCTTCGACGAGAAGCGGAACCGCTCCCTTCTCGGTCGAGGCCGAGAGGTCCTTCACCCCCTCGAGGCGCATCAGCGGATCGGACTCGCGCAGCTTCTTGGCCGCCTCGGAAAGCTCGCCTGCGCCGGCGGCCTTCTTGCGCTCGGCCTCCTTCGAGACGTTGCGCTCGGCGCCGCCGCCGAGGCTTCCGAGCTGGGCGCGCGCGGCCGAGGCCGAGCCCAGGACGAGGGCGAGAGCGAAGAGGACCGTCGCGAAGCCGGGTCGGGCGGAGTTCGTCACGACAGGAGGATCGGGGAAAGGGCGGAGCCGCGCAAGGCGGGACCGCCTCCGGGCACCCCGGCCTCCTTCGTCCGAAGGCGGCGATCGGCTCGGGGCCAAGAAAAAGGGCGCCCGCTTTCGCGGGCGCCCTTCTCGACGTCGACGACCCTCGGACCGGCGACGATTCGATCGAAGATCAGGCGAGGGCGATTACTGCACCTTCGCCCGCGAGCTGAAGCCGAACTGGCCGATGGCCTGGCCGACGAGCGCGAAGAGGTACCCGTCGGAGGCCTCCTTCGGCCACATCGACAGGATGCCCGAGCTGTTGATCGTCACGTAGTCCGGGATGAGCGGCTGCTTGCCCGCGCTCGCGATCGAGTTGAACTCCACGCAGCCCACCGACACGTCGGGCAGCGAGGTCTGGATCTCGAGGTTGTCGTGGTGGGTGAGCCAGAACTCCTCGCCCGCGTCCGACGGAACGGCGAGGCCGTTCTTGTCGATCGTCAGCCACGAGGTGATCACGAGGCTGCCGTACTCGATGCCCGGAGGAGGCGTCGGGTTGATGGTCTGGAGGACGTAGCGCGTCACGTCGCCCGAGGGCAGCTGCACCTGGTTGTTCACCGAGAACAGGCCCAGGGCGTCGTTGCCGAACGAGTAGCCGTAGGTCAGGTCGGCGATGGTGAAGGTGCCGACGAGAGCGCCCTGCGCGAGCCGGCGTCCCGTGTTGTCCCACGAGCCGCAGTTCGAGTCGGTCTGGTAGGCGGTCACGGTCACGATGCCGCGCTGGCCCGAGAGATTCACGGTCGGGCCGGTCTTCTCGTTGTTCGGGCCGATGGCCGTCATGTTCGTCGGGTCGACGACGACGGTGTCGTTCGTGGTGAGGCAGATCGACAGGTCGGCGAGCTCCTGGCAGTCCGCACCCCAGAACGTCCAGTGGGTCGTCACTGCGGCGAGCGAACCCGACGACGCGTAGGGATTGCTCACGAGCAGGTACGACGCGCGGTTGTAGCTGTTGTCGAACGGCATCACGAGCTCGGTCGCGGGCTGCGTCAGCGACGAGTTGTCGTCCGCCAAGCCCATCTGGGCCGAAGCCGTGCCGGCAAGGCCGAGGCTCAGCATTCCCGCCGCCAGAAGCGACGCAAAGATTCTCCCCTCTCTCACGATCCTGACTCCTTTCTCACCGCCGGCGCCTGGCCGACGGAAACGCCACCAGAGGTCGCCCGGAAGTCGCCTCGATCACGTGTCTCGTACGTCACCGAGAGAACCTCGCGGCTCCCCTTTTACCTTCCCTCGGTCGACTCCCCCCTCCGAACGGTGACCCCGGAAACGTATCCCCGGGGTCGGGACGGGGCCCGACCACCACCATCCACGTGTCTTCGCCTAACAAGATCGGCCGGACCTGACAACAACTGTAGCCGGCCATGCCGCGATGCGGCCGAGCACTCCCGGGATCTCCCCGGGCCGAGGTGACGGACGGGCGGGCCGCCCGGTTTCTTACAGGCCAGGCTCCGGACGCCGGTCAGGCCAGCGCCATCCCGGCGATGGCGCCCGCCCAGGCGGCGGTCCGGGGCTCCGGGGCCGGGGCCGGCGAGACCGGGACCGTCCAATCGAGGTCCGCGATCACGGGGGCACCGGGCACGAGGGACTCCGGGGCCGTCTCCGCCGGGGGGGCCGCCGGAAGGGCTTCGGGGCTCGCCAGGTCCTCCGGGCTCCAGGACTTCCGCTTGAGCTTCTCGAGCAGGGTGGTGCGATTCACCCCGAGCAGTCGGGCCGCTTCCCGCTTGCTTCCCCCCGAGAGCTGCAGGGCCCGGCCGATCATGCGCCGCTCGAAGAGGTCGAGTTCGGCGTAGAAGTCGGTCCCCTCGGGTCCGAAGAGCCAGGGGCCGGAGGCGGGCGACTGCACGGGGAGGTCCGGGCAGGAGGGCTTCGAGGCCTCGGTCGAGGCCGCCTGCGCCACGGCCGACGCCGGAGCCCTGCCGCCGGACGCCTGGACGTGCTGGGGCAGGTCCGAAACGCGGAGGATCCCCGCCCCGTCGGACAGGAGGACCGCCCGCTCGATCACGTTGCGGAGCTCGCGCACGTTGCCCGGCCAGTCGTAGGCCGCGAGGCAGTCCGCCGCCTCCGGCGAGAGTTCGAAGCGCGGACCGCCCCGGCGGGCCAGGATCGCGAGGAAGTGGGCGGCGATGAGCGGAATGTCCTCGCGGCGCTCGCGCAGGGCGGGAATCCGGATCGTCACGACGTCGAGGCGGTAGAGCAGGTCGGAGCGAAACGATCCCTTCTCGGCCAGCGCGTGGAGGTCGCGGTGCGTGGCGGCGACCACCCGGACGTCGACGCGCTGCGTGGCGGAGCCGCCGACCTGCTCGAAGGAGCCGTCCTCGAGCACCCGCAGCAGCTTCACCTGGAAGCGGGGGCTCATCTCGCCGATCTCGTCGAGGAAGATGGTGCCGCCGTCGGCCAGCCGGAAGCGGCCCGTCCGGGCGTTGACCGCCCCCGTGAAGGCGCCCTTCACGTGGCCGAAGAGCTCGCTTTCGAGGAGCTCCTCCGGAATGGCGCCGCAGTGGACGGGAACCATCGCGTCGCCGCGCCGCGTCGAGAGGGCGTGGATCGCCTGGGCGACCAGCTCCTTGCCCGTGCCGCTCTCCCCGGTCACGAGGACCGGGGCGCTCGAGGCCGCGACCCGCCGGATCAGGTCGAACACCTGCAGCATCTCGGGCGTCCGGCCCACGATGCCCATGAACCCCTCGTCCGCCCCCGCCGCCATCCGCTTCCCGTCGTCCTGCATCATCGTCCCCATCCTCCCCGTCGGCGCCTCCCGTCCGGGCCGCGCTCGACGCTCCGATGGGGCAGGAAGCAAGGAGGACGCCATAGTCCACGCCGGGTCGGCCCGGTCGGAAAAACGTCCGTCCTGTCAGGACTTTGTCCCCCCGGCGGGTCGGGGACGCGCGTGGCCCGAATGGGGGTCGGGCCAACTTCGTACGTTCAATTCCGCACGGGCGTTCAGTCTTGAACGGCCCGAGCGGGGCTTCGACGCGGCGCAGAAAGACGCGTTGCCGGGCTGGGGGGAGGGTGCTAGCGACCTCCGGATGCCGCGGGTCGTCAAGCGCTACTCCAATCGCAAACTCTACGACACGACCACGAGTCGTTACGTCGCGCTCGACGACATCGCCGCCATGGTGCGCCGCGGCGAAGAGGTCGAGGTGACGGACAACGAGACCGGCGCCGACCTGACGGCCGTCACGCTGGCCCAGATCATCCTGGAGGACGAGCGTCGCCGCTCGGGGGTGCTCTCGCTCTCGCTTCTGCGCGACCTCGTGCGCAACGGCGGGACCACCCTCGCGGACGCGACCGCTCGCGGCCTCGAGACGCTCGGCGAGATCCGGGAGGCGGCCGGCCGCCGGGTCGCCGAGATCGTGAACGAGTCGCCGGTCGGGCCCGCGATCGACGAGGTGCTCGCCGGCTCCCGCCGCCGCATCGACGATCTCCAGAAGCGCATCGACAGCGGCATCAAGACCTCGCTCGACACGTTGCGCAATCACCCCTCGATCGGCCCCGAACTCGAGCGGGTCGAGGGGGGCCTGCGCGAGATCGAGGCGCGCCTGAAGACCCTCGTCTCCGACGCGAAGGACGGCAAGGGCGGCGACGACTCGGCGCGTCGCAATTCCTGAGTCCGGGCGATCCGCCCCGGCACCGGCTGTCTCTCGGCCGATCCCGGGCACCCGGGGAAGCCCGGGTTTGCGTGCTCAGCGGTGAAGCAGGACCGGGCAGGCGACGTTGCGCAGCACGTACTCGGTCGTGCTGCCGAGCACGAGCTCGAGGATGCGCCCGTGCCCGTGCGACCCCATGAACACGAGGTCGTGCCCGCGCGACTTCACCTCGGCGGGGATCTGCTCGGCGGCGTGGCCCTCGACGATCACCGTCTCCAGCCGGAGCTTGTAGGGGTCGAGGTAGCGGCGGGCCTCCGCGAGCGTCCGCTCGCCCAGGTCCCGGTCGCGCTCGACCGTCATGACCTCGAGCGGCAGGTCGAGCTTCGAACACAGCTCGCCGGCGAAGTGCATCGCGAGGCTCGCCCGCTCGCTGCCGTCGTAGGCGAGCAGCGGCGAGCGGATCTCGGCGAACTCGATCGGCGTGACCAGCACCGGCTCGTTGCACTGGCGCGTCACGCTCTCGGCGACGCCGCCGAGCAGGCCGGTCGAGAACTTCTGGTTGGTCCCGCGGTGTCCGATGACGACCAGGTCGGCCTCGCGCGCGCGCTCGCAGATCTCCGAGGGGATGATGCCGAACTGGAGCGCCGTGTCCGAGCGGACGCCTTCCTTCGCGCACGAGGCGGTGAATTCCTCGAGGACGATCTTCCCGCGCTCGGCGAGCGCCTCGCGCACCTTCGAGGTGAAGTCGAGGTAGGGCTCGAAGCCGAGCGAGCCCGAGATGTCGTGGAAGAACGGGCCCTCGACCGAGACGATGTCGACGACGTGGAGGCCCACGACCCTCGCGTCGAGTCGCTTGGCGAACCACTGCGCGTAGCGGACGGCGGTGCGGCCGTGCTCGGATCCGTCGACGCCGACGAGGATGTTCTTGATCATTCGCTGCTCCCTGGGGCCGGTCCCGTGCGCGTCGCGGTGCTCGCCGCGGCGTGCGGCGGGCGCGGCGATCTTTACAGGAACCGAGCCAACGGATAGTAACGCGTGCGGATGGCCACGGGAAGCGAGCAGCGCGCGCTTCGGGGCAGGGGGAGGGGAGGACGTCGCAAGGCCGGCGCCCACGCCGCTTCGGGACGCGCGGGAGGAGGACGCCGGTCGGCGTCCGCATCCGACAAGCGGATCGAGGCGCTCGTCGCCGAGCTCGGCGACCTCGCCGAGGGCCTCGGCATCCAGGTCCGGCGCGAGAAGCTGCTGCGCGAGGTCGGCTACCACGTTCGCAGCGGCTTCTGCCGGGTCGAGGGCAAGCCCCTGCTCATCCTCGACTCCGAGAGCCCCGGCGAGTCGCGCATCGAACTGCTGCTCGACGTGCTCGCGGACCGGGACCTCTCGGACGCGGAGATCTCCGACGAGGCCCGCGAGCTGCTCGAGAAGGCGCGGCGTCGCCCGGGCGACGCGACGTCGCAGGAGGCCGCCCCGCCCCCCGCGGAGACCGGCGTTTGACAGGCCCCCCGGGCCCTCTCTAACGCAGGTCCATGTCGACGCGCGCGGAGCGGTTCTCGGCCTTCCGCCGCGCCCTGAAGGACAAGGGGCTCAAGTCGACCGCCCAGCGCGACGACATCGCGCACGTCTTCTTCGGCAGCCAGCGCCACCTGAGCATCGACGAGCTCTACCGCGAGGTCCGCAAGCTGAACCCTCGCGTCGGCTACGCGACCGTCTACCGCACGATCAAGTTGCTGAAGGAGTGCGGACTCGCCGACGAGCAGCACTTCGCCGACGGCCAGACGCGCTACGAGAGCGCGAAGGGCGACGACCACCACCACGACCACATCCTCTGCGACCGCTGCGGCAAGATCGTCGAGTTCGCCGACGACGACCTCGAGCGCCTGCAGGAGGAGATCGCGACGCGGCTCGGCTTCGTGCTCGCGCGCCACCGCATGGAGCTCTACGGGATCTGCCGCGAGTGCCGCGAGGGCGTGCGCACGCCCTCGGCGGAGGCGACGGCGGCGCGCAACCGCAGCTGAGGACGGTCGCGCGGTCGGCCGCCGCGACGGCACGGCCCCGGCGCGAGGATCGCGCTCAGACTCGGGAAGGGCGGCCGGTCGCGGGTGCCCCCGCCTTGGCGGCCCCGTCGGTCTCGATCCGCGGGAACAGGTTCACCGGCTCGCCGGTCGCGGTCCCCGCGGGGAACGCCCGCCCCCAGGCGCGGTCGAGGTCCGCGAACGTCGCCTCGTCGAGCCCGAGCGACTCGCGCAGCCGCTCCGCCGTCTCCGGCAGGAACGGTGCCGCGAGCTGGGCCGCGACCCGCAGGGACTCGAGGCAGTTGTGCAGGATCGCGCCGACGCGCGGACGCTGCGCGGGATCCTTCGCGAGCGTGAACGGCGCGGTCTCGACGATGTACTTGTTCGCCGCGTCGAGCCCCCGCCACAGCGCCTCCAGCGCGCGGTGGAAGGCGAGGCCGAGCACGTGCTCCTCGAGTTCGACGCGGGCGCGCGCGAAGGCGCGCTCGAGCTCCACGTCGACCGGCTCGCGCGGGTCGATCGGCTGCACCGCGCCGTCGAACCACTTCTTCGACATCGCGAGCGTGCGGCTCGCGAGGTTGCCGAGCCCGTTGGCGAGGTCCGAGTTTCGCCGCCCGACCAGCGCCGCCTCGGTGAAGTCCGCGTCCTGCCCGAAGGCCATCTCGCGCAGCAGGAAGTAGCGCAGCGTGTCCATGCCGTAGCGGTCGCGCATCTCGAGCGGCTGCACGACGTTGCCGAGGCTCTTCGACATCTTCTGCCCGCCGCTCGACCAGAAGCCGTGCACGTCGAGGTGGCGGAACAGCGGCAGGCCCGCCGCGAGCAGCATCGTCGGCCAGAACACCGCGTGGGTCTTCAGGATGTCCTTGCCGATGAAGTGGTGCGTCTGGGGCCAGAGTTCCATGCGGCCCGCCCGGTCGAGCCCGCTCGGGTAGTTGAGCAGCGCGTCGAACCACACGTAGGTCACGTAGTCGCGGTCGAAGGGGATCTCGATCCCCCACGACAGCCGCGTCTTCGGGCGCGAGATGCAGAGGTCGCCGAGCGGCTCGCGCAGCATCGCGAGCGCCTCGTTGCGGTAGCCCTCGGGCCGGATGAAGTCCGGGTTCGACTCGATGTGCCGCCGCAGCTCGTCCTGGTAGCGCGACATGCGGAAGAAGTAGTTCGGCTCGGAGACCTCGACGGGCGGCACGAGGTGCTGCGGGCAGCGGCCGTCCACCAGCTCCTTCTCGGTGTAGAGACGTTCGCAGCCGACGCAGTAGAGGCCGGAGTACTCGCCGAAGTAGATGTCGCCGCTCGCGTGGATGCGGGCGAGCACGTCCTGCACGAAGCCCACGTGGTGCGCGTCGGTCGTGCGGATGAAGCCGTCGTAGGCGATCCCGCACTCGTCCCAGGCCGAGCGGAAGCGCGCGCTCACCTGGTCGACGAACGCCTGCGGCGTGATCCCGGCCGCGGCCGCGGCCTCCGCGATCTTCTCGCCGTGCTCGTCGGTGCCGGTCAGGAAGAACGTCGGCACGCCGCGCTGGCGGTGGAAGCGCGCGAACGCGTCGCACACGACCGTCGTGTAGGTCGACCCGATGTGCGGGTCGGCGTTCGCGTAGAAGATGGGCGTGGTGACGTAGACGGCGGGCTGCAACGCTGGCTCCGTCGCTTCAGGACTTGTCGGAGGTCCCGGGACCGTCCGGACGAGGTCCGCGGGAGCGCGACCGCGAGCGACGCCCGCGGCCTCCACGGCTGGAGCGACCGCGCTGCTCGCCGTCGCGCGGGGCCTCCGTGCCGCCTTCGGCGGCCCCGGCCGCGGCCGCGGCCTGCGGCGAGGGGCCGGACGCGGATCGCGGCGGACGGGAGCGCCGGGGCCCTCCGTCGCGGGGAGAGTCGGACCGGCGCTCGCGGGCCCCGTCGGGCCGGCGCTCGCGTGCTCCCTCGGGCCGACGTTCGCGGGGCTGGACGGGCGGGCGCGGGCGCGGTGCGCCCGCGTCGCGCGCTTCCATGTCCGGGGCGGCGTCCTCGACCCCGGGCGCCGACGCCTCCGCTCCCTCGCCCGCCTCCGCCTGCGCGGTCCCCGTACCGCCCGCGTCCGCGCGGCGCTCGACCAGGTCCTCGAGCGAGCACTCGACGGTGACGCCGTCCTCCTCGCGCTGCAGCAGGACGCGCTGCTTCAGCGTGAGGTGCTTCACCACCGTGCCCTCGCCCTTCACGCTGGTCACCCGCGCGCCGACGCGCGGCAGGCTGCGCCGCAGCGAGACGTAGGTGTCGTACTCGTAGCGCAGGCAGCACTTCAGGCGGCCGCAGAGCCCGGCGAGCTTGGTCGGGTTCAGCGAGAGCCCCTGCTCCTTCGCCATCTTGACGGACACGGCCTCGAAGTCGCGCATCCACGAGCTGCAGCACAGCTCGCGCCCGCAGGGGCCGACGGCGCCGACGAGCCTGGTCTCGTCGCGCTCGCCGATCTGGCGCATCTCGATGCGCGTGTGGAGCGCCTGCGAGAGGTCGCGGGCGAGCCCGCGGAAGTCCCCGCGGTCCGCGGCGACGAACCAGAACGTCGCCTTGCCGCCGTCGAAGCGGTAGTCGACGCGAATCAGCTTCGCCGGCAGCCCGAGGCGCTCGACGCGGTCGAGAAAGATGCGTCGCGCGATCTTCTCCTGTCCGCGGTTGTGCTCGGCCCGCGCGAGGTCGCGGGTGTCGGCGCGGCGCACCACGCGCGGGATCCGCTGCGACTCCTCCGCGGGCCAGCGCGGTCGGGGCAGGCTCGCGACGTGCCCCAGTTCCTGTCCGCGGTCGGAGTCCACGACGACGGGCTCGCCGGGACGGAGCCCCTCGATCGCCCCCGCATCGAAGGAGCGGGCGCGTCCGGAGACGCGGAAGCGGACGTCGACGGTCGTCGCCGGCGCGGCGGGCGGGAGGTCGGCCGCTCCGCCGACGAACGGCACGGAGTCGTCGTCGGCCGGGCTGGCGGCGTTGTTCTCGATGTCCTCTTGCACGGCGTCGGTTCCGCAGGGTCAGGCGATCGGCCCGGCGCGGCGCAGTTCGAGGAGCAGGACGTCCCACGAGAGGTGCGCGTTGGCGTGGCGATCGAGGTCCCGGCTCGTAGCATAGGCGCGCTCGAGCTGACGAACGGCGCGCCGGACCGCGTCCCGCCCCCCGGGCCCGGCGGCCGACGAAGCGACGGCGTCGCGGACCCGCCGCCGGCACCAGTCGAGGACCGTGGCGACCAGCGCCGACTGCTCGGCCCGGGCCGTGCGGGACGCCGTCATCTCCGAGGCCAGGTCGAGGACCTCGGTGACGGGCGACTCGTGGATGCGGTCGAGCCGGTCGCGCAGGTCGCGGCAGCGCTCGGCGAGTTCGCCCGAGGCGAGCTCGCGGCCCCGGACGAGGCTCCCCTCGGCCAGGGGGGCCGCGGTGGCCGCGTCGGCGGGCTCGGCGCCCCCCGCCACGAGAAGCCGCTCGATCACGGCGTCCTCGAGCGGCGCGAAGCGGACCTGCTGGCAGCGCGAGCGGATCGTGGGGAGCAGCACCGCCGCGTTGGTCGCGACCAGCACCAGCGTCGTCCGCCCCGGCGGCTCCTCGAGCGTCTTCAGCAGCGCGTTCTGGGCGTCGGCGGTCATCCGCTCGGCGTCGTCGACCACGGCGATCTTGCGGGGTCCGCGCACCGGGCGCAGCGCGAGGTGACCGCGCACCCGACGGACCTGCTCGATCGAGACCTGCGAGGCGGTCGCGCGCTCCGCCTGCGCGCGCTCGAGGTCCTCCAGGAAGAGGTCGGGATGCGAGAGCGCTTCGACCAGGCGGCACTCCGGGCAGGCTCCGCAGCCCTCGCCGGGGCGCGCGGTGCACAGGCACGCCGCGGCCAGGGCGAGCGCGGTCGCTCGCTTGCCGACACCCGGCGGGCCGGTGAACACGTAGGCATGCGCGAGCCGGCCCGCCGCGAGCGACCGGCGCAGCAGGTCGACCGCGCGCTCCTGCCCGAGGATGCCGTCGAGCTTCACGCACCCTCCAGCCGGCGCATCGCGGTCGAGGCGATCTCGCGCGCGATCTCGTCCACCGGGCGGGAGGCGTCGAGCACGACGACGCGGCCCGGGGAGGCCGCGGCGATCGCCCGGAAGCCCTCGCGCACGCGGCGGTGGAAGGCGATCTCCTCGGACTCCAGCCGGTCCGCGGGGCCGGTGGCGCGCGCGCGCGCGAGCCCGGCCTCGGGATCGAGGTCGAGCACGAAGGTGAGCAGCGGGGCCACGCCCCCGCGTGCGAAGTCGTCGATCACGCGCACCGTCTCGAGCGGGAGGCCGCGCCCGTGCGCCTGGTAGGCGATCGTCGAGTCGGAGAAGCGGTCGGCGACGACGATCGCGCCACGCTCGATCGCGGGGCCGACGAGGCGGCGCACGTGCTGGGCCCGGTCGGCGAGGTAGAGCAGGAGCTCGGCCTCCGGCGCCGGCACCTCCCCGTCGAGCGCGAGCAGCATGCGACGGATGTCGCGGCCGAGCGCGGTGCCGCCCGGCTCGCGGGTGAGCAGGGCCTCGCGGCCCGAGGCCGCGAGCGCCTCGACGAGGCGCGCCGCCTGCGTCGTCTTGCCCGCGCCTTCCACCCCCTCGACCGTGAGGAGGGCGCCCCGCGCCCGCCGCGCGCTCACGCCGTCGCCGTCGCGCGCGCTCTCGGCGCGCCGCCCGCCGGGGCGGCCGCCGGGGACCGCTTCGCCGCCGGGTCCGAGAGGACTGCGGCGACCGCGGCCTCCGCGCTGCGCACGCAGTCCGAGAGCCCGACGCCGTCGTAGGCGTTGCCGGCGAGCGCGAGCCCGGGGAGATCCGCCTCGAGCCCGCGGATGCGCGCGACGCGCGACTGGTGGCCGACGTGGTACTGCGGCATCGACTCCGGCCAGCGGCCGACCCGCTGCAGCACGGGCTCGGCCGTGATGCCGAGCAGGTCGCGCAGCTCGGCGCGAGCGGTCGCGAGCATCTCGGCGTCGCCCGCGGCGACGGCCTCGGGGTGCATCGCTCCGCCGAGGAAGACGCGGACGAGCACGTGGTCGCCGGGAGCGCGCCCGTCGTACTTCACGCTCGAGAACGAGGCCGCGATGATGCGACGCCGCTCGACCTCCGGCACGACCAGCCCGAAGGCGTCGAGCGGACGAGGCACGTCGGCTCGACGCCACCCGAGGAGCACGATCGCCGACGACGCGTAGGGGATCGCCGCGAGCTCGTCCGCGAGAGCTGTGGACTCGCCGCGCAGCACGCCGGCCGCGCGGGGCGCGGGCAGGCCCACGATCACCGCGTCGACCGTCTCCGTCCCGCCGCCGTCGACGTCGACCTGCCAGCGCCCGGCGGCCCGGCGCACCGCGACGACCTTCGCCCCGGTGCGGATCGACCCCGCGGGGAGGCTGCGGGCGAGGGCGTCGACCAGGCTCTCGAGACCGTCGCGCAGGGTCACGAAGAGGCCGAAACGGGCGCCGCTCGTTCCCGAGGGCGTCTCCTGCGCGCCCCGCATGAGGCCGAGGATCAGGCTCCGGTGGCGCCGCTCGAGCTCGATGAAGCGCGGCATCGTCGCCGCGAGCGAGAGTCGCTCGGGGTCCGCCGTGTAGATGCCTCCCACCATCGGCTGCGCGATGCGGTCGAGCACCTCCCGGCCGAGCCGGCGTCGCACGAACGACGCGAGGCTCTCGTCCTCGCCGGGGGCCGGCCCGCCGCGCGGTGCGACCAGGTCGCGGAGCGCCGCGAGCTTGCCCGCGACGCTCAGGATCGGCGTCCGCAGGAAGGGCAGCAGGCGCGCGGGCGCGAGCAGCTGGAAGGCCTCGGGCAGCGCCTCGAGGCGTCCGTCGTGCACGATCAGCGTGCGCCGGAACCGGTCGTTCGTCGGGATCAGCGCGTCGCCGAGCCCCAGGCGGCGGGAGAGTTCGGCCGCCTGCGGCTTGTCGGTCACGAACGAGTCTGGTCCGAGTTCCAGCACCCAGCCGTCGCGGCGCTCGGTCGCGATCACGCCGCCCAGGCGGTCGGAGGCCTCGAGGAGCAGGACGTCCGCGCCGAGCTCGGATGCGCGATGCGCGGCCGCGAGCCCGGTGATGCCGCCGCCCAGCACGGCGACCCGCCGTCGCGCGCCGCTTCCGGCCGCCGCCGCGCCGCCCGATGCAGGTCCGCGGCTCGCGAGCGGCGACTCGCTCACCGCACGCTCCACTCGTGGACCGCGTCGACGAGCGCGCGGACGTTGTCGACCGGCGTCTCGGGCAGGACGCCGTGACCGAGGTTGAAGACGTGGCCGCGGCGGCCGCCCGCGGCCGCGAGCACCTGCCGCGCGCGCTCGACCACCTTCTCGCGCGGCCCGAGGAGCGTGACCGGGTCGAGGTTGCCCTGGATGGCGTGGTCGTACCCGATGCGGCGCCACGCGTCGTCGAGCGGCACCCGCCAGTCGACGCCGACGACGTCGCCGCCCGCGTCGCGCACGAGCTCCAGGTAGCCGCCGGTGCCCGTGCTGAAGTGGATCGCGGGCACGGACCGGTCGAGCCGCGCGAACAGGTCCCGCATGTGGGGCAGCACCGCCTCCGAGTAGTCCGCCGGGGCGAGATGGCCCACCCAGCTGTCGAACACCTGCACCGCCTGCGCGCCCGCCGCGACCTGCGCGTTCAGGTAGTCGGCCGTGACGTCGACGAGGCGCGACATGAGGTCGCTCCAGGCCGCGGGGTGCTCGAGCAGGAAGCGCTTGGTGCGCTCGTGGTTGCGCGACGAGCCACCCTCGATCGCGTAGGAGGCGAGCGTGAACGGCGCGCCCGCGAACCCGATCAGCGGAACGCGACCGGCGAGCCCGCTCCTCACCCGGCGCACGGTCTCGAAGACGTAAGCGAGGGAATCCGCCACGTCGACGCGCGGCAGGCTCTTCACCTGCTCGGGGCTGCGGACGGGGTGCGCGAGCGACGGTCCGTCGCCGGGCGAGAAGGAGAGGCCGAGACCGAGCGGCTCGAGCACGAGCAGGATGTCGGCGAACAGGATCGCCGCGTCGACGCCGAGGATGTCGACCGGTTGCAGGGTGACCTCGGCGGCGGCGTCGGGGTTCCTGCACAACTCGAGGAAGCTCATGCGCGAGCGGATCGCGCGGTACTCCGGAAGGAAGCGGCCGGCCTGGCGCATGAGCCAGACGGGCGTGTGGGGGACGGGCTCGCGACGACAGGCGAGGAGGAAGGGAGCTTCGGCCGCGGGCATGCCCCGAGCCTAGCCATCGCGGCGGGGCCGCGGCAAAGGATCCCGCGCCGCCGGCCCCGCGCGCTTGGCCGCGATCGCCCCCCGCGCCCGCGCGGCGATCGCCGCCGCGAGCCAGCCGAGCTTGGGATGCTCGGGCAGCACGTCGGCACGGAGCCCCGCCTCCCGCAGCGCCTCCTGCACGGTCGGCCCGACGGCCGCCACGACGACGCGGTCCCGCAACGCGGACAGGACGGCGTCGCGGATCCCCTCCCCGCCCGCGACCTCCAGCAGGTGCTCGAGTTGCACCGCGGTGGTGAAGGTTGCGACGTCCACCTCTGCGGACGCGATCGTCCGGGCGGCCGCGCGCAGCGGCCCGGTGTCCTCCGGGAGCGCCCACCGGTAGACGGGGACGCGCACGAGCCGGGCGCCGCGGGCCTCGATCGCGCCCAGCAGGTCCCGGTTCGGCCGGCCGTACTCCTGCACCGCGACCGTCCGGCCCTCCAGGGGACCCGCGACGTCGATCGCCGCGAGAAGCTCTCGCCAGGTGTTGGGCTCGGCGGCGACGGCGAGCGGCGCGAGCCCGATCTCGCGAAGAGCCTGCACCGGCTTCGGCCCGCGCGCGACGATCGAGGTGCGAGAGAGCAGCGCGGCCGCACTCGCGGCGTCGACCCGGCCCGCCCACGCCGCGAGCAGCAGCCGGAACCCGACCCCGGTGGTCGCGACGAAGACGTCGATCGCGCCGCGACGCAGCAGGTCGAGGCACTCGATCGCCTCCGGGTTCTCCTCGAGCGGCACCTCGCGCATCGCCGGGGCCGCGATCACGACCGCTCCGTGTCGCTCGATCAGTCGCGCCGTCTCCACGGCTCGCCGCGCCTCGAAGACGACGACGCGAACGCCGTCGAGCGCTCCCTCGCCGTCGCTTCCGGCCGGCATGGGATCAGGCGTTGTCGGCGGCCGGCCCACCGGGCCGCAGCGGCGCGGCGGGCGCCGCGCGACGCGGCTCGATCATCGGCCTTCGCTCGATCTCGGTGTCCGCCCGCGGCGCCCCGGGCTGCCGGGCCACGGGGCCGTCGGTGGGCCGCACCGGCACGTCCGCGAAGGCGTCGGGGAACTCGAGCGACTCGCCGCGCGCGATGCGCATGAAGGATGCCTGCGCGTCGATCGGCGGCTCGCCCTCGGCCGCCCGGACGCGGAACTCCGTGCCGTCGGCGCGCAGCTCGCGCGCCTTCACGTTGTCGGCGAGGTAGAGCGACAGCACCTCGCGGCGCAGACGCCTGCGGATCTCGGGGTCGTCGATCGGGAAGAGGACCTCGACGCGCTTGCGCAGGTTGCGGGGCATCCAGTCCGCGCTCCCGAGCCAGACCTCCGGTTCGCCGCCGTTGTCGAACGAGTAGATGCGGGAGTGCTCGAGGAAGCGCCCGACCACGCTGCGGACCCGCACGTTCTCGCTCAGTCCGGGGAGTCCCGGGCGGATCGCGCAGATCCCGCGCACGACGAGGTCGATGCGGACGCCCGCGGCCGAGGCGTCGTAGAGCGCGTCGATCACGTCCGCGTCGAGCAACGCGTTCATCTTCGCGACGATGCGCGCGGGCCGCCCGGCGCGCGCATGGTCGGCCTCGCGGCGGATCAGGGAGAGCATGCCGTCGAGCATGCCCGTCGGCGCGAGCAGGATGCGGCGCAGGCGGGGCTCGGGCGAGAGCGAGGTCAGCACGTTGAAGACCTCGGCCACGTCGGCGGTCACGTCCGGGCGGGCGGTGAGGAGCCCGAGGTCGTCGTAGAGGCGCGCGGTCGAGTGGTGGTAGTTGCCGGTGCCGAGGTGCGCGTAGCGCACCAGCGTCCCGTGCTCCGAGCGCACGAGAAGCGAGAGCTTGCAGTGCGTCTTCAGGCCGACGAGCCCGTAGACCACCTGCACGCCCGCGTCCTCGAGCCGGCGAGCCCAGCGGATGTTGGCCTCTTCGTCGAAGCGCGCCATGAGCTCGACGACGACCGTGACCTCCTTGCCCGCCCCGGCGGCGGCGATCAGCGCCTTCACGACCGCGGAGTCGTCGCCGGTGCGGTAGAGCGTCTGCTTGATCGCGAGCACGTCGGGATCGCGAGCCGCCATCGACACGAAGTCCACGACCGCCGAGAAGCTGTCGTAGGGATGGTGCAGCAGCACGTCGGCGCGGCGAATCGAGTCGAAGAAGGCCGCGGGATCCAGCGTCGGGCGCTCGACCGGGTTCCAGGGCTCGTCCTTCAGGTCGGGGCGCGGGGTGTCGAGGTGGATGCGCATGATGCGCGCGAGGTTCACCGGGCCGTCGAGGCGGTAGACCTGCTCGTCGGAGAGGTCGAAGTTGCGCTGGAGGAGTCCGACCAGTTCGGCGGAGGCGTCCTGCTCGACCTCGAGCCGCACCGCCTCGCCCTTGCGCCGGTTGTGGAGCTCGGCCTCGACGGCGGACATGAGGTCGTCCGCCTCTTCCTCGTCGACGTAGAGGTTCGAGTTCCGCGTCACGCGGAAGGACGAGGCCTCGACGACCTCGAGCCCGTGGAAGAGCACGGGCGCGAGCGCCTGCACGAGGTCGGCGAGGAAGACGTAGCTGATCTCGCGTCCCTCGGAGGGGAGTCGCAGGAGACGGGGCAGCACGCTCGGGACGGTGACGACTCCCAGCCGTCGGGTCGGGGTACCGTCGGCGTCGTTCGCGACCACGAGCGCCGCGATGCAGAGCGCCGTGTTGCGGACGTACGGAAACGGATGCGCCGGGTCGACGGTGATCGGCGTGAGCACCGGCAGCAGCGAGGCCTCGGCCCACCGGTCGAGCGCGGAGCGGGCCACCGCGTCGAGTTCCTCGAGCTTCCGCACGTGGACGCCCGCCCGCGCGAGCTGGGGAAGCAGGACGTCGTTCCAGCAGCGGTTCTGGTCCTCGACGAGCCGGTGCGCTTCGGGCGCGATCGCACGCAGCTGCTCGGCCGGCGTGAGCCCGTCCTGGCCGCGCTCCTCGAGCCCGGACTCGACCTGCTGGAGCAGGCCGCCGACCCGGATCTCGAAGAACTCGTCGAGGTTGCTCGCCGAGATCGCGAGGAACTTGACCCGCTCGAGCAGGGGCTGCGAGGGATCGAAGGCCTCCTCGAGGACGCGCCGGTCGAAGGCGAGCCAGGACAGCTCGCGGTTGATGAAGAACTGCGGCGGTCGGTGCATGGTGGGATGGCCCGGAACCGAGGCCTAGCCGCGCCCGACCGGCCCCGCAAACCGCGACCGGCGCGGTGCTCGCAAGCGTGGAACCCCGGCGTGCCGGACGATATGGAAGACGGCATGGCGCAGCGACGTTGCCCCCGGTGCGGCGACGCGACGGCCTGGGAGGGGAATCCCCACCGGCCGTTCTGCTCGGCCCGCTGTCGCCTGGTCGACCTCGAGGGCTGGCTCGGCGAGCGCTACGCGATCCCCGGCGAACCGGCTCCCGAGGGCGCCGTCGAGGCGGGGGGCGTCGCGGGGGCGGCCGGCCCGGAGGCGGATTCGCGCGCCGGCGCGAGGTCCCGGCGATGATCGATCCCCGCGCCGTGGTGAGCCCCCGGGCGCGCATCGCGCCCGACGTCGAGATCGGCCCGTTCGCGATCGTCGAGGACGACGTCGAGATCGGGGCGGGCACGCGGATCGGCGCCTTCACCCAGGTGTGCAGCGGGACCCGCATCGGCCGCGACAACCGCGTCCACATGCACGTCGTGCTGGGCAACGAGCCGCAGGACCTCGCCTGGCGCGGGCAGCCGACTCGCCTCGAGATCGGCGACCGCAACGTGATCCGCGAGGGCTCCCACCTGCACCGCGGCTCCAAGCAGGAGGCCACGGTCGTCGGCGACGACTGCTACTTCATGACGAACTCCCACGTCGGGCACGACTGCCGGGTGAGCGACGGCGTCATCCTCGCGACCGGTGCGACGCTCGGCGGCCACGCGACGGTGGGCCCGAAGGCCTTCGTGTCCGGCTACTCGCTCGTGCACCAGTTCGTGCGCGTCGGCCGACTCGCGATGATGCAGGGAGGAGCCGCCGCCTCTCGCGACGTGCCCCCGTTCACGATCGCGGTGCGTCCGCAGAACATCCTGGTCGGCGTGAACGTCGTCGGCCTGCGGCGGGCCGGGCTCGACCGGGCGGCGATCGCCGCGATCCGGCGCGCCTACCGGACGCTCTTCCTCACCCGCCGCGATCTCCGGCGGGCGCGCGAGGAGCTGCTCGCGGAGGAGGCGGTCCACGGCGGGCCCACGGCCGAGGTGCGCGAGTTGCTCGACTTCATCGACTCCTCGCGCCGGGGAGTCTGCTTCGGCCGCCGCCGGGCGGGCGGCGCCCCGCTCGACGATGCCGGGGACTGAGCCCGCCGGGGATCCGTCGGCCCGACCCGGCGCGGGACGCTGGCCCTCGGCGCGAGAGACGGCGCGCGCGACCGCGATCCTGGCACTCTTCGTCGGACTCTTCGCGTGGCCGGTCTTCACGGGGCGCGCTCTCTCGCAGACGGGGGCGCTGCGCGAGATGTCGCCGTGGCGGGGCGAGGTCGCGCCGTCCGCGCCCCCCCTCCCCGGCACCCGCGCGGTGAACCGGGTGCTCGACGACCAGTCGCGGGAGTTCCTGCCGTTCTTCCTCGTCGCCCGCGAGTCGATCCGCCGCGGCGAGCTTCCGCTCTGGAACCCGACCATCTTCACGGGCACGCCGCTGCTCGCCGACGCGCAGTCGGCGGTGCTCTTCCCGCTGAACGCGGGCCACTACCTGCTGCCGCCGCCGTGGGGCTTCACCGCGAGCGCGCTCGCGAAGCTCCTGCTCGCGGGGCTCGCCGCCTGGATCCTCGGACGCCGCCTCGGGCAGTCGCCCGAAGCCGCGATCGTCTCGGGACTCGCCTGGGCGTTCTGCTCGTTCGGGGTGTTCTGGCTGTCGCACCCGCACACGAACGCGACTGCTCTCTTCCCGCTGCTGATTGCCGCCGCCGGGGATGCGGTCGACCGCCCCGGGGGGCGCGTGCGCGCGGCGATCGGCGTCCTCGTCGCGCTGCAGCTCCTCGGCGGCCACGTCGAGATCGCGTTCCTCGAGGCCGTCGCGGGCGCGGCCTGGGTCGCGATGCGCTGCTTCGCGTCCGGACGATCGACGGGTCGCGCGTTCGCGACCTGGATCGGGGGCCACCTGCTGGGGGCCGCGATGGGCGCGATCGTCCTCTTCCCGTTCGTCGAGTTCCTGCTCGACAGCGCGACCTGGCGGATCCGCTCGGGCGCGAACCCGTTCTTCCTGCCGCAGGTCGCGTGGTGGGCGCTGCTCTCGCCGGGCCTCTTCTCGCTCCCGGGGTGGGGAGCCGGCCCGAACCTGCTCCACGCGCTCGCACCGAACGTCGGACTCGCCGCGCTCCTGCTCGCCGCGACGGCGCTCCTCGCGCGGCCCTCGGGGTCCCGGCTCGCGCTGGCGGCGATCGCCGCCCTCGGGTGGGTGATCGCGACCGGCCCGGGGCCGGTCGCCGGGCTCCTCGTGCGCCTGCCGCTGTTTCGGCAGAACCCGAACTACTACGCGGTGCTCTTCCCGCTGCTCGCGCTCGCGATGCTCGCGGGCTTCGGCGTCGATGCGCTGCTCGACCCTCGTCGTCGCGGGGATCCGCTCGCGCCCACGCTCGCTGCCGCACGCGCACGTCGCTCGCTCGCGATCGCGGCCGTGGCGCTGGCGCTCCCCCTCGCGTGGCTCGCGGCGGGAGGCGCGCGCGCGCTCGAGCCGTCGTTCGCGTCGCTCGGCGCGGCGGCGCCGGCCGGGGTCGCGGAGGGGCTCGCGCACGCCGCCCGCCGATCGCTCGTGGTCCTCGCGCTCTGCTGGGGCGCGTGCGCATCACTCGCGTCGCAGCGGCACCGCCTCGCGCTGCCCGCGGTCGCCGGCCTCGTCTTCACGGAGCTCTGGTTCGCGGGCGTGTCCTGGAACCCCTGGGTGCGCGCCGACGAGGCGCTGCCGCCGCGGCCTCGCTCGATCGCCGCGATCTCGGCCGAGGGAGCGGCACCGCCACGCGTCGCGGCCGCGGGAGACGTGCTGCCGCCCGGCACGGGGATCTTCGCGGACCTCCACGACGTGCGCGGCTACGACGTCCCGGTGCTCGCGACCTTCCACGCCTGGTTCGGACGCGCGCTCGGCGGCCGCGACACCTTTTGGGTCTACGAGCTGCCGGAGATCCGGCCGGAAGCGGGCCCCTTCCTCGATGCGGCCGCGGTGGGGTGGACGCTCGAGCCCGGGACGGACGTCGGGACGGGCGGCTCGGTCGAGGCTTCCGCGCGGCCAGGCGCGTTCCCGCGCGCCTACCTCGTGTCCTCGGCCGAGGCGGCTCCGGACGCGGACGCGGCGCTCGAGCGAGTGCTCGCCCTCGGGCCGCGCCTGCGCGAGACGGTCGTGATCGAGGGCGAGCCCGGACTCCCGGGCAAGGCCCCGGCCGCGTCACCGTCGGGAGACGACGTCGCGACCCTGCCGCGCGCGGCCCGGATCGTGCGCCACGAGCCCCGGCGCGTCGAGATCGAGGTCGACTCCGATGGCGACGGCTGGCTCGTCCTCGCCGACGCCCACGCCGCCGGCTGGTCGGCGACCGTCGACGGCGTCGAGACGCCGGTGCGCCGCGCGAACGCCCTGTTTCGCGCGGTGCGCGTCGGGCGCGGCTCGCACCGCGTGCGATTCGACTACGACCCCGCCAGCGCGCGCCTCGGGGCCGTCGCGGGCCTCGCCGCGGTCGGTTACGCTCTGTCGCGATGGCTCCGGGGAAGGTGATCCTGGTCATGCCGGCCTACAACGCCGAGCAGACCCTCGAGAGGACGCTCGCCGACGTCCCGCCCGGCACCGCCGACGAGATCGTGCTCGTCGACGACGCGAGTCGCGACGGAACGGCGGACCTCGCCGAGAAGCTCGGGCTCGTGGTCGTGCGTCACGAGCGCAACCGCGGCTACGGGGGCAACCAGAAGACCTGCTACCGGACCGCGCTCGACCGCGGTGCCGACATCGTCGTCATGCTCCACCCCGACTGGCAGTACGACGCGCGGCTGGTGCCGAACTTCGTCGGCTTCCTGCGCGAGGGCGTCTGCGACGTGATCCTCGGCGCGCGCATCCGGACCCGCCGCGAGGCCCTGCGCGGGGGCATGCCCGCCTACAAGTACCTGATGAACCGGATCCTCACGCTGCTCATGAACGTGGTGCTCGGCCAGAACCTCGCGGAAGGCCACTCGGGCTTTCGCGCCTACCGCCGCGAGGTGCTCGAGACGGTGGCCTTCGAGTCCAACTCGGAGGACTTCGGCTTCGACGCGGAATTCCTCGCGCAGGCCGCCTACCACGGCTTCATTCTCGGCGATGCGCCGATGCCGGTCCGGTACTTCCCGGAGGCCTCGAGCATCAGCTTCCGGGACAGCGTCGTCTACGGGAACAAGATCCTGAGGATTCTCGCCGCGTTTCTCCTCCAGAAGGCGGGGATCGCCCGGTTCGAGATCTTCGAGCGGGCGGCGGGAAAGACGCAGCGCGCCGCCCCCTAGGGGGGATTCCGAGTGATTCGTAGGGTTGCGCCCTAGGAACAGGCGTGATTTCCCTCACCCCGTGACGATCGGCACCGGAATCAGGTCCCGTCCCGCGAAGGGTGACCGGACGGTGGAAGGACATCGCTCGCTCGCCGAGCGCCGGCTCGCAACGCAGCTCCAGGCCGCCGCCCGAACCGACCTCCCCGTGCTCATCGAGGGCGAGACCGGGACGGGCAAGGGGGCGGTCGCTCGTCGCCTTCACGATCTCGGGCCGAACGCGGGCGAGCCGTTCGTCGTCCTTCGTTGCGCGTCGTTGCCCGAGGAGATGATCGAGAGCGAACTGTTCGGCAGGGCGCGATCCGCCTCCCAGCCCGAGCATGCGGGCCTGCTCGACTCCGCCGGGCGAGGAACCGTCTTCCTCGACGAGGTCGGCGACCTGCCGGCGAGCCTGCAGACGAGGATCGTCGGCATGCTCGAGTGCTCGGAGTACGTCCGGATCGGGGAGTCGACGCCCCGGCGCCTCGAGGCTCGCGTCGTGGCCTCGACGCACCGCGACCTCCAGGCGGAGGCGCGAGCGGGACGCTTCCGGTCGGACTTCTATTTCCGCATTGCAGCCTTCCCGATCCGGGTTCCGCCCCTGCGCGAGCGCGTCGAAGACCTGCCGGCGATCGCGGCGCGGCTCGCCGCCGAGGCCCAGGAACGCCTCGGTCACCGGTCGGCGGGCATCGCCCCCGAGGCGGTGGAGCTGCTCGCGACCGGACGCTGGCCCGGCAACCTGCGCCAGCTCGAGCACGCCCTCGTGCGCGCGGCGGCCCTCGCGCCCGACGGCGATCCGATCGGCATCGAGCACCTCGACCCGGAGCTCTTCGCGCCGGAGCCGGAGGCCGAGCCGGCCGCCATCGCCGCGGGATCCTCGAACGGGGCCGACCGCGGCCGGAGCGGCGCGACCGCCCCCCGCAAGCCTCTGCGCAGCGCCCGGGCCGAGTTCGAGGCGGCCTACATCGCGGAGTCGCTCGCCGAGCAGCGCGGGAACGTGAGCCGCACGGCGCGACTGCTCGGGGTGTCTCGCGTGGCGCTCCACAAGAAGATCGTCGCCTACGGGCTTCGCTGAACGATGGCAGCCGCCACGGGCCGATCCTCGCGCGCGCGGCCGGCGTCGTCGCGCTCGCCGCGAGACGTCCCGATCCGCAGCCTCGCGACCGGCCGCCGCGCCGTGTTCGGGCTCGCGCCGGACCTCCTGCTCGTGTTCAAGCCCCGGGGCCACGCCGAGCCGCCCCATGCCCACCCGCACGGGCAGGTCCTGCGCGTGCTCCGCGGCCGACTGCTGTTCGAGAGCGGCGGGAAGAAGCGTCGGCTCGGGCCGTCGTCGCCCGCGTATCGCGTTCGTGCCGGCGCCGAGCACGCGACGCTCGCGCTCGAGGACACCTGGCTCGCCGTCGAACGAAAGCCGCGCCGAAGCCGCTCGGCCTCCGGTCGCTCGTCGTGAGCGACGGCGCTTCGCGCTACCGGGACTCCGCGGCGCCCGACTACGGCCACGGCTTCCATGCCGGCAACGTCGGGGACGCCTGGAAGCACCTCGGGCTCGTCGAAGCCCTGCGCCTCGCGCGCCCCGCGTCCGGCGCGATGCACTACCTCGAGAGCCATGCCGGCGAGGGGCGCTATCGTCTCGGCTCGACCGGCGAGTGGAGCGCCGGCATCGAGCGCGTCGTCGCGGCCGCGGACGCCCAGCCCCGGGCGGTGCCCGAACCCGTCGCCCGCTGGATCGGGCTCTGTCGTCGGCTCGGCTACGCCGGACGCTCGAGTTCCTGGGCGGGCTCGCCCGACGTCGCGCGCGCGCTGCTCGAGCCCGACGACCGGCTCTCGCTCTGGGAACGCGACGCTGCGGCGAACGCGGCTCTCGCCCGGCTCTTCGACGGCGATTCGCGCGCGCGCATCGTGTCCGGGGACGGGCTCGCGGGCCTCGCCCGGGAGGTGCATGCGGCCGAGGCCTCCGCGAGCGCGGTGGTCGTGCTGGTCGATCCGCCCTGGAGCGCGAAGGACGACTGGCTCCGCGTTCCCGACGCGCTCGCCGACGCGGTCGCGGCGACCGATCGCGCGACCTTCCTGCTCTGGTACCCGGTGAAGAGCCTCACCCGCCCGAACGCGATGCTCGCGCGACTCGCCGCGCGCGGCGTGCGATCGACCGTCGCCGAGCTCGTGACGACGCCGCTCGATTTGCGGCGCGGACGCCTGAACGGGAGCGGGCTGCTCGCGGTGCGGCCGCCCGCGGGCTGGGCGGGGTCGATGGCCGGCTCGGCGCCGTTTCTCGGCGCGGCCTGCGCCACCCATCGCGGCGCCTGGTCGTTGCGGCTGCTGGACTCGGGGGACCCCGCGCCCCGCGCGTGACGCGCCCTCGCGCGTTCGTCGCCCGATCTTCGCGAAGTCCGCGCGTCGGGCTCAGCGGAACCGCGGGATGACGAAGCGGCCCATGAGCTCGATCGTCTGCATCACCTTGGCGTGCGGGATCCTGTAGGGATTCACGAGGCAGAGCAGCAGGTCGACGCCCGCCGCGCGGTAGCGCTCGCAGGTCTCGACGCACTCCTCCGGCGTCCCGAGCACGCAGGCGCCCGCCCCGGTCAGGTCGTCGAGGCTCATCAGGTCGAGCGCGCCGGAGTCGTCGACCGAGCGCATGTCGCCCGCGTAGGCGTAGTTCCCGAGGTCGCGCCCCTGCTCGTCCATCCACCGGGCGAGCGAGCCGATGATGCGCGCCCCCGCCTTGGGGTACCACTCGAAGGACTCGCGCGCGGTTTCGATCGCCTCCGCGCGCGTCGGCGCGCACAGGGTCATCGTGAAGGTCGCGGCGCGCGAGTTCACGAAGCGGCCGATCGGCGAGGCGCAGCCGGCGATCGCCTCGCGGTAGAGGTCGATCTTCTCCTTCACCGACTCGGGCGGGATGCCGACGGCGAACGAGCACAGGCCGAGCCCGAGCGCGCCGATCTGCCGGTGCCCCTCGTCGGACGAGGTCGCCCCCCAGATCGGCGGGTGCGGATCCTGCAGCGGCTTCGGCAGCACGCGTCGCTTCGCCGTCCGCCAGGTCGGCCCGTCGAGCGCGACCTCGTCGTTGGTCCAGCACTCGACCACGTGGCCGATCGCCTCCTGCCACATCGCGCGCGTCGCGTGCGGGTCGATGCCGAAACCCTCGAGCTCGGCCCGCGAGGAGGAGCGACCGGTGCCGAAGTCGACCCGACCGTCGGAGAGCAGGTCGAGCACGGCGACCGACTCGGCGGTGCGCACCGGGTGATTGTAGGGACTCGGCATGAGTCGCACGCCGTAGCCGAGTCGCATGCGGCTCGTGCGCGCGGCGATCGCGCCGTAGAGAATCTCGGGGTTGGAGCAGTGCGAGTACTCCTCGAGGAAGTGGTGCTCCACCGACCAGAACGCGTCCCAGCCCCACCTCTCGCCCGCGAGCGCCTGCTCCAGCGTTTCCTTGTAGGCGCGGTGCTCCGCCCCCGGCGTCCACGGGCGCGGGACCGGGATCTCGTAGAACAGTGCGAACTGCATGTCCGGGTTCGTCGGCGGCCGCGACCGGGAGACCCCGGGCGGCCGCCGACCGCGTTCTCAGGGAACCGGCGGGCAGGAGGCCGGGATCGGTGCGCCCTTCACGGAGTCGAAGCGAGCGGTCGTGTCCACGGTCGGGCTCGCCGCCGGCGCCTTCGCGCAGAGCGGCGGCGTGAAGCCGGTCCGCAGGCGGACCGCGACGGAGCCTTGCGGGGCGTTCGCGAGCGGCAGCAGCCCGGCGCCCTTGCCCTTCACCTGCAGCAGGCCGTTCTTCAGGACGATCGAGGAGATCGGCCCGGTCTTGCTCGCGAACTTGTAGCTCGGGGCGTCCGTCGTCCCGGCGCGCAGCCAGCCGCTCGCCGGCAGGTCGATCACCACCTTGTTCGTCTTTCCCTCGCCGTTGTAGATCGTGATCGATCCACCGTGGATCGACGGGTCGCCCGTGCCGAGAAGCGCGGGTGCGACCACGCCGCTCGCCACCGTGCCCGCGTTCTTCGACTTGAAGAGGAACGTCCGGGTCGACGGGTCGATCGGGGGAAGCGCGTCGTCGCGCAGCGCCATCGAGCCGGTCATGATGCGAATCGGCGGGACCGGCGTCGGCGTCGGCACGGCGGTCGGCGTCGGCGTCGCCGGCGGCACGGGCGTGGGTGTCGGCGTGGGGACCGGCGTCGGGGTCGGGGTCGGCGTCGCCGAGGGGGCCGGGGTGGGCGTCGGCGTCGCGGTCGGGGCCGGCGTGGGCGTTCCCGTGGGCACGGCCGTCGGCGTCGCGGTGGGTACCGGCGTCGCCGTCGGGGTGGGCGTCGGGGTGGGCGTCGGGGTGGGCGAAGGCGTCGCCGTCGGCACCGGGGTGGGCGACGGCGTCGCGGTGGGCTCGGGCGTCGGCGACGGCGTGGGCGTCGGCGACGCGGCCGGGTTCGCGCCGGCGTCGAGCTCGTCGCGGTCGAGCACGCCGTCCTGGTCGCGGTCGGCGCCCGCGCGCGGCCCCGACCCGATCGGGACGGCCGTGTAGGTCAGCTCCTGCCCGGCCGTCGCCGCGAGTGCGCGGACCTGCGCCTCGGTGCGCACGTCGCCCGTGCGGTCCATCTGGAAACTGCCGTTCGCGAGACGGTAGCCGCCGCGCTGGACGCCGCCCACCACGCCCTTCACGATCACGTCGCACTCGCCCGCGGCGGCGCGCGCGACGAGCAGGTCGATGCGCGTTCCGACCGTGCCCGAGTTCGTCGAGTTGATCGTGATCTGCTGGCCCACGACCGGTGCCACGTTCGAGTCGATCGCGAACATGAAGTCCTGGAGCTGCGTGCGCTGGCTGGCCGTCAGCGAGAACACGGGAGCCTGGAGGAAGCGGATCAGCGTCGAGGTGCTGCCGTCGTGCATGAACCCGAAGCCGCGGATCTGGTCCCCCTGGTTCGTCTCGGCGCCCTGGGTCGACGTCGGGCCGACCATCCCGAACATGCCCACCTTGGTGTACATGTTGCGCAGGTGGGCGATCTTGAACTCCTGCGTCTCGCCCTCGAAGGAAGCCTTGCCGTTCGCGCCGAAGTGCTTGTTCGCCGGGTCGAGCTCGTGGCAGGCGTTGCAGGTGATCCCGACGCCGGTTCCGAGCCCGCCTCCGTCGGCCAGCGTGTTGAAGTACACGGTGCGGCCGTTGGCCTGCGACGTGGTGAGGCTGTTGTCGAGGTTGCGGATGGGATTCGGCGGGTAGACCGTCGTCAGGATGAAGTCCGTGTAGGCCTGCATCTCCGACGTCGCGAGCGTCGTTCCGCGGCCGAGCAGGCTCACGAACGCGCCGTTGAACTGCTTGAACGCGAGGTCCTCGTCCATCGGCGCGTCGAAGCCGCCGTTGCGGTCGCCGCGCCAGTGCATCGGGCCCGCGCCGACCATGCCGCGCAGGCTCTGCGTGGTCATGGGACCCTTCAGCGGGTTGAACTCCGCGGGGCTCGTGAACGGCGGGATCGTGAAGACGGCGGGATTCAGGTCCGTGCCGGTCGCGTCGGGGTTGCCGAGGTCCCAGGCGAGGCTGTCGAGGTCGCCGAAGACGTGGCAACTCGCGCACGACGCCTCGCCGTTCGCCGAGGAGACGGTCGCGTCGTAGAGGAACGGACGGCCGTTCACGATCTTCGCCGGCTCCGGGTTGTGCAGGACGACCTTCTGCTGCTCGACGAAGGTCTGCAGGTTCACGACCGAGATCGAGTCGTCGAGCCGGTTCATCACGTAGAGGCGCTGGCGCGACTCGTCGAGCGCGAGGCCGGTCGGTCCCTTGCCCGAGATCGGCAGGTGGTCGGTCGCCGACGGCGTGAAGGTGTCGCCTTCGAGTTGCGACGCCGAGAACACGCCGACCGTGTTCGAGCTGAAGGCCGCCACGTAGACGGTCGTGCCGTCGGAGGAGACGGCGATCCCGACCGGCGTCGAGAGGCTCTTCTCCTTCGTGTCCGCGGGGAAGGGGTCGCCGCGGTTCGGCAGCTTGGAATAGTCGATGTGCTTGTTGAGCCGCCGCGGCAGCACGTTCGTGCCCGACAGGACGGTCACGCGCGCCTCGTGGAGGTGACCTTGCACGGTGGTCGCGGTCGCGCCGTCGCGGTTGAGCGTGCCGTCGCCCTCGAAGCGCACCTCGTTGTGGGCCTCGGTGTTCGTGACGTAGATCTTCCCGCTCACCGGGTTCACGGCCATGTTGAAGAGGATCGTGCCCACGTGGGCGAAGCGGGTCGATACGCCGCCCTCGACCGGAGTGGTCGCCGAGGCGTCGATCTTGAAGACGTCGTAGTCGGGCAGCGTGAACCGGACGGCGTTGCTCCAGTTGCGGCCGAGCTGGTCCTCGAAGCGGCCGTTCGCGCGGTTCAAGCGGACGATCAGGCCGGTCTCCGGGCCGCCGAGCCCGAGCGACCCGTCGTCGATCGAGTTGGGCGCGGGCAGGCCGCCGGGGACGGAGACGCCGAACACGGAGCAGGAGGAGGCACCGGCGCCGCCGTCGCAGACCGCGTTCTCCGGCACCGTCGTGGTCTCGTTGCCGGAGTGGAAGATCGCGGCGTAGACGGTGTTGCCGTCCGCGCTCTTCGCGAGCGCGCGCGGCGTGTCGCCGAACAGGAAGACGTTCGTGATCGGGCGCACGACCAGCGTGCTGCCGAGGTTGGCCGCGTCGTACACCTGCACGACCGCGCGCGGCGTACCCGCCGTGGCCCCGTTGAAGGCGACCGCGGTGCCGCTCTGGTCGACGCAGTTCTGCCCGCGTCGAGCGGTGCTGACGAAGGCCCGGTTGCCGCCGGTGCCGGCGAAGACGATGTCGCGAGGCTCGTCGCAGGTGAGGATCGTGCGCACGACGCGGGGTGGGCTCGAGGAGACGTCGACCACGCTGATCGAGTCGGAGAGGTGGTTCACCACCCAGACTTCCGACGCGTTGCGTGCGGCGACCGCGACCGGGTCGAGCCCGACCTGCACCGACGAGCTCCAGGTGAGGGCGCCGTCGGAGCCGATCGTGAAGATCTCGAGGCGGGAGTCCGGGGTATTGACGGCGAAGAGCTTCGAGCCGTCGGGCGAGAGCGCGATCGGGCGGACGTGCCCGGTGGTCTCGAAGTTCGTGTAGCTCTCGGCGGCCCGGGTCGATTTCGGCAGCGACGCCAGCGCGAGAACGGCGAGCAGCGTCGGCAGGACGACGCGAGATCCGAGACGTCGCATGACGGGGTCTTCTCCTGCGCCCGGGTGGATCCCCCCCGGATGCCACGCGGGACGCATGGGACGAGACGTAACCCCGCAATCCCGGCCTGCACAAGATGGATTCGGACGGTCGCCCGACCCGTCGGTCGGCGTCTTCCCCGGGCCGGTCGCGCCCGGCCGGGCCGGCCCGGGCTCGATCCCCGGCAGGGCGGGCGGTATACCCCCGCCCCTAGAAGGAGGAACCCAGACCATGTCCGACATTCGATTCGACGGCCGCGTGGCCCTGATCACCGGCGCTGGCGGCGGCCTCGGCAAGACCTACGCTCTCGAGCTCGCCCGCCGCGGCGCCCGCATCGTCGTGAACGACCTCGGCGGCAAGCCCGACGGCACCGGGGCGAGCCACAGCATGGCCGACCAGGTGGTCGCCGAGATCGAGAAGGCCGGCGGCCAGGCGATCGCCAACCACGACTCGGTCGCGACCCCCGAGGGCGGCGAGGCGATGGTCAAGGCCGCGATCGACAAGTGGGGCCAGATCGACATCGTCATCAACAACGCGGGCATCCTGCGCGACAAGACGTTCGCGAAGCTCACGCCCGAGGATCTCGGGCTCGTCCTCGACGTCCACCTGAAGGGCGCGTTCTACGTCTCGCAGCCGGCCTTCCGCGCGATGAAGGACAAGGGCTACGGCCGCTTCGTCTTCACCTCGTCGGGCGCGGGCATCTTCGGCAACTTCGGCCAGACCAACTACGGCGCGGCGAAGATGGGTCTCGTCGGGCTCATGCACGTGCTCGCGGTCGAGGGCCAGAAGTACAACATCCGCTCGAACGCGATCGCGCCGACCGCGCGCACGCGCATGACCGAGGACCTGCTCGGCCCGCTGGCGCCGCTGCTCGAGCCGGAGACCGTCACGCCGCTCGTCGTCTACCTGTGCTCCGAGGGCTGCGAGGTGAACCACGAGATCTTCTCGGTCGGCGGCGGGCGCTACGCGCGCGTCTTCCTCGGGCTCGCCCCGGGCTGGATCGCCGATCGCGGCGCGAAGGTCGCGGCCGAGGACATCGCCTCGCACCTCGGCCAGATCCGCGACCCGAACGGCTACGTGATCCCCGAGAACATCGGCGACGAGCTGCGGATTCTCGCCAAGGCCCTCAAGGCTTGAACGGCCCGGGCTTTCGTTCGCGGGTCGCGGCGCTCCTCGGCGCCGCGACCCTGTTCGCCCTCGCGATCGCCGGGCCGGCCCGCGCCGACTCGGCGGGGGACGCCGCCGTGAAGGCCTCCACGCCCGAGCAGCGGGCGACGCTCCAGACCGACTGGATGCGCGGCAAGCTCGGGCTCTCGCCCGACGTCGCGGCGAAGGTGGCCGAGATCAACCTCGACACCGCCCGCAAGATGGACCCCGTCCTCAAGGGCGACGGAAACGTGCTGTCGCGCTACGCGCAGGGCGAGTCCATCCAGAAGGGGCGGGACGCGGCGCTTCGAGCCGTCCTCGCCCCGGAGCAATTCCAGGCCTTCGAGTCGTCGAAGGACGAGATGAAGCAGAAGGTCGAGGCCGCTCTCGAGGCGAAGGCGGCGTCGGCCGGCGGATCCGCTCCCGCGACGAAGTGAGCGGCCGCTCTCCTCAGGACGAGGAGTCGATCCCGTCGCAGCGGGCGCAGGCCTGGAGCCCGCAGCTCGGGCCCGTCGCGTCGAACGAGGCGCAGCCGAACTTCTCGGCGATCCGGCGGCACTCCTCCGGGCTCGCGTTGATCGAGATGTAGCCGGCGCAGCCGTTTCCGTTGCCGCAGCCGGCGAGGGCGACGAGCAACGCCGCGATCGCGAGGATCCGGGGGAAGTTCGGGGCCGGCGCTCCGGCCGTGTCGAAGGGGGTCATGGCGCGAGCCATAGCACCCCGCCGCGGGCTTGTTCCCGTCGCGCCCGCCTGCGAACATCCTCGCCTCGGGAGGACACCATGAGCGACTCGTTCGAACGCCGCCGGCAGGCCCTGGAAGAGGAATTCTTCAAGAAGCAGAACCAGGCTCTGCTGGAGAAGCTGCGCGACCAGATGGAGACGTCGCAGCCGAAGGCCGTCCTCTCCAAAATCACCGGCATCTCCGACGCCAAGGTCCTCGACACGCTGGTCGCCCTCCACGTGAACCACGAGACGCTGGCGGCCTTCGCCCTCTACCCGCTGGTCGAGGTGGCCTGGGCCGACGGGCGCGTCGACGACCGCGAGCGGGAAGCACTGCTCGCGGCCGCGGCCGAGCAGGGGATCGAGCCCGGGACCGCCGTGCACGACGCCTTCGAGCGGCTGCTCCGCGACGAGCCGACGCCCGCGGTCCGCGAAGCGTGGCACGCGTGGGCCAGGGCGCTGCGCGAGCGGGTCGAGCCGGCCGACGCGGCGAAGATCGCGACCAGCCTCTCGTCCCAGGCGCGCGCGGTCGCCGAGGCGAGCGGCGGGTTCCTCGGCATCGGGCGACGGGTGAACGACCGCGAGCAGGTCGTGATCGACGGGATCGACAAGGCCTTCCGCGCCTGAGGGTGCGGCGTCTCCCGTCGCCGGCCGTCAGCTGCCCCGGGCCTTCGCCTCGGACCGCTCCTGCCAGCGTCGCACGATCGACGGCAGGACCATCATGAAGACGAGCATGCCGCCCACCGTCCAGCGCTCGTCGCCCAGCACGTCGTTCAGCCAGAGCGTCGAGACCATCAGCACCGCGAAGTAGAACATGTCGCCGGTGATGGCGATCGCCCATCCCGGGAGGAAGCCGTGCCCCGCGGCGTGCGCGGCCGCGCGGCCCGTCATCGGGTCGACGCCGAAGGCGATCAGGATGAGCGCGAGCGGTCCGCCCCTGGTCCCGTAGCGCGCGGTCGTCTGGCGGATCACCTGGCGGATCGCGGCCGAGACCCGGCCGAGCAGCGGGATCGAGCGTCCCGCGAGCAGCACGAACCGGAGGATCGGCTCGAAGGTGCACGCGAGGATCACGTCCGACACGAAGTAGAGCGCCATCATCGCCGGCCAGGCGATGCCGCGGTCCCGCGCGAGCAGGACCCCGGCCGGGATGCCGCCCCCGATCGGGACGAGGAAGAGCAGGAGCACCCCCGAGGCCCCGGCGGGCCAGCCGTGGGGGATCGGGGCGGTCGGGTCGAGCAGGGCTCGCTGGAGCTCGTCGGGGTTCATCGGGATCCGGATCGGTCCCGAAACGGGACCTGCCGATCCTACAGGGCTCGAAGAGGGCCCGCGACCGGACGGGCGAGAGGGCAACCGTTGGCTGCGGCGTCTGTTTCAACGGGTCAGCCGAAAGGAGCCGATCGATGGAAGTCTCGAAGATCCTCCGCGCGGGTGCGCTCGCGGCCGCCTTGCTCTCCGCCGTCGCGGTTCCCTGCCCCGCGCGGGCCGGGGACTCCTGCCGTCCGAACGTGTTCGGCGGCGAGGACTGCCGCTCGAGCGACGGCAAGCAAAGCTGGAGCTCGCGACCGAACGTGTTCGGCGGCCGCGACACCACCTACTCGGACGGCACCCGCACGACGTCTCGGCCGAACGTGTTCGGCGGCGAGAACGTCGAGGGGCCTCGCGGCCAGATCTCCTCGAGCCGCCCCAACGTGTTCGGCGGCCGGGACTACACGCTGCCGAACGGCAAGAGCGCGAGCTCGCGACCCAACGTCTTCGGCGGGCAGGACTACCGGGGGCCCGGCGGGCACACGGTCACCTGCCGCCCGAACGTGTTCGGCGGCCAGGACTGCAACTAGGCCGAAGCCCGCGGGCACGGCCGTCGTCGGGCCCGCGGTTGACATCGCGGCCGCGTGCGCCTTCGATCCGGTGCGTGGCGGGTGTGCGCGCCGACGCGGAGGCAGTGACGACGGAGGTGCCCGGGCGCACGCCCTGGCACGCGCGGCTCCTGCTCGTGCGCCCCGCGCGGGTGCGGTCCACGCTTTCGGCGCTGCGCCGGTCGGGCCTCGTCGAGGAGGTGCCGAACCTCTGGCAGGTCGAAGTCGGCGTGATCCGCATGCTCCACCGCATCGCGTTCCGGCCCGGCACGATCGGCACCGCGGTCGAAGGCTCGGTGCGTGACGACCGGTGGGCGCGGCTGCTCGAGAATCGGCTCCTGCGGCTTCCGTTCCTGCTGCGGGAGGGCTCGATCGCGCCGTGGGACCTCTCGGGGCTCGCGAGCAGCCCCGATCGGATCGAGCGCCACCTGCTCGGAACCCACCACGACCGCAGCCAGTCGTCGTACGACCTCGAGCTCCTGTCGATCCACCCGGGACGACTCGAACGGCTGGCTCGCCGGGTGCGCGCGGTGGTCGACGGCAGCGATCCGCGGCACCGGCTCCTGCGCAACCTCTGCGTCTACGACGGCTACCACGAGCGGCTGCTCTCGAACGTGGAGGGCTGGCTCCGCGGGCGTCCGCTCGGGACCGCGGAGGCGAGCGATCCCGACGTGTGCTTCGCCGCGCACCTGCGCTGGTGCGCGCGCCAGCCGGCCACGCCTCGCGAGACCTGGCGCGCGTGGCGCGAGGGGCGTCTCGACCTGGGAGCGACCTCCGTCCCGGCGTGATCCCCGGGCCGCTCCCGCGATGCCGCGGCTCTCTCGCGGAGAGCCGCCGTTCGCGGGATCCCGGCTACTTCTTGCGTCCGCTCTTGCGAGTCGGTCCGGAAGGCTTCTCCCGCTCCGAGTCCTTCGGCTTCTTCGACTTCTCGCCGGGCGACGCCGCGGCGAGCTTGCCGACCTTGCCGACCTTGCCGGCCTTCGGCTTGCGCGCCTTCTCGCCGCGCTTCTCCGATTCGGACTTCTTCGCCTCGTCCTTCTTCTTCGACTTCTTCGCGGGCTTCGTGGACCTGGCGTCGGAGGCGCGCTTCTTCTTCCCTTTCGCGGAATCCTCTCCCGTCGCGAAAAGCCGCTCTCCCGCGAGCGGCGCGATCGAGGCGCCGCCGAACGCGCGTCGTGCGCGCGCGGACTCGAAGGTGCTGCGCGCGGCATCGAGCGCTGCCGCGATGCGGTCGCGAGTGCCGGGTCGCGGGACGGACTCCGGCTCGATCGACTCGAAACGCCCGCGGTCCGGAGCCGGCGCGAGCGAGCCGCGGGAGCGGAAGGCTTCGCCGAAGCTGTTCGCGGAGGTGCCCGCACGAGTGCCGGGAGCTTCGGCCCGGCTGCCTTCCCCGCGCTCGCCCTCCGCGGCGGGGATCGCCGGTGGCGCCGAGTCGAGGCCGTCGGGTGCCGCGACCGCGGTCGCCGGGCGGGGTGCAATCTCTCTCTCGCCCGCGCTCGTCGGCGCGAGGCTCTCTTCCTTGGCGGCTTCGAGCTCCGGCTCCTCGTCGACCTCGAAGGCGTCGTCGATCTCGACGTCTTCCCCGTCGTCGCCGGCCCCGACCCCGTTCTCGGCCTCGTCCGAATCCTCTTCTTCCTCTTCCGCCGCGAAGTCGTCGTCGCCGAGGCCTTCGTCCTCCGAGTCCTCGTCGTCCGCGAACTCCTCGTCCGACACGGAGTCTGCCTCGACCTCCTCGAGGTCCTCTTCGGAGAGCCCGTCGGCCAGCGGCCGGTCGTCCCCGGCACGCTCGGTCTCGCGGGCGGCCTCGGGCCAGCTCGGTTGCCCGGGCGCTGCGCCGGTGCGTCCGACGAAGGAGTCCGCGGCACTGCGCGCGGCGGCAGACGCCCGGAAGCGCTCGAAGGGATCGACGGCGTCTTCGCCCGGGTCCGCCCAGGACGCGGCCTCGGGATCCCCCGAGGCGTCGAGACCCGCGTCGATCAGGCCGACCAGGCCTTCCACCACGTCGGCGGCGCCGCGCAGCACGCGCGCCGCGATCCGCCCTCCCCAGGCGAACACACCCATGATGACCGCCATCTCGTCCGTTCCTCCAGGCAAGACCGGGAAGTTACCCGCACCCCGGCGGTCCCGCCAGCCGCGGGTGGCCGCGGAGACGGCACCTTCCGCGGCCTCGGGCGGCGGCGTACAAACCGATCGTGAGGCCGAGGGAGACGGTGGGCCGAGCGGCCCGGCTACCTGCTGCGGGGCGTCCCGCCTCGAGCCGGGCGTCGCGGTTCGTGCGCCGTCGCTTCGCCGTGATCGCCGCGGCGATCGCCCTCGCCGTGGCGGGGCCGGCTCGGGCCGCGTGGACCGACCTGCCCGTCGCCCGGCCGTTCGGCTCGCACCCGATGACCTACGCCGCAGGGTCGATCCGGCCGAGCCACGTCTCGCAGCCGGCGCTCGACCAGGCGGTGCGCGATTCTTGGGACGAGTGGAGGGCCGAGTACGTGGCGGAGGCCTGCGGGGCGGGTCGGTTCGTCGTGCTCGCGGGCGCCGGCAGCGGCAACCTCACGGTCTCCGAGGCGCACGGCTACGGCATGATGCTCGCAGCCCTCATGGCGGGCCACGATCCCGACGCGCAGGCGATCTTCGACGGCATGTTCGCCTTCTACCGCGAGCACCCGTCGAGCCTGACGCCGGGGCTCATGGCCTGGAACCAGTCCCGCTCCTGCCAGGACGCGCAGGGTTCCGACTCCGCCTCCGACGGCGACCTCGACATCGCCTTCGCGCTGCTGCTCGCCGACCGCCAGTGGGGCAGCTGCGGGGTCGTCGACTACCGAGAGGCCGCGAACACGATCATCGCCGCGATCCGCTCGGGCGACCTCGACCCGTCGGGCCGCATCGTGAAGCTCGGCGACTGGGTCGGGAACGACGGCAGCGCCTTCGCGACCGCGACACGCACCTCGGATTTCATGCCGGATCACGCGCGCGCCTTCGGCGCCGCGACCTCGGATGCTTCGTGGTCCGACCTCGTCGAGCACACCTGGGACGTCGTGGACGCGCTGCAGTCCGGCTCGAGCCCCGCGACCGGGCTCCTGCCCGACTTCGTCGTGAACGCGCTCTCGTCGCCTTCGCCCGCGCCCGCCGGATTCCTCGAGGGCGCGAACGATGGCGCCTACGACTACAATGCCTGCCGCGACCCCTGGCGGCTCGCGACCGACTGGATCGTGAACGGAGAGCCCCGCGCCCGCACCGCGGTCGGCCGGATCGAGACGTGGATCCGGGGCGCGACCGGCGGCGACCCGTCGAAGATCCGCAGCGGCTACCGGCTCTCCGGCACGCCGAGCGCGAACAGCGACTACCTCTCGATGGCCTTCGTCGCGCCGATCGGCGCCGGCGCGACCGTGGACGCGGCCCACCAGGGGTGGCTGAACGACGTCTGGGACCTCGTCGTCGCGACGCCGCTCGCCGACGGCGGCTACTACGAGAACACGCTCGAGCTGCTCTCGATGATCGTGATGTCGGGCAACTGGTGGTCGCCCGAGAAGGTGTCCGCGCCTTCGTGCACGCCGCCCGCGACCGCGCTCTGCACGGCCGGCGGCTCGGTCTTCGGTGCCCGCGTCGACGTGGCCGGGCTCGGCCGCACGCCCGGCGCGCAGTCGATCAAGCTCGATGGCACGCTCGCGTGGCCGCAGGGACGCCCCGACGGTCACCCGCTCGACGGCGGGGCGCAGGTCCTCGTCGAAGATCTCGGGCCGGGCGGCTCGTCGCTGCTCGAGCTCACGGCGGCGACGCACCCGGTTCCCGGGTCGTCGACGGCCGCGTGCAACCCGCGCAAGGATCGCTGGAAGGTCTCGGGGCCGAAGGCGCTCTACGTGAACGGCTCGGGCGCGATCGACCCGCCGTCCTGCACGGCCGGCAGCGCGAGCGGGCTCTCCAAGCTCCAGTACAAGCAGCTCTGGAACGGCGACGTCTCCGTGCAGCTGCAGACCAAGAAGCAGGCGCTCGCGGGGCCGGTGGTCGGGCCGCTGCGGGTGACGCTCGTGCTCGGGCCGGGAGCATCGGCCGGCGCGGACGGCGCCTGCGCCGTCTCGGCGTCGCTCGCCTGCCGGCCGGTCGGCAGCAAGCTGCGCTGCGAGTGACTCGCCCCGTGCGCACGGCCTGACCCGGGCCGGGCACGGTCGGCCGAACGGCCTCCCACGATCGCGGAGCGGCGCGCGCTTTCGCCGGGCGGTTCGTTCGCGCATGATCCGCGTCGTGGCGTCCGCACCGAGTGACCGGGTCCGGGTCCGCAGGCTTCCCGCGAGGGGCGCCTACGATCGCGCGACGATCGACGCGATCCTCGACGCGGCGCCGATCTGCCACCTGGGGCT